>JAZDKP010000226.1:0-3415 GCA_043802925.1 Fibrobacterota bacterium | reverse complement strand
AAAACACAAAGACCTACGGCGGCACGGTGGCCCTTCTCGGCCGGCCGAACGCGGGAAAATCCACGCTCCTGAACCGGCTGCTCGGGAAAAAAGTCTCCATTGTTTCGGACAAGCCGCAGACCACGCGCACGCGCGTACTGGGGGTCCTGACAAAAGGTGACCGGCAGATTATTTTCATCGACACGCCCGGGAAAGGCCCGGCCGCGGGCCGGCTCGCGGCCTCGGTCAACCGGGTGGCCGATGAGGCCCCCTACGAAGCCGACCTTCTCGTCTGGATCATCGACGCCAAACGAGGGCTCCATACCCAGGACCGCGACGAGCTCGCGCAGCTCGACAAGATGGGAAAGCCCCTGATGCTGATGAAGTGATTTCACGTGAAAGGATCGCACATGAACGCCCACGGAAACAGTTTCATATTATTGTTCTTTGCCCTGCTTCTGCCCGCGGCCGGTGCTTTTTGCCAGAAGCCCATTATCGGCGCAGTCAACTGGGACGCCTGGAACGGCATGACCGGCTATTACGCGGAAAGGCAGTCGGCCACGCCGCCAAGCTGGGCCCATTTGCGCCCGTTTTTCACTCATGCCTATAACGACACCGGGCGGTTGACCCGTTCGACCCTGGATACGGCTGAATGTGTTTATCAATTTCCCGCGGAAATCGTGGGCTTTTGCCTGCAGGCGGCCTTTGACCGCGCTGACGCGGGGAAAAATACCGCAAGCGACGTCCGGCTGCTCTTTTCAACGGACGGAAGCAATTTTGAAGCCTTTTCAGGCTTACCTTTAGTGGTGGGCCATTACCCGTCCACCGGCGAATACTATGTGGACGACGTATACGACCGCTCTGGCCCGACGGCGGATCAAAGCTGGCTGAAGGTCAATTATTATCTGGATGGCAATTATTATTGGCCCCTGTATGGCCGGAATTACCGGTATCTCAAGATACTGATGACGCGCACCACAGGCAGCCCGGATGCGGTGCAGCTCATGCGCCTGGAGGTGAACACAGGCGACGGGCGGACCGTCTTCGAGGACGAGTTGAATGATTTTACCGGAATGACCGCCCATTCCGCCAATCTGGCCATCGCCCGCGACTTCGCCTACCGATTTGAATGCGTCTCCGGAACAAACCACCATCAAAGCGTTCGGGACCAGGAAATCCTTTATGCCGAGAGGGCCGGGATTGATTTCTGGGCCTTTGTGGATTATAACGACCCTGATTTCTGCCTGAACTGGTACCATGAAACCATGGCGAACAGCGTTTACAAGGACCGGATAAACTATTGCGTCATCCTGTGCAACGGCGCGGCAGGACCGAGGGAAAGCTGGACCCAGCGGGTCATGCGGTATGTGGGCTACATGAAGGAATCAAACTACCAGACGGTCCTGGGCGGCCGACCCCTTGTATTTGAGTTTCAATGGTCAGGGTCTAACGCGGAATTGGCCGAATTGCGGGACAGCGCGCAAAGCGCGGGCCTGCCGAACCCTTATCTTGTTAAAATGGACGGTCAGTCCTATGATGTTGACGCCTGTGGAGGTTACGGGGGAGGGACCGACTGGGCGAGTTGGGGCGCCAAGGTGGTGCCTTCCGCCAGCTTTGGTTATAATATCGCCCCGCGCGCGGACAATCCGGCGCCCTGGGGCGCTTTCGGCGGGTCTGATGCGCCGGGCGTAAGTGAAATCATCAACCGGCTCCGCACCGTGGTGCAATGGACCAATGCCAACCCCTCCATCGCCGAGGCCAATGTCGCCATGTTTTACGCCTGGAATGAAAATATCGAAGGGGGCTGGGCCATTCCCACCCGGAACCCGGACGGGACGCCCAACACCGACAGAATCGACGCCATGCACGATTATTTCGAAAGTATCGCTCCTGATACGGTACCTGTGACCTCGTTCGAAACTTACCCGGCGGATTCGGTCATTGAAGTCATGCTTTCCACGCAACTCCTTGTTGTGGCCGGCAGAAGCAACGGAAGCTCGGATACCGTGACTAATCATTGCCAGTACTTGTCCCTGGACCCTGCTGTCGCAGGAGCGAATGGTCCCAAGATCACGGGGTTGTCCGTTGGCCTGGCTCGTATCCGGGTTCTATACCAGACTTTTCAAGGCCCGGTGGTCGACACGGCTGAGATACGGATCGCCCCGAGCACGGGCACCCTTACGCCGGATTCGGTTAACCTGATTTCAAACCCCGGCTTTACCTCTGGAACAACGGGTTGGACTTTCTATACCGACGGCGCATCGGCTTCTTTGTCCACGGATGCCGGCATGGCCAAAGTGTCCGTCACTGACGGGGGCGGCGGCGCCACCCAAGTGCAATTTTATCAATCCGGCCTGTACTTGGTTCCCGGTGAGCCCTACCTTGTCCGTTTTAAGGCGAAATCATCGGGAACGCGGGCCCTCACAGCCGCCATTCATCTGCATGGCAGTCCCTGGACGGGCTACTGGTCACAAGCAGTCAATCTGGATACCTCGGTGCAGATTTTCGGGTATTACCCCTTTATTTATGACGGTCCGTCATCCACTGAACTCCGGATAAACTTCCAGTGCGGTTCAAACGACAACAGTGTCTGGATAGATGACGTTGAAGTCCGGCATGCCACGCTTATCACCGGTATCCCGGTCGATGCGGCGGCGTTTTATGACAAAAGGCTGACGGCTTTTCCCAATCCGTTCAATCCTTCAACCGTGATCCGTTATTCCCTGCCGTTCGGAAAGGACGGCACGCTTTCCATTCTGAACTTGAAAGGCGAACGGGTTTTCACGACCGCGCTCAAGAGCGCTTCCGGGCAGGTCGGGTGGGACGGCCAAGGCTTTCCGAGCGGGCTGTATGTGGCCAGGCTGGCCGGTCGGGGCGGGTTTGAGAAAACGCTGAAGATATTATTGGTTAAATAACCGGAGGCTCCCATGCGGCGCAAAATCATGAGTATCGTCCTGGGCCGCCATTCCCACGGCCGACACGGTGACCAATTTCGCGGGAATGAAATTCAAGCGCATCACCGCCGGGAACTTCCGGATGGGCTTTGAGGGCGATTCCCTCAAACAGGCGGAGGCCTCTTATAAGATGGGGGTCTACAACGAATATCCGCGCCACAGCGTCACGATAAACTGATAGGAAATTCCATTTTCGCCGTTCCGTAAACCGTCGTTTTCCAAGCCTACCGCCCGATTCGCCGGAAACACCCGTTCCCCGCCCGTGAAATCAACGCCTGAACCTTCCCGGGGTTAAGATAGACTGCGAACCTCCCTGAAATCAACCCCAAAGCGCAAAGCTCCGCCAGTGTTCCGTCCGGTAGATTCCTCAATCTGTGTACCCGGTGTCCTCAAAGACGGAATAGTCCGGCAAAGAGTCACCGGCATCCTCCGTTTCCGCAGTAGCCGGTTCCGCTGGCGACTTTACCGGGGGCGGCCTTATC
>JAZDKP010000225.1:0-20751 GCA_043802925.1 Fibrobacterota bacterium | reverse complement strand
CAAATTCTATTGCATCGCCTTGGACTGCAACTCCCGAAAAGACTCTCAAAATGCAATTTGTAGTGAAAACTTTTTCGTGAAAACGGCTAAAGCAGCTTAAAAAAGGCATTTTTCAAACATAGTTGTCGAACTTGGGTTAACACCGGTAAACATTTCAATACTAAAGGGTTCGCGTCCTACTCCAATACTTATGCTGACAAATGGAAAGGTGACGGAAATACCGACAGAAACAACGTGATGCTTGGATTAACCAATACCATCGGCGACCGGGTCACCTTGGAGGCCTTTGGAATTTACAATAAGCTGAAACTGAACACCTACCGGCCCCTGACTTACACTCAAATTTCCAACATGGACGCCAATTATAACTTGGATTTCAGCCGTGACCCCAATGATTACTATTGCTATGACTATAACCGCAATGAATTTGAAGATTATATGTTCCTTGGCAATGCGATGGTTAAGCTTTCAGAGAACGCGAAATTCACCGTCAAACCCTATTTCTGGAGTGACGAAGGATACTATCTTGAAACCGTGACCCAACCCAATGGTCAAAACCGTATTCGGCGCTGGGATATGGATCACAGCCTTTTTGGCGGTTTGACTCAATTCCGCAGTAGGCTGGCGGGAATTGATTACAGCGTGGGTTATCTATACCATAACCAGAAACGGCCCGGCCCACCCACTTCCTGGAAACTCTACAAGGTTACGGCGGGAAAACTTACCTTTGATAAGTATTCGATCCTGTCGAACGATTCGCGTTACGAGATGCACTCTCCGATTTTAACCGCTAAATATTCAGTGGGTCCCTTGATTCTCGACGGAGGATTAAAATATGTGCGCTTCCAACTTCCTTCCATCATCACTTACAAAGCGGACAGCGCCTGGGGTGATGTGGAGCATGAAGACGCATTGAGCCGGAATCCGGTAATAGACGAAGCGGCAAGCGCCAGGAATCCTAAAGTGCTAACGCAGGTGCTGCCCAATGCGACGCTGACGGGCGTCGTGACTCGTCAAACATCCCTTCATCTTGCGTATGGGAAAAACTTTGTCACACATGTTGACATTTACCCTTATTTCATGTCCCAGCGCAGCACATTCCAGGCAGCGGGAATCACCTTCGATCAACTTTGGAAAGACCGTGAAATGGAATGTTCCGATAATTTTGAACTTGGTCTCAGGCATGCCGCGGATCGGTGGAGCATGGTTCCCACGGTCTATTATTCAATCCACAATAATAAACAGGCGGTGCTTTACGACGCGGCGCTAGGGGCGACCTATCCGCGCAACGATGCAAGTGCCGCGGCTTATGGAGCAGAGATCGAACTAAAGGTGAATCCGTTCAAGAATTTTTCCTGTTACGGTTCCTTTTCGTATAACCGGTTTTATTTCAGCCAGGACATCAATTCCGACAAGGACAGCAGCATGCTACACATTAAAAACTTCCAGGTGCCCGATGCACCTGAATTTCTGGCCAAGGCCCTGGCGAGTTATAAAATCGCCGGAATTGCAGTGTCGCCGATTCTACGCTATACGTCGGTGCGCTATGGCGATGTTTTGCATAACGAGAAAATCAACGCCTCAACCGCCTTCGATATTGACATATCCTATAATCACGATCTGTTCAAATTCCGCAATGTTGAGCTTGCCGCGACATTCATGAATATACTCAATCGAAAAGATGTGGCTTTGATGAGTACTTCCGACTATAAGACATTGAAAACATCTTACCAGCCGGTTGCGCCATTCACTGTTATGGGTTCTCTCACCCTGAACTATTGAGTGAATAAAACAACCAATCTACAATGATTTCAGGCCTATGGTTTCTTTTTATTGCAGATGCAAAACCCGAACTCCTTCCATGTTTTCTCCGCTTCGGGTGAAGCGCAGAATTCGGCAAAGGCCTTGGCCTCGGCCGCGTGTTTGGAACATTTGAGCGTGGAAAGAGTGACCCGGATTTCGCCCATGTCAATAGTGCCATAGGTGGCGGAAGTAATGGCGTCCACCCCTTTTTGCAGGCGGTATGCCGGCTCGATGCTGACCGTATCGAGCTTGTCCGTACGCAGATAAGCCACCGCGTTCCAGACAATTGCCGCGTCTGCAGTGCCAAGACTTACCGCATTGGCGGCTTCAGCCCCACTGCGTGTCTCGGTAACCACGTTGGCCTTGACAGCGTCCCAGTTTCCCGCCTTCCGGGTCATAACGGGCACCATATGGCCCATGGTGGAGTATTGGGGATGGGTCAGGATGATACGGAGCCCTTTTTCCCCGAGACTTTTAAGCCCAACAATTTTCTTGGGATTGCCTTTGCCAACCACAATGACGGGCCGGAGGGATGCCACGACCCACATTGAGTCCTCGAGCCCTTTATTGTGTATGGTAATCTGAAAAGGATCGTGAACCATGATGAGATCGCCTTTGTGGGTCTCTTCGACATTGATGATCAGCGTTCCGCTTTCGCCCGGATTATAGTCAATCTTTTGGGACGTCTTGGCTTCGTACGCCTGTTTCAAGGCATCCATGACCGGCCGCATGGTCCCGCCAATATAGCATAGCAGGGGTTCAGGCAAAATCTTGGTTTTCTTCTGGCATGAAGTGGAACAGATTAAGGCCGCGAGCAGAATCCATTGAATGGCAAACTTCACAGGTCCTCCTTTTTTTCTTTCGTTGTCTTAATGGGCGCTATCGTTCTATGCCTAATTTTTTCATCTTTCGCCACAAGGTAACAGGATGCAAACCCAGCGTTTGGGCCGCCAGCTTACGGTTATAGTGGTTTTCATCCAGCGCAGTACGGATCCGGGCCGTTTCATAATCCTTGAAGGAGGAAGAAAGTTTGGCGGATGGCTCTGTTGATGAATGCGTCCCCGCGATGAGATAAGCAGGGAAATGTTTCTTTTCAATAAGGGCCGACAAAGACATGATAAAAGCATGCTGCAGGATGTTTTCCAGTTCCCGGACATTTCCAGGAAAGTCGTGGGCCACAAGAACCGCCATTGCGTCGGATGTCACCCCGGTGATGTCTTTTCCGTAGAGAATATTGTACCGTCCGATAAAATGGTCAACCAGCAGCGGGATGTCGCTTTTCCGTTCCCGCAAGGGAGGGATACGCAGGGGCATGACATGAATACGGTAATAAAGGTCCTTCCGGAAAGCGCCGCCCTTGACCATCTCATCCAGATTGCGGTTCGTGGCCGTAATGATGCGCACATCGGACTTTACGGTAGAGACGGAACCGAGCGGCTCGTAGGTTTTTTCCTGCAAAACACGCAGAAGCTTGACCTGAAGGTGCTTTGAAAGCTCGCCGATTTCATCCAGAAACAGAGTGCCGCCTTTGGCCGCGTCAAAACGGCCGGGCTTGTCCTGTTTGGCGTCCGTAAAAGCGCCTTTTTTATAACCAAACAGCTCTGATTCCATCAGATTGTCGGGCAGCGCGCCGCAGTTGACCGCAACAAACGGTCCCTTGCTTCGCTTGCTCAGGTTGTGTATCGCCCGGGCCATCAGTTCTTTGCCTGTGCCGGACTCACCCATGATGATGACAGGGGTATCGCTTTCAGAGATTGCCGGCAGGGTATCAAAGACATTCAACATCCGGTGGTCCGACGTGACGAAATCCGAATACGTGTGCTTTTCCGTGATTTCTTTCCGGAGGGTTTCAAGGGCGCTCAAGTCCCTGAATGTTTCGACCCCCCCCGTAATGTTTCCCGTTTCGTCCTTCAACATTGCCGTGGAAATGCTGACCGGCAGCTGTTTGCCCTTGTTGTTCACGATACGGATGGTGTTATTAATACAAACGCGGCCGCTTTGAAGGGTTTTTCTTAATAAACACGCCTCTTCACAGATTTCAGCATGGAAAACCTCCCAGCATTTTTTTCCTAAGGCGTCATTTTTTCGAACTCCGGTGATTCGCTCCGCCGCTTTATTGAATGACGTGACATTCCAGTCGTTGTCAACGGTAAAAACACCGTCAGCAATGGAATCCAGTATCGTTTCATACGAGGTAAAAGAAGGATGCATATCGCTATTCAACATCAATTAGTATTCCAATGGCTTGAATCCTGAAAACACTGTAAAAAAGGTACTATTTTGCATCGCACATTGCAATAATGCAATTGTTATGCAATAATAAATTGCTTCTCCATTGAATAAAGCGTTACGTTCCCTGATTTTTGTGAAAATTGACTGATATGCGTTTTGGCATCATTTTTGATGATTAATATTGCATTGCCATGAAAGAACGTACCATTTTCTATCAGGACAACTCATTGTGTTATTGGGCCTCCTGAATATGATTGGACAAAATAGCGTTTAACTCGAGGTGCTTTTGTGCATTTGACCCTTATCCGCCGCCAGGCGACTTACAAGTGGCTGGTTACGCTTCTGTTGTTCCTTGCCATAACGGCGTCCGTATCGTTGAACACCTATATCCGCAACACGTCAATTTACATGAACCGTTCCATGCAGCTTATCGTAAAGAACATGGGCCACAACCTGCTTTATATGCCTGGTGAAACAAATCCTTTTGATATGTACGGTTGCACCGGCGGGGAAAAGGCCTTCCCTGATAAGGTCGCTGAACTCCTGGCGCGGCACAAGGAACTGGCGTCCCGTTATTTTGTGGCAGTGCTCCAGGAAAAATGGACGGCAAGCGACGGTAAAACTTATCTCTTGACCGGAATACGTCCCGTGGAAAGAAAGGATGAAACCGCTGAAAAAGCGAATATGATCCGTCCGCTTTCAGGAAATGCCATCCGCTTGGGCGCTTCCGTGGCCAGGCATCTCAATATTGGGCAAGGTTCCGAATTGTGGATTCAGGGAAAAGCTTTTAACGTGACAGGCGTGATGGATGAAAAAGGGAACGTGGATGATTTCCGGATATATCTTCCGCTTGGCAGGCTTCAAGAAATGACGGGGCGCGTTGACAGCATCCATTTCATCATGGCCTTTCTCTGCCAGCATTCCGAGGACGTCCCAAAGGCCCTTGCCCAGGAGCGCCTTCTGTTAAGTGGCATTGCGCCGGACCTCAAGCTCATCGCCAAAACGGATATTCTTCAGGGCCGGAATCTTGCCAGGACGACCACAAGCCGTTCCCTTTACTATCTGCTCGGCTTGATTTTCGCGGTAGCGCTTTTAATTATCATTATCACGGGCCTTCAGGAGGTGGCTGAACGAAGGAAGGAGGCCGGGGTGCTTACGGCCCTTGGCGCCGGACCCGGATATATCGTTTCCCTTTATATGATTAAAATCGGCGTCCTCGCCGCGGGTGCGGCGCTTACCGGGTTTTTCATGGGGTCCTTTATGGCCGTCCACTGGACCTCCGGTTTTCTCGTCACCGAAACCGTGCCCGTTACGTTTCAATGGGCCGACTTACCGGAAACCATCATCATCACGGTCCTGGCCGCCCTTGCCGCGGAAAGCGTGCCGGTCATCTCGCTTATCCGCAGCGACCCGGGTACCGTTCTCACGGAGGAATGAGTGGACACCCTTATCATGAACGATTTGTCCAAGCGCTATGGCGGTTCCAAGGGTTCCGTCCAGGCCATTATTTCCCTGGGAGGTTCTTTCCAGGGCGGAAAGCTCTCCGTGATTCAAGGGCAGAGCGGCAGCGGAAAAAGCACCCTGCTCCTGATGCTTGGCGGCATGATAAATCCCAGTTCCGGTGCGGTTCTTTTCAATGGACAAGACATCACCTTGATGGCAGCCCATGAACAACGGAAATACCGCAGCTTGAATGTGGGTTTTGTCTTTCAGAAATTCCATCTGTTGCCCTATCTTTCTGTAAAAGAGAACGTTCTGTTGCCTTTGTCCATCGGTACCCGTAAGAAACCCGCTCTGTCCGGCAGGCTCCCAGAACTGGCCAGGCGTTTTAATATGACCCACCGGCTGGACCATCGCCCCGGCGAACTCAGCGTAGGGGAACAGCAGAGAACGGCTTTGATGCGGGCCCTGATAAAAGACCCCACCATAATTCTGGCGGACGAACCCACCGGCAATCTGGATCCGGAAAACACAACCGTGGTGTTCGAAGCCATGAAGGCCGAGGCAAGGAACGGCCGGCTGGTGGTCATGGTCACCCATAACACATCGCTTACAACCATGGGTGATGAAGCGTTCCTGCTGGAGAATGGCCGGATGACCAGGATTTCTTAAGAAACCCCGGCAGGCTCTTTTTTTTTACCCCGTAGCGGGAATCGATCCACCTCATCAAGCCCTTTTTGGGTCGACCGGCGAGGTGAAAAAAACACCGTTCATCCGTACTTCAAGGCCCTGAACAATCTCCGGTTCATCACTCATCACGGTCCCGGCACCGTCTTCCTTAAAGCGTACATCAGCATCTCGGAGGCTCCATAAGGTGCTGCGATTGTCTTTCTCCTGGCCTCCCTTCTACTTCGTTGTTTCAGTGACCCTATCTCCGTTTATCCATTTAATGACCGAAGCAGAAAGTCAGCGAGCGCCTTGTGGAGCGTAGCAACGGCCAGAATCGCGCAGTGAATGTTGTTGTCCGGAAGCTCTTTTAAAGAATCGATGACGTCTGCCGGAGACAGACGGAGGATCTCTTTCAGGGATTTGTCCTTGGCCAGCCGAGCTGCAGCGGATCCGCAGATCCGTGAAACATTACATCCATCGGTAAAAAACCTGGAATCCGTGACAATTTCATCCTTAATGACAAGATACATCTCCATGGAATCACCGCATTGGCCTGTTACCTGGGCGGCGACGTCGGGATCGTTCATCCGGCCCATATTTGAAGGCGCGATTAAATCGGATGCGGTAATGTTCTTTTGAGCGTCCATAAGAGATAAGCATCCTCCTTGAATTCAGATATTCACTTGATACGCTTTCTTGTCTTTCGTAATGAATAGGATTGAACCCTTACGGCCCGCCTGGATATTTTCCCGCGTCTTGCTGAAATAATTATCCGTGACCACCAGTTTCGATTCGCTGTATTTCTTTACACATGTGGCGTAAATAGCGTTGGGGACGCCCTATTTATCGACCGTAGCAAAAACAACGGCATCTTCACGATTTTCCCATGCACGGCTGACGGTTTCCGGTAAATCAGGCATTGAAAACCTCCTTCTTTTCAACAGCCCGGACCGTGGGGTTGTCATCCCGGGGGTAGGTATAGCCATCGATTTCACCGTCCGTAATCTGGCGCAGCACTTCAAAGGACTTGTAATGGTAATTCACCGCATTCACAATGGGCGTTACCATGGGCTTGTTTCCGTATGGCGTCAGGGGATCGTTCATAGGACAGGGCTCCTTTTATTGTTTTTCCCGATGGTTCTTCTTTTTAATAACCCATGGCGATTCCCGCCGCTCCGCACAGCATTCCAATAATGAAGTTGATGCCCTTGATTAAGATAAAATCCCGCCGGGAATGCGCCAGCATGGGCAGCATGCCATGACCGTCCTGAACGATTGAGCTTGCGAAAAGAACGCTGCCCGGAATCGTACCATTCGCATATAAGGTTACAAAAACCAAATGCGGGCCAGACTCGGGAATCAGGCCCACCAGGCAGGCTATCAGCAGAATGATCCATGGGCTCTCTTGAACGGCCTGCAGCGCCAGCAGATGCCCCGAAAGCAGGTGGATGGCAATCAGCGCGCCGAGTGTCCACGCGAATATTCGGGGGGCGTGTTTCAGAGCGATATGCCGCCACAAATGCTCCTCCAAAAAATGGTCCGGAACCGTGCAAACAATGAATAGGGCGCCGCCCGAAACCAGCAGCATGGTCGTTTTTATCCAATTCCATTGCGCGGGCCCGATTTGTCCCGTCAGCAAAGCGACGATATAAAGAAAAAGAAAAGTGGAGATGGCGCCCCTGCTGGCGATGCATTGTTTCCACTGGCCGACAACCCGGCGCCATGGCAATACCACCTCTTTTGCGTCCGGATGGATGACAAAGCCTTCCGCGCACGGCAGCGCTGTCATGCGTCTTCCGAGTATCATGTCCGTCAACCCTCCCGCTATCATACCCAATATAAAAAGTAATCCATGGATGACTAACGCCTGTTTTGGAATCAGGGCGAACATGACAAAGGACTCATCGCCTGCCGTAGCCACCATGGCGGCAACGACCGCCCCCAGACTTAAGAATCGGTGTGAATACATGGCAACAACGGCGAATGCGCCAAGGCATCCGGGAGTGGCGCCCAGGAATGCCGCAAGCAGATACTGCCCCCAATGGTGTTCCGTAAACCGTTGCTGCCATGTTCCACTTGTTAAAACATTGGCGTATTCTATGAACAGCATCATTACGAACACGAAACCGGTGATCTGGACGGCATCCTTGAAAACAAGCGTCATGCCAAAGCTCCGTTAAGGATTTTAAAACTGTTCGGTATTCAGCATAACCAGGGTGCATGCGTTCAGCACGCTAACGTTATTTTCCGTTAATTGCGCGGTCAACTCCGGGTTTTCCGCGCCGGGATTGAAAATGACCCGCCTGGCTCCGGATGCCAGAATATCCGGCGCAATGCCGTTCGAATTGGCGGCCGACAAATAAACGGTAAGCGTGTCAACAGGTTCCGGAATGTCTCTAATGCTTTTACAGACCGGCACCCCGTCAATATTTTTAAGCAAAGGATTAACGGGAAAAGTCCGGTGTCCTTTCTCCGTCAGCTGTTTAATCGCCTTGTAGCTGTAACGATCCGTCTTGTCGCTCGCACCCAGGACTGCAACATTCATACCGAATCTCCTTTCTGTATAATAAAATCGCCGATATTGCATTTGAGATCCCGTGCAATCACCGGGCATTTTGCCTGCAAAAGGAAATAAATATTTTTATCGACCTCGCTGAGCGTTTCATAATTTCCCTGCCCCTTCGCGATAATCAGGTCGGCCCGGTCGAACCTCTCGCGGAACTCCGCGGAACAGTCCGAAAGCACCGTGCCTGGCGCATCGGACCCGTTGTCGATGACCCTTACCAGAAGCGTCATATTCACGGCTTCCGCGTCCTCCCGCGTCACGTCGTTGATGACCGGCTTCCCGCGAACGACAAACGTGACTTTTTTCACGGGAAGCATCCGGATAAAAAACCGGTCAAACACAATTTCGCCGGCGTTATCGCCCAGGTAAAGGATGTCCCGCGCCTTATCAACAGCGCGCCGGAGGCTCCGCACCGCCCGTAAATCCAGGGGCGCGTCATAACAGCGTTCCACAACGCGGAGAACATCCTCTTCGTTCAAACGGCCGTTCTTTCCGAAGTCGATGATATTACCGGCAATAGCCAATCGCAGACGGTTTTCGAAGGAATCGCCCCGATTTCTTCCCATATCAAAAATTGCGGGCAGCATGGACGCCGCCCACCGGTTGTAATGGTCCTTTTTCTGGCGGTAGGGGTCCTGTATTCCCGTTTCCTTCCGGATAATACGGTGTATTTTTTGGCTCATGACAGGCGGTGGTTCGCTCATGTCCATGGCAGACGCAAGCCGGAGCACCTTCTTTAAGACACTTTGATGGACTTGCTCGTCAGGAGTCACCAGACGCACCGCTTCAAGCGCCTGGCTTACAAAACAGGGAAGACAGTCGTAAAATGTTTTCATAATCTGGCGCGCCTCTATTTAATCATTCGCAGGCATGCCAATCCCTCATGACGCCTATTCGCATGTCTGAAAATATCGTTCATCGATCCGGGCCTGTTTTAACGGACGGCACTCTCCGCTCGCTTTTAAAGAATATGACAAAAATCACGGGAACCAATATCAGCGCGTCCCTGACCAGATCGCATCCCGTACGAACGTGGTTGAAAACCTCGCCACGCACGGAAATGAGGGAGCGGGCGATTGCATCACAAATGTCGCGCTGGGCGCCGAAGCATCCGCACTCGAATTCCACTCCACGGATTAGATTGAACCCGATCGCCGTCATGAATGTGAGGAGCATACAGGCAAGAAGAAGGGCCGCGCCGCGGGAAAACCGGCCCTGGATGACCAGGATGCCGCAGAATATTTCCATCCAGGGCAGCAACGCGGCCAGCGGGTTGATGAAAACGGCCGGTAGGATTTTATAGCCGTTGATCGCCCGGGCGAAGTCGCAAGGATCGTAAATCTTGTAAACGGCCGCGTAAATAAATACGCCGCCGGCGATCCATCGCGACAACAGATGCACCCAAGGGTTTGCGAACAGGGCTTTCATAAGCGCCCATTTTCCACCGGGCGTTGCCCGGCGACCCAGCCGGAAAAACCCATGCCATAAACAAAGACCTTGAAGCCCCCGGCCTCCCTCAGGATATCGGCCAGGTCCTGCGCATCCGAACATTCGGCGCCGGAACAATAGACGACGCATATTCTCGCCGCATCGTGATGCGCCAGAAAAGAGGGCAGGTCGAAGGCCGCATCCATCAGCGGCAGCGAGACGGCCCCCGGGATATGTCCTGAAATAAATTCCTCCTTGCTCCGGGCGTCGACCACGACGAGCGTGTCCTGTTTTTGCTCCATCAAGAAGAGCAAAGAGGTAAGGTCCATCTCTTGAATCCGGGGAGCGCAATGGCCGTCCGCATGCATGATCCCGCGTGCCGGGTCCCATTGGCCGCCTAAAACGGATATGCCTCTTGGGGACAGTGCGTTGCCGAGCATGGCAAGGACGATGCTTGCCAAAAGAACCGCCAGCGTCTCGGGAACGATTCCCGGGAAGCGGCGAGCCAAAAATCGTTGCGCCAGAGCGATGCTTTTCATGAGAACCTCTAAAACGAGATGACTTTATCGCTGTCAATGACCCATTGGGCCAAATCCGGCAGGGTGGACTTTTCCGCACCCATAAAATACGGCTGATTCTTGTATAGGCCGCAACGGGCCATACAGGTGCCGCCGACCTTCACCGGTACGCCTTTCCCTGGATCATGCTCGCTCGATTTCGCGTCACGCTCTTGACATCATCACCCCGCAGCGCGGACACTTCTTCTGATTGCAGGGTTGTCCGGGCTGATGAGGTTCCTTATGACCGCATTGAGGACATGTGCAGTTTCCCCCGGGACCGGCGGATAATGGGCCTTGCATGCGGCCACGTCCTTGCCCTTGACCCATACCGCGTCCCGTGCGGGGTCCTTTGCCCATTGGGCCTGTTCCATCACCTCTTGGCATAAGCATCCTCCTTCAAGATTGAGTGACCGTATTTACTTTATCCATTATTGTATTCAGAATCGGCTCAAAGGCGTCCCGCAAGGCGGAACAGGCGTTCACGGCTGGAATTCCGTTATCGCAGCAATGCACAATGTCAGGGATGATGGGGATTCCGCCTAAAAAAGCTATTTCCATCTGTTGAGCCATACTCTCTCCGCCGCCGGTTTTGAACAAGGGAATCTTAAGGCCACAGCCCGGACAAACCAAACCACTCATGTTTTCAATAAGGCCCAGGATTCCCATTCTCATCTGCTTGCAGAAATTAATGGATTTCCGCACATCCCGCAGCGAAACAATTTGCGGTGTCGTCACAATAAGAGCCATGGCGTCGGGAATGGTCTGCGCCACAGTCAGGGGTTCGTCGCCGGTACCTGGAGGAGAGTCAATGATGAGAAAATCCAAATCACCCCATTGGACATCTGAAATGAACTGCCGGATCACCCCTATTTTCATGGGCCCCCGCCAGATAACCGGCGAATCGTCGTTTTCGAGCATACATTCTATCGAAGCCATCCGAAGATTCTTCGAATGGAGCGCAGGAATCATTTTATTGTCTGAGAAACTCATTGCCCCCCTCCGGATACCCAGCATCTGAGGTATGCTGGGCCCGTGCAGATCCACATCCATTAATCCGACCTGAAACCCTTTGTTGGCAAGCCCCATAGCCAGATTGACTGCAATGCTGCTTTTCCCCACTCCGCCTTTGCCGCTCATGACAAGTATTTTATTCTTAATTCTTTTTAAGGACTCGCTGATTGCAATGTCCTGCTTTTCCCTCTGCGCGTCATTTGGATGCATTTAATTTCCTTTTCTTTTTATGTCCCAGCCGCCTTTTTCGTATTCCTCTTTCAATAATGTCCGTCATGGTTTCGACATCTATATCCGCCATGTATTTTCGACCATTAATAAAAAAACTCGGGGGTTCTGCAACGCCCAGGCGAATGCCCTCCTTCTTGGAATCCGACACGTTTTGATATACCAAGGCGTTTGTCCGTAATGAATCAAAAGCAGGCTTATCGAACCTATTCAGGGGTGTTGTTTATTCGGCTTGTGATGTTCTCCCATACCGCCCGGATATCATCCGCCATTCCGCCCTGCCTGTGTTCCACCACCGCTTTTCCAACCCGCTGGGAATCCGTTGCCGCTTTATCATATCGGATAACGCCGACGACAGGCACTCCGGCTTTTTCAGCGAATTGACGGATGGTATTTGCCGCGTCCGGATTGATGTCCCATTTATTGATGCAAATCATGGCGGGCGTGCCAAGCTGTTTTGTGAGTTGGACGATGCGGCGCAAATCATGGTCACCGGACACGGTCGGCTCGGTAACGATGATTGCCAGGTCCGCGGCGATTAATGAAGCGATGACCGGACAACCGATGCCCGGCGCGCCGTCAATCAACAGGTATTCCGCACCCTTTTCATGCGTAACGCCTTTCGCTTCATTACGCACCAACGTCACGAGTTTCCCCGAGTTTTCCGCTCCAACGCCAAGGCGCGCATGGACCAGGGGGCCGAAGCGCGTATCCGAGATATACCATTCCCCGCAAGCCGGTTCAGCGAAATCAATGGCCTGGATCGGGCAGAAGCGAACGCACACTCCGCATCCTTCGCAGGCAACCGGATCAATCGTAAATAGAAATTCACCCTTTTCAATGTCCTGGCGAAGTACAGCGCCGAACCTGCACCACGACAAGCAACCGCCGCACCCGATGCACTGACTCCGGCGGATGACCGCTTTATGCCCGCTCTTGAACGCGGTTCTTTTCTTGATATCAGGATTAAGGATCAGATGAATATCCGCCGCGTCGACATCGCAGTCTGCAAATACCGCCTTACCCATGCATAGCGCGGCAAATGAGGCCGTGAGACTTGTCTTGCCGGTTCCGCCTTTTCCGCTGACAATAACTATCTCCTTCATTCTTTAATCCACTCCAGCAAAGCCTGCCATAGATGTTCAAACTGCCCGGAAAGTCCCGGCACTTTATCACAAATCAGTTCTCCCCTGGAATAGGCTTCGGCAATCCGGCGGTCATCGGGAATTTCGGCGAGGATTTCAACCCCCCGCTTGACGCAAAACTCCAATGCGGATTTATTTCCAGGTTCGGCCCGGTTTATCACCACGCCATGCAACACGCCCAAATCACGAACCATGTCCAGGGCAAGCCCCAAGTCGTTGAGTCCGAATGGAGTCGGTTCCGTCACCAGTATCGTAAAATCGGCATTGCGTACCGAGGTTATCACTGGACAAGATGTCCCCGGCGGCGCGTCTATGATGTTGATAACACCATCTGACGCCTGCTCCAGTACCTTCCGTATCAACGGAGGGCTCATGGCCTCGCCGATATTAAGACGGCCTTGTACGAAACCTGCTTTCCCCGCCGTTCCGCTCTCAACCACGCCAATGACCCGGTTTTGTTCGGTAATCGCTTTGTGGGGGCATACGAGCATGCAACCACCGCAGCCATGACAGAGTTCCGGGAAAACCATCACCGTCTTACCAAGCCGGACAAGCGCTCTGTACTGACAGAACCGCACACACTCTCCACAAGCGGCGCATTTTGATTCGCTGATAAAAGGCACAGGGATGCCCGCAGTTTCGGTTTTCAAAATCGTGGGATTTAGGAAAAGATGGCCGTTGGGTTCTTCAACGTCACAGTCAAGATACCGGACCTTTTTGCCCTGCAATGCAAGAACCCATGCGAGATTCGTTGCTAAGGTTGTTTTACCTGTTCCGCCTTTGCCGCTGGCTATTGCGATTTTCATTCGTTTTCCATTTTACCATCCCGTACCATCACCTCTTGGCATCTTATTTTCCTTCGGTGCTATTTTTTGCTTTCCAGTTCTGTGATACGTTGACTGATTGCTTGCAGAGTGTCAGAAAGGTATTTGGCCTGCCCTTTCATGATTTCGATTTCATCCACGGCATTAGGTGTGTTTGCATAAAAAGACAACGGCGATTGCGGCATATTTCCAGCCCATCCCCTGCGCCATGCCATTCCCATGCCAAACCCACGTCCGAAGCCCCGGCGCATTCCATTGCTCATTCCCGGAATTCTGTTCATGAATCCCGGCACATCGTATCCGGCGCAGTACCCCGCGCCCCTTCCACTCATAGAGCCCAATCCCATAGGCCCTGTTCCGTCACCTCTAGGCATTTTATTCTCCTTTTTTTATGGATGGCGGGGTTTCCTGTGCCAACCATTAACGTTAAAGCAATTTTGACGCCAATGAGATTAACTTCTGTTTTATAGCCGATAAAGGCAGAATAACATTAGCATGGGTTTCATCGATGCAACGCATGGAAAGATAACATTGCAGATTGGCAATTATTGCCAAGAATAAAGACGGGCCAAGTTTAAATAACGGTGCCTCGCCACAATCCGTCCGGACGGACCCGTTAGTTCTACTGCTCTCTTGTCAATATTATTCCGCATAGCGGACACGTTTTTTGCCCGCACGGATGCCCGGCTTCAAGCGATTCTTTATATCCGCACTTTGTGCATACGCAGTGTCCTCCGGAACCGGAAGCCGGCGAACCTTGTGTTTGACCAAAGCCTTGGCCTCGACCCATACCGCGTCCCGTTCCCGGACCTTGACCCAATGGGCCTGTTCCATCACCTCTTGGCATAAGCATGGCCTCCTTCTTTACGTTAAACTGAATTCCCGTATCGCTTTAAAAATTCCAGCGTACGTTCCGTTATCTGCAATGTGACTTTTCCATGCATGGGCAGGTTCACGACCTCCTGGCACGCCTTCTCGGATTCCGGACACTTGCCTTTCGTATAACCGAAGCGCGCCATGTCGATGCCCGCGGGATGCAACGGTATTTCAAACCAGGAACCGAGTTCAAAGCCTTTGAACGCGGCTTTTTTCAGGAGTTCACTCTTATTGGCCACGCGAATCGGGTAACGCAGAATGACATTATCGCACTCCGGATCCGCTTTCAGCGTCCTAAACCCCAGGCCAGGCAAATCGCGCGAGTAAATTGCGGCTATGGCCTTACGATGCTCAATCAGCCTCTCGATATTATTATAATTTCGTTCGCCTTCCTTCATCTGGACCTTTGCCATGCGTTGGAAATAATGTTGAGGCATCTCTCCTTCAAACTCCTCTTTGGCGGAGGAGCCTGCAGCCAGCCCCAGTCGTGACATCAGGCGGTAGAGACACGTCATCAGCGCATTAGTTTGAGGCCTTACGAGCGTGTTATAGGCTTTTATTTGCAGCCAGAGCCTTAATTCAGCGGCCATTGAAGGCAAAATCGCGGTTTGATACAGCCGTTCCACTTCAGGCAGCAGGTTCGCGTCGTTGACCAGCAGTATGCCGCCCAGTCCTGTTGAAAATGGCTTGTTCCACTGTCCGGAAAAGAATGCGCCAACACCGAAGGTTCCGCATAATTTACCGTTCCAGCGCGAACCAAAGGCATGGCATGAGTCTTCAATGATAGGGAGATTATGCCGGCAGGCCCAATCGAGAACAGGCCCCATGTTTTGAGCGATACCATAAGTATGCTGGACAATCAAGGCCTTTGTGCGGGGGGTTAAAAGGGAATCCAGTTTGCCCGGATCCAGGTTGAATGTTGAGGGATTGATATCAACATACCGGCAACGGGCGCCAAGGTATTTGACCGCGGAAGGAACCATGACACAGGTGTACCCGGACATCAGTACGTCGTCGTTCTCGCCAATATCAAGGGCCTTAAGCAGGGCGTATAAGGCGACACGGCCCTTGGAAAAAAGAAACAGGTTTTCCAACGGTGATTTTAAATATTCGGCGAACGGTTTAATCATTTCACCTGCTAATAAAACTTTAATTTAGGCCTTTATTTTGCTCATATCCACGCCTTTTTTCCCATACCAGTCAATGCTGTACTGGCGCAATGTGTCCCAGTTTACGACATCTGTCCGGCCTTTCTCCCCGCGGGTGATGGCGATGGTGCGGTCCGTGCAGGAAAAGCACGGGTCGATTGCCGCAATCGTAATGGGCAAATCCGCCAGGTAATAGTTTTCAACCATCTTTTTCACGGCCTGGACATTGGCCAGCGTGGGCGCGCGCACCTTGACCCGTTCGGGTTTGTCCGTGCCGTTGCTCTTCACATAGTGGATGTCCTCTCCGCGCGGCGCTTCGTAACGGCTGACGGCCTCGCCCGCTGGGATTTTCCTGGGCACCTTGACCGTAATGGGTCCGTCCGGCATGTTGTTGATGATCTGACGGATCATTTTATAGGTTTCCATCAGTTCCAGCAGGCGGACCACGGCCCGGCCATAAACGTCGCAATGATTGTCCGTAATGACCTTGAAATCCAGTTCGCCATAGGCGAGATAGGGGTCCGTCCGCCGGACATCGCAGGCAAAGCCGGAGGCGCGGCCCGTCGGGCCGATGACGGAAAGATTGACGACCTCATCGTAGGTGAGGCGGCCCACGCCCGACAGCCGCTTGATGAAGGTGATTTCCTCGGTGGCGACCTGGATGTAATACTTGGTTCGCTCTTCGAGGATATCGACAGCCTTCAGAATTTCATCGTATTTTTCTTTAGGCACGTCGCGCCGCACGCCGCCCAGAGTATTCATGGCGTAATTGACGCGGTTGCCGGTCAATAGCGCCAGCAAATCCATCACCACCTCGCGGTCGCGCCAACTGTACATGAAAAGCGTGTCAAAACCGACTTCATGGCCCGCCACCCCAAGCCATAACAGGTGACTGTGAATGCGTTCCAATTCGGCGATGAGCGTGCGGATGTAGCTGGCCCGGGGCGGAATCTGAACCCCCGCCAATTCCTCGACCGCTTGTACGAAGCAGGTTGAATGGGAGTGAGAGCAGATGCCGCAAACACGCTCCAACAGATAAATGTCCTGGATATAAGTCCGTTCTTCGCAGGCCTTTTCAATACCACGGTGGTTATAACCCAGGCGGACGTTGGCCTCGATGATTCTCTCCCCTTCCAGCAGTATCCTGAAAGACTCGGGCTCTTTAAGCGCCGGGTGCTGGGGTCCGATGGGGATAAATACTTTTCCCATAATTATGCCTCCATGTTTTTATCGGTTTGCACGTTGCGTTCGCCAATATTGAAACTGCCGCAACTTTTTATCATTTTAACAGCGCGGTCAGGGTATAAGAAGGATGACGGACGCCATATTGGTTGAGCTCTTTCCTTATCTTTTTCGCTTTATTAAGCAATGAAGAGTATTCCTTTAAACCCTTGCAGCTTTGCAATGCCGCATTGATTTTGCCAAGCTGTTGCTTGACCGTTATCGGGTTGCCCTTATGATAGGTTTCGCCCGGATAATAAAAATACACCCTTTTCCACTCCGGAAAATATTTTCTCAAGGTATTCACTATGGCCATTTTTTTCCATACCGGCCGGTGCGTCTTACCATGAAGATTCTCAACCCGCGCACGGAAGGCATGGCATTTTTGGTGCATTTTCTGGGCTTGATTGGTCCTGTCATAATTCATTTCATTCACCAATAGCCAACCGGATTTCTTAAGAACGCGTTGGATTTCCTTGAAAACCACTGGGATGTTTTCGATATGGTGCAGGGCGTTGGATAGGCCGATCAAATCAAAATGATTATCCGGAAAAGGCAGGCGTTCGGCGTTGCAAACCTTGAAACTGACCTTTCCACGCCGCTTTGACACTTTGGCCGCGATTCCAAGGTCGGCCGGATCAATGTCAATCCCGACAATTTCATGATAACGACCGATATTTGACGTTAAAAACTCCAGAAAGGCGCCCTTTCCGGTTGCGATGTCCGCCATTCGGGCGCTTTTCAGTGCCTTTAAAAAGTTCAGAAGTTGAGCTTTTCCACCATAGTTTGGTTTCAATACCGTTTTCTTCATATGGCAAGCTTCGGTTTACCGGCTTTATTACAGGCCTGACTTATATTTTCAGGCATATCCCTGCACTGCCCTGCATGAATTCCGGGGACAATCTTGATATCTCGGTGATAAACGCCTCTCCGCTGCAATGACAGGGATATATCTTTTCCGCGCCGAATGCTTCCACAGCGGCGATTGCACGCTGAATACCGCCCGTGGAAGCGGCGGAAAGATGAAAACCGCCCGTGATAAGCCGTCTTTTTACTTCTCCAGCCAGTTTTCCTATAAAGAAAAGCGTATTCGCAACGCCTGAATGCGTGCACCCGAGAATCACGGAAACGCCCGCCGAAGACCTGATAAAAAGGGCCTGATCATCCGCAATCCGGTCCTGTGTCTGACCGGCCGGGTCCAGGAAAAAATGGTTCTCGTTGCCCTCTTCCGGAAATTCCCGTGGAATGGGTCCCGTTGCCCAGACATCCGGAAATATTTCCATGGGTTCCGTAACCCAGGTAATCCGCTCCCGGCTTTCCAGCAGCCGGTTCTTTATTTCGTCCGGCATGCCGATGGAGCGCGTTTCACCATTCGCGCGGATGGAATACCTTTCAGCAAGCGCCGAAGGATGCATGAAAATCCTTGCGCGCGGGCATCGTTCCATCAGCAAGGCCAGTCCGCCGGTATGATCGTAATGGCCGTGACTCAGGACAATGGCGTCCAATTTATCGAGAGGAATGTCCAGGGCGTTCGCGTTGTGCAGGAACGTGGTTCCCTGGCCCGTATCGAACAGGATATGCCTTGCGCCAACCTCCAGCCATATTGCAAGCCCATGCTCGGCTTGAAGGTTCGGCCACTTAGCGTGATTGTCGCAAATAATCGTGGCATATGCATTGCCGGCCATGCATCCCTCTCGTTCGCTTTATAGTTTATAAAATATGAGCGCGGGAAAAAGGTCGTTTTCGGTAAATAGTATTCTGCCGTCTTTCAGGGAAAGCAGGTTGGATACCGTGTAAGACATATGTTTTGAATTTATCAGCCGGTTCATGAATCTGAGAATTCCGAGATCCTCGAACCCGCCCTCGGCAATATCATAAGTGAAGAAATGCGTGTACTCCGGTAATTCGCCGCAGAGCCCGTACACTTTATTGTTACGGACAACCATTGACCGCAGATTCCCGGCCATGACGGGTTTTCCCAGGTTCACCAATTTTCCGGTGGCCGGGTCCAGGCTGAAGAGATACCCATCCATGGATGTGCCGCCGTAGAGTTTGCCATTGGGGGCGATTGCCCACGCCTCCACCCGGTTGGTCGCCTGGTGATTCTGACAAAAAGGAAGCGAAACTTCCAGCACCTTGATTTTATCAAGCGTTGGGCTGTAAGAGAACAGCCTTCCCATCCCGGTTGACCCGTAAACGGTCCCGGCATTGTCGATTCCAAGTGCCTTGCAAAGATGCGCGGTGGAGTCCATGTGCATGTATCCGACAGCGTCTTCGGAGGCGCTGTCCATTTCCGCTCCAGCCACCACCGTGAAGGTTTTGCCGGCGATATCGTATGTGAAAAAACCGTTGGAGGGGAAAAGCGTTCCGAATATTTTCCGGCCGTCCTTCGATGCCGTAAGACAAAAAACGCCTTCACCCTCCCGGGGCGCACCCAGGGTAACCGCTTTGAGGTCCGGGGCCAAAACGTCAAACACCATCAAATATCCTGTTTTCCCGGTCGCATAAGCGCCGGCATAGACCATGCTGCCCGAAGCCGCAAGGCCATGGGCGGGGCGCAATCCGGACTTGTCAAAATCCGTATAATCCTGCAACTGGGTATCCTTGATGCTGAACCGGAAAAGCAACGGGGAGCGTTTCGGGTATTCAGGACAGGTGAGCCCGACGATATATCCATTGGCTTCCACCGCACTCTGTATGTTGGCGGAGCCATAGGGCAATTTAACCTTCCCCTTTTCCGGATGGGCAAGGTCGCATCCGAAGTCTTCCTTGCCACCCTTGAAGTAAAGATCCTCTTTGGTCGCTGAAAACAGGGCCGCAGTCATCAGCAACGTGGAAACGGCGATAAATAAACGGTTCATTTGCGGATCTCCTTTTCCGGATTGAAAACAATGAGGATGGCGCGGGAATTTCCAGACTCGGCGGTGGACTTGCCCGGAATGCTGCGATAGGCCGCCCAATAGAGATTGCCTTCCTTGTCCACGATATTGCTTCCCGTCGCCTCGCCAATCTCACTCTTGGGGCGTTTAAAAAGAATCTTTTTTGCTTTTGTTTTCAGGTCGCATTCCACAAGGCAGATGCTGTCCTTGACAAGATAGCTTCCATGGCCCCCTATCCAGTAATAAAGCCTGCCGTTTTTGCCGCAGGCCATATTCGGAGAACCGGTATTGATAATCGCGGTATCCGCAATTTCAGGGGAAGGATCCAGCGTATAACCCAGATCCGTGATGTCTCCCAATCCCTTCTCCTGCGGCGTTATCTGGAGGAGCCTTGAAAAATTCGTCTGGAAATAATAAGCGCCGGTCTTTTCGTTTTTAGCCCATGCCCGAAGGCCATCGCGCCGTAGCCAAGCGGGTGTTTTTGCGGAATCAGCGGGTATCCGATCGTTGGACCAGATAAAGGTGTCCCGCGCGGGTTCATATTTCAGCAGGTAGCCGCGCATATCGGCGTAATAGGCATTGCCCCATTTATCCGTGAACAAGGTGCGCGCCACATGCGCTTTGTTGATCATCCCTTTGTCGAGAATTGTATCCGTGGCAAGGTCTTTGATGAAGAAATGGTCCGCAGGATAGGAGATGCCGTAGAGCCGGTTATTCTTCT
>JAZDKP010000224.1:0-7257 GCA_043802925.1 Fibrobacterota bacterium | reverse complement strand
CACGCGTTCGGCCCGGGTGGCGCCCGGCTTGGGGCGGATGACCCCGCATTCGACCGCACGATTAAGCGTGCGGTCGACGACCCCCACGCCATAACCCGTGATGATGCTGCCGGGGTCAAAACCGACCAGCGTTATCCGGCTAATTGAGTCATCTCCTTTTCGTCGATGTCAAAATTGGCGTACGCATTCTGGACGTCATCATGGTCCTCCATGGTTTCCATGAGCCGCACCATTTTTGAAGCGGCCGCGCCTTCGAGCTTGATGGTGTTCTGAGGCACTTTGGTGATTTCGGCTTCGATAATCGGGATTTTCTTTGCTTCCAGCACTTTTTTAACGGCATCGAATTTGTCGGGCGGGCACTTGATTTCATAGGTGTCGCCATCGTTTTCCATGTCCTCGGCGCCGGCTTCGAGCACGGTTTCCATGAGCGTGTCCTCGTCCACGACCTTGGCGTCCACGGTGATAAGTCCCATGGTCTTGAATATCCAGGCCACGGAGCCTGATTCGCCGAGGTTGCCGCCGTTTTTAGTGAGCAGATTACGGATTTCCGAGACGGTCCGGTTGCGGTTGTCCGTGAGCACCTCGAGAAAGACGGCCACCCCCTGCGGGCCGTAACCTTCGTACGTTACTTCTTCATAGTTCACGCCTTCGAGCTGGCCGGTTCCTTTGGCAATGGCGTTTTCGATATTTTTGGCCGGCATGTTGTTGGACTTGGCCTTGTCAATGGCCAGGCGCAGACGCGGATTGCCGCCTGGATCGCCGCCGCCGTTTTTAGCGGCCACGGTGATTTCGCGGATGATTTTGGTGAATGCCTGCCCGCGCTTGGCGTCGAGCGCGCCTTTTTTCCGCTTGATGGTCGCCCATTTGGAATGTCCTGACATGAAGTCCTCCCTTAATGTTTTATGTTAAATCGTTACTTTCTCGATGAGCAGCGTCTGTCCCAGAAAGAGTTCGCCTGTGCGCCGGAACTTTTCCGGGTAATCGGTGACCATAAAACGGTGGTCTCCGAACGCGACCCTGCGCCGCGGTGCGCGCAAACCCAGCACGCCCAATTTTTCCGCCACGGCCGCCGCGGTCCGTGTGGCCGAATCCATGACTTTGACCCGACCGTTGAAATAATCGCGGATTTTGGTCTTGAAGAAGGGGTAATGGGTGCAACCGAGGATGATGGCGCGGATACCGGTGCGTTTGAAACGCTTGAGATAAAGGTCCACCGCGTGGTTGACAAGCGGGCCCTTGAAGATGCCCTCTTCAATGATGGGCACAAAGAGCGGGCAGGCCACGGAATATGTTTTCAGGGCCGGGGCCGCGATTTTAAGCTTCTGGGCGTAGATGCCGCTGTGGATGGTGCCCTCAGTGCCGATAACGCCCACGGCGCCGCTCCGGATTTTGGAGGCCACGGCGTGCACGCAGGGCTCGATGACGCCCACGACCGGGAGTGACGGGTGGCGTTCGCGAATGTCGTCGTAGGCAAACGCCGTGGCGGTGTTACAGGCAATGACCAGCAGCTTGATGTCGTTGGACAGGAGCAGATTCACGCACTCATCGGTCATGCGGCTGACGGTTTCGCGCGAGCGCATGCCGTAGGGAAAGCGTGCGGTGTCGCCCAGGTAGAGGAGCCGTTCGCCGGGCAGGACGCGCATGATTTCGCGGGCCACGGTGAGACCGCCCACGCCGGAATCGAAGATGGCGATCGCCTTTCCGGCGTCACGGGAGCGCTTTTTCACATTTTTCCTTAAAGCGCAGGATGCCGCCGCACAGGGCCTTGGCAATCTGTTCCTGAAACTCCGCATTCTTGAGAAGGCGTGCCTCCCGGGGGTTGGAGATGAAGGCGGTCTCCACGAGTACCGAGGGCATCTGCGGCCCGCGGAGTACATAAAAACCGGCCTGATTGACGCCGGTGTTGTAGCGGGAAACGTCCTTGACGATGCGGCTCATTTCCTGTTCGATGGCAATGGCCAATTGTTCGCTCTGATCGCGGTAGACGTTGAGCTCCGCGGACTTGAGGATGAAGTCGATGTCGTTTCGGGCCTCTTCCGGAGGCTTTTCTTCGTACTCAATGGCCGCGTTTTCGAGCGCAGCCACGGCCCGCGACTCGTCGTCGCGCGCCACATCGAGAAAGTATACGCCGTAGCCGGCCACGGACTCGCGTTTGGCCGCGTTCCCTTTGACGCTGTTGGCGTGGATGCTGACAAAAAGGTCACCGTTGTTCCGGTTGGCGATTTTGCTGCGGTCAATGAGCGGGATGAACGTGTCATCGTCACGGGTCAGCAGGACCTGTGTTCCGGAAAGCGCGGCCTTGAGCCGGTCCACAAGCTTGAGGGCGATGGCCAAAACCGCCTCCTTCTCCCCGGCTTTTTCCTTTGTGTTCACGGCGCCGGGATCGCGGCCGCCGTGGCCGGGATCGATGATGATGGTCCGGATTCGCTGCGAGCAGATTGCGGCCTGCGCGCCGCCCACGGGTGCGGAGTCCCTGGGAACGGGAGGTGTCGGCACCATGCTGCGGACCACGACTTCGATGCGCGCGGGATTGTCACGGTAGGCCACCTCGGGCTCCGGGGCGTCGTCCGTCAGCTGCAGGGCTACCTGCGCGTTGTCAGCAAACTGGACCGCTTCCACGGATTTGATTTTCCCGAGACGTTTACCCTGGACAAGATCCAGCGGTGAAACCCGGCCGTTCACGATATTAATGTTGAGCTGGGGCTTGAAGTACGTGTACTCAAAGCCCATGGAATCCGGCAGAAAGAGGGTATAAAGCGTACCGTTCTTCTTTTCCTCGCAGACCGCCCGGCGGATGACCCGGTCGCTGCTGATGACCTTGAGTACCTTTTTCTGGGCGTCCCAGGTAACAAGGTCCGGAAAAAGGCCGTCGAGCGCCCCGGCGATTCCGGCCGCAGGCACAAAAAATTCACCGTTTTCCTGAAAGGGAGCGGATACAAGGTTTAAAACGCTGTCTCCGGCAAGCGCGTAGGGCGAGTTTTCCGTGAGCACAAGGTCCATGCCGTTCAGCGTGACCGCCAGTTTCCTTTTATCCGGCGACCAATAGGGTCGGCCGCTGAATAGGGCGAACAGCTCTGCGGCCGAGACATAGGTTTGCTTTTCGCGCTCAAGGGCCGTGATTTCGGTGAGACTGGCCTGATGATAGTCCACGGTCACCATGGCACCGGCCGCGGCCAGGGCCAGCAGGAGAAGAATCATCCGGAAAAGTGCGCAGGTCATGATTTCATTATCCGTTTGATGAGGCGGCCGGCTTCCTTGCCCGCAATGTCTTCGCGCTTGTCATAGAGTTTTTTACCGCGGCAGACGCCGAGTTCAATCTTGACCTTGCCGCGCTCGTTGAAGTAGATGGCAAGCGGCATCAGGGTGAGCCCTTTTTCACTCATCAGCGTCCGAATTTTCCGGATTTCCCTCCGGTGCAGGAGGAGCTTTCGCTGCCGCCGCGGTTCGTGGTTATTGATGTTCCCCTGCGCATACGGGGAAATATCTAGGTTGTCAAGCCAGAGTTCGTCATCCTGGAGCCGGGCGAAACTGTCCGAAAAATTTACCTTGCCCGCTCGGAGGGACTTGACCTCCGTGCCTTTGAGCGCAACACCCGCTTCGTACTTATCGAGGATGGCATACAAATGCCAAGCTTTTTTATTACGGGCAACAATTTTCACCCGTCTAAAATATAAGCTTCACGCAGGTTAAGGCAAAGGAGAAATGGCGTTTTTTAGAGGAAACAGAAGCGTTGTGAAAGCGGACAGACCGTTTCAGTATACAGGAAGCGCGCTTTTCCCGGACAAAGGGGCGCCGGAAGCGTTGGCAATGCCTGGATTGCTGTTAGTTGTATTGACCTTTTTCTTGAGCTCTTTGCTGGCCTCAAAGACCGGCTTTAAACCCTTTTCAACCTGCACGGTTTCACCGGTACGGGGGTTGCGTGCGGTGCGGCTCTTTTTCGTCTTGATTTTAAAACGGCCAAAACCGCGTATTTCAATATTGCGGCCTTCGGAAAGAAACCTGGAGACAGTTTCCAGAAGGCTTTCAATGATTATTTTAGTGTCGACCTGCGTAAGCCCGGTTTTACCGGAAATGACTTCAACAAGATTCTTTTTTGTTACATTACCCATTTTTCCCGCCTAATCGTTTTCTTTATAACAGGTAATTTATATTCGAATAACAAATAAAATCAAGTAAATTTTTTAAAATACTATTATTCGTCCAGTTACATCAAAAGAAGCTGGAAACTCAAATACAAGATATTGCGCCACTAACCCCTTATTATCCATCTTGTTGTAAGAGCTGAAGCTTATGACGGGCAATTTTGTTGAGCGGGTTCTCATGGATGGCTTCTTCAAGAAGCCGGATTGCGTCCGGGATGCGTTTAATCGCTTCCAGCGCCGTGGCATGCAATATCAGTATATCCACCAGTTCGTTATCGAACGGCATGCTCTCGTTGGCATAGGCTTTATCACGCCGCCGCAGGTCTTCTGCTTTTTCAAACCAGAGCGCCGCCTCGTTATAATTGCGGTTGTTGAGCGCAATGACCCCGAGTTTTTTGATGGCCGGGAAATGGTCTTTCCTTAGGTCCACGACCTTCTGAAAATACTGGTAGGCATTCACCGGGTCACCAAAGGCCGTCAGATACAATTCCCCGAGGTTGTAGAGCGTATTATAATCCGTGGCGTTAATCGACAAGGCGAGCTCGTACATTTCTTTCGCTTCATTCATTTTGCCGGAATAATAGTAAACGATGCCAAGCCGGCCCATCGAGGGAGTATGGAAGGGGGCAATGGCAAGGGCTTTCTTGAAAAGGGCGGCCGCGCTGTCGTAGGCGCCCATATCGCTGCGGTAGATGCCGTAAGAATAGTAAGGTTCCACGGATTCCGGATTGGCCTTCAGGGCGCGCTCATACAGTTCCGCGATGTCCTTCCGGGTGTGGTCCAACTGGTAGTATATTTTTGCAAGGTAGACGAGGCTTTCCGCGTCATCATTTTTCTTCGTGAGTGCGGACCGGAAATGGTCCGCAGCCTGTGTCAGGTTGCCGGAAAAATAATAGGTCTGTCCCAGGCGCCGGAGGATGGTGGGGTCGTTCCGAAACACATCGCCCATCTTTTCAAGGAAGACCACGGCCTCCTGCGTCTGGCGGGCATTAATATAAGCGTCGGCCAGTATCAGACAGAGTTCCTTATGCTCTTCTACAAAAACAACGTTGTCCGCATCAATGACCCGTTCAAAATGCGGAATCGCCTGTGAATACTGTTTTTTATCCATGTACTGGAGCGCAAGCCTGCGGTGCGCGTCCAGGTCAAAGGTCTTTTCATCATGAGTACGCTCGAAACGGAGTGCCTCCGATGGATCCGACTTTTTCTCAATATATTCCTTATAGGCTTTTTGCTCGTCGGCCCTGGCGGATTTATAGGATTTATAGACAATACCGGCGCAAACCAGGCAGGCGGCAAACGTGAAGACGAGGATGAAATTGAATCCCGGAATCTTCTCTCTTAGGAAAGGATAAAGCTTGTCCATACACCTGTATATCGGAAGCCAGGCCTGTTTTCTTTAGGGTTTTTACAGTGTAATGCGCTGATAAAATAATCAGTTACGTGGGCCTGGTATGCGCGGCTGAACATCAAAACGCGTGTTGACCAATTCAAGAAGTTCCCAGAAATCATGCACAATGTAGTCCGGACGGCCCGCGGACTTGGTGTCCATGTATTTTCCGCTTCTACGGTTGAGGACGCTTACCATGCCAAGCTGTTTTACCGGTTGTACGTCGATACCGGGCCGATCGCCCACATACATGGCCTCTTCGGGCCGGACCCCGGTCTTTTTGCAGGGAATGCGGAAGAAGTCCTTATTGGGCTTGTCGACACCGAGTTCCTGTGAGAAAAAAATGGCTTCGGGATCAAGGTATTTGAAAATCCCGAATCGGAAGAGCTTTTCAGCCTGTTTGATGCTGTACCCGGAGGAAATGACCCCCAGGCAAAGTGGTGTTGTCTGAGAAAGGATTTTCACTACCTCCAGGGAGTCCGGATAGGGCTTAAGCCAGCTGTTCTTGGTGTTATGGTAAGCCACCACCCCTGCAGCCACAAGGACATGCTCGTTTGCAGCGGGGTACCGTTCCCGACCCACGGCTTTGAGGAGGTCATTGAAATGGAAGTTGTAGTTTGAATGGTGCTTATGGAGTATCTTGTTGAATGCAGTCAGGCATTCTTTAATCTCCATTTTCAGGCCGTTCTTGATCATGGCCTTGATGGCGTTCAGCCTGGCCATTGCTGCAAATTCGGATGAAGAATAAAGCGTATCGTCCACATCGAAGAAAATGGCCCTCAAAACGCGCTTCTTCATAGAGGAAATATATATAAGTCTCTGAAATAAGTCAAGATACGTGAAAGCGAAAACTTAAAGAAAACCTTAAAGTAATTTTCAAGGATTTCCGATAACTTAAATGTCAGTGATTAAGGGGATATGTGAATCAAAAAAGGAGATGACCATGGAAACCACGGCTGTTCAGTCCCAATCCGCCACCCATACCACACCCCGGCCATCGGCCAATACCCGGCTCGACAAAATACTCTATCGTACCGATTCGCTGACCTATGACTATAAAAGCAAGGACGGTGACACCGTGCACCTGGAATACAAAAGCACGGTCCTGGCCGCTTCTTCCGACTCCGCCACGCAGACTTCCGCAAAAAAGCCCTACCTCATGAGCCCGGACGAGGCGGAACGGTTTCGGAGCGGACTTAACGATGCACTGATGGCCTACAAAGAACAGCTCATCAAATCCATTTCAGATCCAAACGGCGTCCTGAAGACCGGGGATGGCAATGACGCGGAACTCGCGGCACTGGAGGCAAGCATTCCGGAATACTGGAACGCGGATAACACCTCGCAGAGAATCGTAGACTTCGCCACCTCATTCCTTTCATCGTTCACGGGTGAAAATTCCGATTTCTTCAAGCGTATCAAAGACGCCATCGAAGAGGGATTCAAGCAGGCGAAGGACATGCTGGGGGAGCTTCCGGGCGCTGTTGGAAAGCTTGTGAACAAAACCTATGAGCTCACCATGGACAAGTTGGACAAAATTGAACGGGACCTTGCCGCAGGCGGAAAACAGGAAAACGCGCAGGCGGCGCAGGAGTCCTTCCGCGCGGTGGCCTAGCGCATTTCAAAGCTGAGGCAGCAGCGGAAACCGAGGTGCTCGGTCGCGTACATGGGGTTTTCCCACTGGCGTGACGAGCACTTTGTATATTTGTCGCCCAGATAATAATT
>JAZDKP010000223.1:0-35468 GCA_043802925.1 Fibrobacterota bacterium | reverse complement strand
CAAATAAATGCATTGCGGTTGATTTCTATCGGAATTTTGAAATCAAAGAGTGTAAAGTTGTAAAAAAGCAGAAGTTTTAGAACTGGGATAAGGAATGCACTCCTTACCTCGTACGATTATTTCGTCCCCGCGTCCGCGCAGCAGCGGAACCCCACGGAGGTGAAGCTGTTTTCCGGGTAAAAGCTGTACTGCGACGCATTGCACTGCGTGGCCCCGCGGTTGGCCCAGTAGCCGCCGGCCACGCGGTAATGGCGTTCGTTCTTTGCCTTGGTATTGCTCCATTCCCGCAGGTTGCCCGACAGGTCATACGCGCCGGTGTAGCTGCGGCATTCCGTAAAACTCCCTGAACTGCGCACGGAATTGTCCTCCGTGTTGCACACGCGCGGTTCGTAGGTGTTCCCGTAAGGATAAGCGGAACCGTCCGGGCCCAGGCAGGCGGCCTCCCATTCCGCGGTTTCGCAGAGCCGTTTTTTATAGGTGCGGCACGAATCGTACGCCATGTACCAATTGACATAAGCTAGCGGTAGGGCGCCTTTTTTGTTGGGCCATTCGTATAGGTCGATGCAGAAGGCGCGTCCTTCCCTGGGTGTCACCGGGACCATTCCTGCGGGACAGGAAGGCGGGAGTGCCCGGGCCACGGTGTAGACGCGCGTCACGGGTTCCGAAACGTTACCCGCGGAATCCCTCCCGTAAAACGCGAGGACCACGGAATCTTTGACCGGATAGGGCGCGGTATAGGGTGACCAGACCGTGTCGGGTGCCACGCGGAAAAAGAGCGCGGCGGGTTCGTCCGACAGCAGTTTTACGGCGATGGGCGCTGGATGGCGGCCCGGGCCCGGTTCCGCATGAACATAGGGCGGGGTCTTGTCGACCGGGAGTGCGGGATTGGAAACAGGCGAGCGGTCCGGCAACAAAACGGCTGGGGTCGGAAAACCCTTGCGGGGAAGATCCACGGCCGGTTTTTCCGGGAACCCCAGCGGGGCGGTAACGGCCGGAACCGTGCCGGTCTGTGGGAGGTTGAGCGGGTTTTCGACGGGCGCGTCACGGGGAGTTGTCAGGAAGCGCGCGAGCAGAAAGAGCAGGAGAAAGAGCGCAGTGAACGCCAGGATGCGGAACACCCTTTTTTTCGGGAAGCGTTTTTGCGTTTTGTCCATGGTTTACTGGTCGAGGTAGAACTCGATTTTACTTTTCAGTTCCTTCTGCGAGAGGCCCCGCACAAAGTCCTTGCCGTGGGCGATGGAGACTTCACCGGTTTGTTCGGAAATCACAAGGATGATGGCGTCCGTTTCGGCCGCAAGGCCCAGCGCGGCCCGGTGGCGCATGCCGTAATGGCGTTCGTCAAGGCCGGGGTTGGAGAGGAGCGGCAGCACGCAGGCCGCGGCCAGGATGCGGTCGCCGGTGATGACCACCGCGCCGTCGTGGAGGGGCGTGTTTTTTCCGAAGAGAGTCGAGAGGAGTTCGGGGGTGATTTCCGCGTCCAGGGGCTTTCCGGTTTCGAGCACATGGCGGAGCCCCACCTTGCGGCTGATGACAATGAGCCCGCCCAGCCCGCGCTTGGCGATGTCCACCGCGCCTTCGGCGATTTTGTCGACCGGGATGAGCCGGCGTTCCTTTTTGAAAAAAAGGTCGCCGATACCCACCTGCCCGAGCCGGGTGAGGGCCGCGCGGATTTCGGGCTGGAACACGATAAAAAAGGCGAGCAGGCCGATGGTCTTGATGTTGGACATAATCCACGAGAGGCCGTGCAGATGCCAGAGGTCCGCAAGCAGTGAAACCAGGATGAGAAGGAGGATGGCAAAGAACATCTGCACCGAGCGCGTGCCCTTGAGCCATTTGACGATGGTGTAGATGATGCCCGCGACGATGATGATGTCCACCACATCGTACAGTGTCACGGTGATAAAGCCGGCCTTGAAGAGTGTCATGGTTCCGGGTCCCTCCGTAAGGCGCAGAAGACCGCGAGCAGATCGCGGGTTTCGCGCACGTCATGGACGCGTAAAAAACGGGCGCCGTGCAGGGCCGCGGCCGCGGCCGCGCCCAGGCTCCCGTGCAGCCGTTCCCCGGGGTCTGTCCGGCCTGTGAGCAGCCCAATGAACCGCTTTCGTGAGGCGCCCATCATCACGGGATAGCGGCCGTTGATGAACCGGGTAAAGCCGCGTATAAGCGCGAGGTTGTCTTCGAGCCGTTTGCCAAACCCGATGCCGGGATCCAGGATAATGCGGTCCGCGGGGATACCGCGTTGTTCAGCCTCCTGCGCGCGCCCAAGGAGCCCGTCGCCCACTTCGCGGACCGTGTCCGCGTAGACGGGGTTTTCCTGCATGGTGCGCGGCGTGCCCAGCATGTGCATGAGGACAATCGGCACCCGGGCTGCGGCCGCGAGGTCGAGCATGGCCGGGTCCGGTGACAGGGCGCCCACATAGTTGATGATCGCGACGCCCGCTTCGAGCGCGGCCTTTGCCACGGCCGGTTTGCAGGTGTCGATGGAAATGGGCGCTGAGGCGCGGCCTGCCAGGGCGCGGATGACGGGTATGACGCGCCGGAGTTCTTCTTCTTCGGGCACGGGTTCGCTGCCCGGCCGCGTGGACTCGCCGCCCACGTCAATGATATCCGCGCCGTCGGCCTCGAGCGCGTGCGCCCGTTCGAGCGCGGCCTCGGGGCTGAAGTGACGGCCTTGGTCGTAAAAGGAGTCGGGGGTGACGTTCAGGATGCCGAAAAGCCAGGGCCGTTCCGAAAAGTCGAAGGTGGCGTTCCCGATGCGCATGGCGTGTCAGGCCTTCTGGTCGAAGCTTTTGCCTTTGTCCTTGTCGTCCGGCGCCTGGGCGTCCGTTGGTGTATCGGTTGCCGCGGTTGCGACCGGAGTAACCTCCTGGACGGGTTTGCCGTCGGGCCCGATCTTTTCAGCCTTGCGGCGGACCGGGACCACGCGGGGCTTTTTGACGCCCTCGAGCTTTTCACCCGCGAGCACCTTGTTGATTTCTTCGGCGTCGAGGGATTCATTTTCGAGCACGGCCAGGGCGAGTATATCGAGCTTGTCGCGGTTTTCGGTGAGAATTTTACGTGTGAGCGCGAGCTGTTCATCGATGATGCGCTTGATTTCGTCGTCAATTATCTTTGCGGTGACGTCACTGAAGTCGCGGTGCTGGCTGATTTCGCGGCCCAGGAAGATCTGTTCCTGTTTTTGCCCGTAGGCGATGGGGCCCATTCTTTCGCTCATGCCCCAGTCGCACACCATTTTGCGCGCAATGGCCGAGGCCTTTTCAATGTCGTTGCTGGCGCCGGTTGAAATTTCGCCCACGGCCAGTTCCTCGGCCACGCGGCCGCCGAACAGCACGGTGATTTCGTCGAGGTAAAAGGCGCGCGTGTTGATGTGCTTGTCCTGGTCGGGCAGGTGGTAGGTGACGCCCAGCGCAAGGCCGCGCGGAATGATGGTGACCTTGTGCACCGGGTCCGCGTTCTTGAGGTATTTGCCCGTGAGCGCATGGCCCGCTTCGTGGATGGCGATGATCTTTTTTTCCTTGTCCGAAATAAGCATGCTGCGGCGCTCGGTGCCCATGAGCACCTTGTCCTTGGCCTCCTCAAAGTCGAGCATGGTCACTTCCTTTTGACCGAAGCGCGCCGCGAGGAGCGCGGCCTCGTTGACCATGTTGGCGAGCTCTGCGCCCGACACGCCGGGCGTGCCGCGCGCGATGAGGTCGAGGTCCACGTCCTTGGAGAGCGGGACCTTGCGCACGTGCACCTTGAGGATTCCCAGCCGGCCGCGCAGGTCGGGCCGGTCCACCACCACCTGGCGGTCAAAGCGGCCGGGCCGCAGGAGCGCGGGGTCGAGCACGTCGGGCCGGTTGGTGGCCGCTATCAGGATGACGCCGGTGTTGACCTCAAAGCCGTCCATTTCGACGAGGAGCTGGTTTAAGGTCTGTTCGCGTTCGTCGTGTCCACCGCCCAAGCCCGCGCCGCGGTGGCGGCCCACCGCGTCGATTTCATCAATGATGATGATGCAGGGCGCATTTTTTTTGCCCTGTTCAAAGAGGTCACGCACGCGGCTGGCGCCCACGCCCACGAACATTTCAACAAAGTCGGACCCACTGATGGAGAAGAAGGGCACGCCCGCCTGGCCGGCCACGGCGCGGGCCAGGAGCGTTTTCCCTGTTCCCGGCGCACCGAGTAAAAGCACACCTTTCGGTATTTTTCCGCCGAGGGCCTGGTATTTTTTCGGATCCTTGAGAAAGTCGATGACCTCCTCCAGTTCCTGTTTGGCCTCGTCCACGCCCGCCACATCCTCAAAGGTGGTCTTGGGCAGGTCCATGGGCATGGCGCGCGCCTTGCTTTTACCGAACGAGAAGAGCCCGCGCGTGCCGCCGCTCCCGCCGCCGCCCTGCATTTGCCGGAAAATGAAAATCCAGAACAGGATCATGAGCAGCCAGGGCAAGGTGGAGAGGAACATGCCCAACCAGTTGGAACTTTCGGCCTTGAAGGCGAAGGGGATGCCGCGCTCCGTCAATTGCTGCGAGAGGAGCTGGGGAAACTGGGGATAAAAGCTGGTGAAGATGAGGTTCCGGGCCTTGCTCACCGTGTCGCCCACGATGCTTTCGACGCTGCGGAACAGGACCGAGTCCGTGAGGAGATCGCTTTTGGCGATGGTGCCCTTGAGCTCAAAGCCCTGTTCGTTCTTGGAAATGACCACATCCTTGATGCGGATGGTGGTGTCGTTGATTATCCGGGAAAAGCCGCTGTAGGGCACGGCCTGCACGGGCGGGGTGAACTGGTTGGTCACCTTGAAGGCGTAAACCGAAAGCAGGACCACGATGACAATGAAGGAGAGAGACTTCAGCCTGCTGTTGCTTTCGTTTTCCTTTTTGGGCGTCTTTTTCGGCGCGTTCTTTTTCTTGTTGTCAGCCAAACCAACCTCCGTAATGATGCGTAATAAACAGGCGTATTAAATAATAGAAGAGTAAAATATATTAATTTGCAGGCTTTAGGATGGCAATAATCCGGGAAACCGACTGTCAATTCATCATTAATTAAACAAAAAATAAAGTGTCGATATATCATTGGGGTTAACAATACTGTTTAACGGGTCTGTCGCATTGCCGAAGAAAAAAGATTGCGATTTCCGCTGAAATAAGTTATACTCAATAAATATCAGACTGAGTATAACTTTTGTCAGAAGGAAACCGAATGGAACGTATCGACAGCGAAACCATCGCATTATATGCGGGTCTCCGCGAACGGCTAGAAATCTCGGAAAACATGCGAAGTGTCGCGAGTCTTCCGGGGGACTTCGTCACCAAGACCGTGAAAAACATCTTCTATCATTATTTCCAGGCAACCCTTCCCGGCGGACGAATGCAGATATACCTTGGCCCGGACAGCGACGAAATCCGTAAACTCATCGATGTCCGGCTCCGGGGAAAAGAGAATGCCGCAGTAGACATTGCTTTGTTTCAACGGCTTGGAGCACAGATCATGGCAGGCAATGTCGGTCCGGTGATTCCGGACATGGCACGGATTATCAGCCGTTTGTCGGATTGCGCTGTTTTTCAGGCCGGAGGGGTGTTGGTCGGCAGCATGGCGTTCCAGATTTTAGAAACCCATCTTGGGGTTCGGTTCGATAAAAAGATCACAGCCACCCGCGACATCGATTTTTCGGGGAATAACCATGTCGCACTGGCGGTTCCCCATGCAAAGGCGGATATTCCTTCGGCCATCGAATCCCTGCAGATGGGATTTTTTCCGGTTCCGCGGCTTTCGAACAAGGAACCTTCCACATCCTATGCCGTTCGGGGTAAAACGCTGCGAATTGATCTGTTGACCTCGCAGATAAAAACGCACGACAAACCGGTTTTTATTTCACGTTTCAATGCCGCGGCCCAGCCCCTCAAATTTCTGGATTACTGCATCGAAAATTCGATCAACGCGGTCTTGATTTGCGGCACACCTTTTCTGGTAAGGGTTCCGCAGCCTGCGCGATTTGCGTTGCACAAACTGATTGTTTCTCAGGAAAGAAGCGCCTCCGCAGCGGATAAAAAACTGAACGATATCGCCCAGGCAAGGCTACTCCTGGAGGTTTTGCATGAGGACCGTCCGGGCGACATAGAATCTGCAAAGAATGCTTTGGAGCAGCGGGGTACCGGATGGAAGAAAAAACTTCAGACCGCCTGCAAAGAAGCCGGTGTTGAGCTATAGCGGACTGCGCAGACCGATTAATAGAAGAGAAAGATTGGAGTGTTAACGCATACGGAGTTCAGGGTTACTCGTTTTGCAGTGTTAGCCCACACCAGGAAAACAGGGGTTATGGTAATTGAAAATGACCCGCAACGATTCCCGGGACCGTGATATCTTCATCCAGTTTTTCCCAGCGCAACGCATGGCCGTTCAATCTGATTTCAACCCCTTTTAGTTCGTCCGTTGAGGCTTTTTTCAGTAGTGTGAACTTTTCAGCTGGAAAACCGATGATGCGTCCATCCGTCAGCTCGATGAAGATCGTTCTTCCTTCCGTCCATGCGCGCATGGCCGCGGGCTCTGTGGTGACCGTTTTCTCATAGGTGGAAATATTCATGGTATTTCTCCCTTAAAAGGTTGCCATGTTCATAGACTAATTTTTCAATTCGGCGAAGGTCGGCCTGTGAAACGCCCTTGTTGCCCGCAAGAGAAACGGGCGCCAGCCAGAACTTGCATTCGCCGTCGGACATGGCGATATGGATGTGCGGCGGTTCGCTTCCTTCATCGGAATAAAAGTGAAACCGAAAAGATCCAATCCGCAGGATGGTCGGCATGACATATCCTTTTGAGTATAACATCTCTAAAATACACTTTTCCCTGGTTTTTTTCCATAGCGGCTTTGTCTTGCTTCGGCCGGTAGATTAATTCATGGTGGTCGCGATTTTTACGATTACCATTATCTGGGTCTTTTCATCCACCTTGAAGGCCTCGGAGATGCGGTGGCCTGGGATCCAGGCGATGTGGTTGCCGCAGGTCACGAGCGGCAGCGTGTCGCGTTCTTCCCGCGGCACTTTGCGGTTCACCAGAAAATCCTGGAGTTTCATTGCGCCCGGCGCGCCCAGCGGGTGGAACCGGTCGCCGTTCTTTCGGAACCGGACGCGGATTTTCCCTTTCAGCTTCTCCGCGTCGAAATAGGCGAGGGGCGCGTTTTCGGAAGGGAATGAAATTTTGCCTGTGCAGGGGATGGTTTCAATCGTATAGGCGGGCGGACGCGTGGCAACGGTTTCCGGCTTTTTGCCTTTGCAGATATCCAGAGTGTCGTTGGTGCGGACAGCGATAAGCCCGCCCGGGAGTTGGAATTCGGTATTGGCATCCCCTTCGAGCAATGCATGAATCGAATGGAAGTGGCGTGCCGAGAGCCTCGATGCGCCCATCCATTTCAGGGCTGATTCAATGACCGGACGGAAAAGAATCCCCGGAAGCCCCGAAAGCGCGGGCCGGTTTAAACGGATGGCGGCAGCTGTTTTTTCGTACATGACAAGATTGAGCAGCGCAAAGGCCCCTTCCGGTGTCACGGCAAAGTCCGCGGCCGCATTGTCCGCGAGCCGCGACAGTGTGCCCACAACGTGCGGGCCGAACTCCCGTGTCAACAGCGGCAGCAGCCGATGCCGGATGCGGTTGCGCAAAAAATGGATATCCGCATTGCTTTTGTCCGTGCGGAAGGGCTGTTTGTTTTTAGACAGGTATTCGAGAATTTCCTGGCGCGTGACGGACAACAGGGGCCTGATAATACGGCCGTTCTTTGCCCGAATGCCTGACAAGCCTGACAGCCCCGTGCCCGTCAACAGGCGCATCAGCAGGGTCTCGGCCTGGTCGTCCGCGTGGTGCGCGGTTGCGATGCGGTCGTAGCCGTGCGCATCCGCCACGGATTCGAGGAACGCGTAGCGCAGCCGGCGGCATGCCTCCTCGGGTGATTCTCCTTTGAGGGGCTTGACAACGCGTTTTTCGCAATAAAAGGGGAGCGTGTGTTTCCTTGCGAGCGATTCAACAAATGCCGCATCCCGGTCCGATTCTTTTCCGCGCAGGCCGTGGTTGAAATGCGCCACGCCCAGACGAAGGTTGAAAGGGCGCATCAGTTTCTTTACGAAGAACAGGAGCAGGGCCGTGGAATCCGCGCCGCCTGAGACCGCGAGAAGAACAGCGCTGTTCCGGGAAAGCAGAGTGCGGTCGCGGAGGAAACGCAGCGCCTTGCCGGTCATGGCCTGCGGATGTTGAGACTGATGCGGTATGGGGTGCTCGAGAGCTCGTGGTAGCGGTAGGAATAATCCACGCGCACAAAGCGCCACTGGATGCCCACGCCCGCGGTGGTGCCGTGGTCGAGGTAACCGGCGCGCAGAAAGAGCAGCTCGCGGAAAGCGTACTCCGCGCCAAAGCGCTGGACCTGTTCGTCGGCGCGGCGCACCAGGTCGAGTGTCAGGACCGCGCGGCTTGAAAATGCGGGAAGGGCGTGTGTGTACGCGAAACCGAGCAACCGGATGCGTTCACCCGGGTCTTCATAGTTGCGGCTGCTGTTGTAAGCCACGGAGGAACGGAGCGCGTTCTTGAGGGTCATCCCCGCGGAAAAGGACTTGGTGGGAAGCCCGGTGTTGAGGTCCTTGTCGAGGGTGAAGGCGAGGAGGCCGCCGAGGTCGATGTCGAGCGCGTGCCCTTCGTAGTCGGGTTGGCCCAGCGCCGGGTCAAACGCGAAATTCTGGCGGTAGAACTTGAAAGCGCCGCCCGCGCTCAAGGTGACGGGAACCGTCAGCTTGTAAAAGACCTCCTGCGAGAGTTCGCGCGTTGTCCATTTGGCGAGGGAGAGGGAGAGGAGGTCCGAAGAGGCCGTGAACGCGCCAAGCGGCACGCCCGAGGAGCGCAGTGCGATATTGTTGTTGCGTGCCTCAACATCGTCCCCACCCTCGAGTTCACCGAAGTAGGGGATATCGCCGGTCTGGAAGCGCGAATAGCTTGCGGCCATGGCGAGCCGGTTCTGCGGAAGCGGCAGCACGGCCGCGAAGGAGGTGAAGTTGTCGCCCTGGTCCCAGAGCGGCGCGTATTCAAAGGCCGCCTGCCAGTCCTTGAGCAGTGCGGGCCCGGCCGGGTTGTAGAAAGGGGCAAAGGCGTCGGCCGGGGCCGCGCAGCCCGTACCGCCCATGGCGTCCGCGCGCGCGCCACGGGGAATGTACTCAAATTCCGCGGTGCCCTCGGCAAAGGCCGCGGTCCCGAGGCACGCCACTGCAAAAAGAATTAGAAGTGGCTTTGCCATATCCCGAGCACCTTGATGCCCTCGGTCCTTAGTTCATGACCGTGGAGAGGGGATAGACGAAATCGAGCGGGTCCACGGGCTTTCCGTTACGCCGGATTTCGTAATGGAGGTGGGGCCCGGTGGTCACATCGGTGCTGCCCAGGTAGCCGAGGAGTTCGCCCCGCGTCACAAACTGGTTCTGGCGCACCGCGAATTCCTTGAGGTGGCCGTAGAAGGAGGTGTAACCGTAGCCGTGCGACAGAATGATGAGGTTGCCGTAACCGGCCATGTAGTCAGTAAAGGAGATGATTCCATCGGCTGTGGCGTAAACCGGGGTCCAGGGTTCGTTAGCGATGTCGATTCCGGTGTGGTCGATGTACACATGCTGAACCGGGTGCAGCCGGTTGCCGAAGAGGGAGGTGAGCCGGCCGAACACGGGCATGACCGAGGGAAAATGGCGGAGCCGTTTTTTGGTGGCTGTGACCACACGGTGCGTTTCGCTGATGCTGCTGAGTTCGAGTTCCGTCTGGCGCAGCATCTTGTCGATCCGGGTTTTAAGCTCGCCGACTTCCTGCTCCCTGCGGTCGTCGAGGAGGCGGATGTTGCCCTCCCAGGCGGACGGGCCGCCGATGCCGACCTCTCGCACGTCCTCGTGCACGGGTTTGAGCCCGTACAAGAGCCGGATGTGGTCGTCGAACTGGAAGATGGCGTTGATGTCGCTCTCGAAGCCCGTGGATGTTTTATGGATGAAGCGGAGCTCGTTCCCGAGGTGGCGGCTTTTCAGCGTTTCGAACCGGCCGAGTCCCTTGACCGCGACGATTTGGGAGATAAGGAAGATGTTTTTGGCCGCGAACACGAGCAGCACACAGCAGAGGGTCATTCCCAAGGTCAAAAAGACACACGGTACGGTCAGACGAACCGTTGCCCTCCGTATGGAGATATCCGGCAGAAGGATTGTCACCTTTTCCATCTATAGTGCCTGGAGCGTGTTAAGAACCTCTTTTAAGTAATTATATGATTAAGTTTTCGACAAGTCAATAACTTTGCGCCTGTTTGAACAACAGCACCGGAGTGCAACGCCGGATATCTACAATATATAGTATTGACAATTGAAGACGCTACATTTTTCTTCAGCGCAGCTTGTCCTTGTCCTGGATGATCTTGAAATACTGCTCAAGGCCGACCACGTTGATGACATCCAGGACATAGTCATTGGGCTCCACGATGCAGAAGCTTCCGCCCGCCTTTTCGACCTGACTTTTGGTATAAATAAAGACATTGATGGCCGCACTGTCGATGTATTCCAGCTCCTTCAAGTTGAGCGCTATTTTATAATGCGCATCCTCCAGCAGTGAATTCACCAGCGATTTCAGGGAGATGGAATCCTTTAGGTGGCTGATCTGCCCTTTAATGGCAATGAGTTTGAAACCGTGGTAATCCTGAATGTCGAGTTCCATATATCCCTTAAAAATAGGTGGTTTAAGACACTTTATCAAGAATTAATATTGCCGTACCGCATCGTACGCGGTTTTGGCGGTTTTATCCGGAGGCTAATCGATTAATCCATGAAGTGTTTAATGTTTGACACGCATAAAAAATAGTAACTATTTTTTACTCTATGATATTCTGGTGCCTCATCCTCCTAGTGTTCGGCTTCCTTAGCTTTGCCATTGACAGCGGCATGCTCCCGTACATCATCTTCCGGCACCTCTGGAATGTGCTTATCCTGGGACTTGGTATCTTCATGCTCCTCCGTATTAAGGGAAAGGAGAACCAGGGTCTCCTCGAACACCTTGAAATCCAGATCAACGATCTTTTTTCCCGTATCGAAAAAAAGAGAACCGACACGATCTGGAACAAACTCGACGAGATGGAACGCCGCCTCCGAAGGCTGGAGGGCAAATAAATGCGCATCCTTGTCTATTCGCTCTGTACCCTCGCCATCTTTAAGATTGTGTTCGATATCCTCGGCGGCGATTCCGTGGCCGTCACTTCCGTGCTCATCGAAAACATCATCTTCCTCATCATCCTCGCCATGATTGTGCGGACCTATGTCAAACAGCGTGAGGGCCGGCGTGAAAAGCTCCAGCGGAAGGTGAACGAACTCAACCAGATGCTCAACGAACTCAAGTAAAAGGACGTCTTCCACGTGACACCTGCAGTTTACAAGGGCGATATCCGCAAAGGGCGCATCGAACTCAAGGAGTTCCTTGTCCTTTTTCTCTGCGTGGCCATTCTCACCTTTTTCGCGGTCGAGCGCATCGGGTCCGCGAAAAAGCGGGCCGCCCGGGAAGAGGCCCGCAAGACCGTGGCCAGCATCATCGTCCTGCAGAAGCGGTTCAGCCAGGAGCACGGCCGGTACGGAAACCTTTCAGAAATCGGCTTCGCCAATCCTTTCCACGACAATTCGGTCGAATACAAACTCAATCTCGAGAACGAGTTTGTCATCACGGCCAAGGAGTCTCCCTGCATCGATTCCTACGGCGACAATCTTCCGGGGAACGAGTATTTTATCGGCTATCCCAACGGTGCCATCGAGTACAATAAAAAGTAACTCTTTCTATTTCCACTTGTCTTTTCATTAACAGATTTATTAATTTTTCACAAGATTAAGTTAAAGTGGTGCCGTGGTTCTTAATATATTAAAATTAAACGCTAAAGCAGTCTTGGTATTAAGTATTTCCATTTATGCATTAGAAATTAATCAGGAAAAAGGCGCATGGCCTTATCTGTTAAGTTCATTAATCATCCCTGGGAGCGGGCAGCTAATACAGGGGCATCCCATCAAGGGGGGGATGCTGCTGACATTGGAGGCCGCGCTCATCAGTTCCGGCCTGAATGACGGTTATTACCTTATGAACAAGTGGCAGACGCGTTATAATGAGGCTGTGCGAACCGGAAACACGGATTCCACCGAGGAATACGGTGGGCGCCTCGAATATGCCAACGCCATGAGGGGCCGCACCCTGGCCTGGGTAGCGGGTGCGCACGTTTATAACCTACTCGACTGCTATAATTACTATTATAAGAGGCACCATCCGTCCGACAACGATGAACGCAGTCCGCGCGGCGCGCTGCTCCGCTCCATGCTCCTGCCCGGTTGGGGCCAGCTCTATAACCGCCAGTATGCCAAGCTGGGACTGCTGGCCATGGCCGCGGCCGGCTTTACGACCAACCTTGCGGTGTGGCAGCGGACCGCGGGCTATTATCTGAAACTGGAGGACAGCTACCGCGCCCGGGCCGAGGTTTTCACTCCCCGGCTCGATGAAATCAACGCCCAGATCGCGGATTACGATCATTCGCTCCAGCATATCAGCACCCGCCTGTCGGACACCACGCTCCAGACCCCTGCCCGGGATTCCCTCACCATGGAAAAGGCCGCCCTCGACACCATGAAAAGCGACGCGGTCGGCCACCGCACCGCGCTCTCAAACGAGGGCAACGCGCTGACCGCCCGCGCGGACTACCACCAGGGAAAGAAAAAGGACTATTACGCCAGCCGCAACGAAAACATATGGTATCTCGTGGCGCTCTATTTTTACGCCGCGTTCGACGCGTACGTGGACGCTCATTTCAGCGGCTTCGACAAGAAGCTCGAAATGGGCCTCGTCCCGTCCGCGGAGGGCATGGCCATGACCGCGACGTACCGCTTTTAAGGAGGATAGAATCTATGGCCGTCACACTCAAGGACATTGCCGAACGGGCGGGGGTCACCACCGCGACCGTGTCCATGGTCATCAACAACAAGCCGAACATCAGTGAGGCCACCAAGAAAAAGGTGCTCGCCATTGCGAGCGAGCTCAACTATTACCCCAACATCATCGCCCGGGGCCTGGCCACCAAGCGGAGCAACGCCATCGGCGTCATTGTGCCCAACCTGGCGAGTGGTTTTATCATGCGCATCATGGAGGGCGTCAAGAACACCCTGCGCAACGCCAGCTACACGGTCATCCTGTTCGACACCATCGGGCAGGGGCTCGATGAGTATAAACTGTTCCAGCGCGTGGTGTACGAGGGGCGCGTGGACGGCGTCATTGTCATCACCGCGAGTTCGAGCGACGAGGAACTGGAACTCTTCAGGAAGGAAAAGATGCCCTGCGTGCTTGTGGCCAAGAATTCCGACCGCCTCGACTCCATTTACGTCAACAACAAGACCGGCTCCTACGATGCGGTAAAGTACCTCATTGAAAAGGGGCACCAGCATATCGCGGCCATTACCATCAACCGCAAGAACCTGAACATTGAGGAGCGGCTCGAGGGCTACCGTGATGCGCTCACGGAGAAGGGGCTTCCCGTTGAACCGGAGCTGGTTTTTGAGGTCACCTCCGACAGCCTGACCGACGGCGCCTACATCGCCAACAAAATCCTTGCCGCGGGCGGGAAAAGGCCCACCGCGGTCTTTTCGCCCGTGGGCGACATGACCGCCATCGGCATGGTCAAGGAGTTCAAAAAGCGCGGCCTGCGCATCCCCGAGGACATCGCCATCGTGGGCTACGACGACCTGCCCGCGGCCATGGTGGTGGAGCCCGCGCTTACGACGGTACGCCAGCCCAAGCTTGAAATGGGCGACATGGCCATCAACCTGATCATCGACAAAATTGAAAAGCGTGACGAGACCATCGTGAAACGCGAGCTGCCGGCCAAGTTCGTCATTCGGGAATCGGCTTAAGACAAGGGCGTCTGACGCATGCTCCGGCTCCTGTTCACGGCCGCGCTCTTTGGGCTCCTGGCCGCCTACCTTGTGAAAATGCTCTCCGCGGGCCGGCGCTCCGCGCCGCCTCCGGCCGGAAAGTCCGGGCCGCGCCACCGCATCCGTACCGACGGGCTTTCCGTGCGGGACGCGGAGTTCAGTGAAATGGACGGAAAAGAAGGGGGCCGCGTTTGACTCATGCGGCCGAAACTTAATAGATTTAACATTATCCCAGAAACACTATGGAACTCATAATCGGCGTCATTTTTCTTGTGGTTCTTGTGGTGCTGGCCTTGTACATCGGCCTCCAGAAAAAAGAGGTGGTTGCGGACGAGGCCATGCCCATGATCCACACGAGCGGCATTTATTCGGTCATCCGGAAGTCCCCGCGTGAGAACCTGCACCCGGCCAAACCGGTCATCGACGACCTCCGCGCCTTTGTGTCGGTGCAGACCGAGGACATTCACGGCGCGCCGCTTTCGGGCGCGGACAAGGTGGCGGCCCTCACCCATTATCAGGAGCGCCTTGATGCGGCCATCCAGCTCATCCTAACGAGTGACCGGGAGGGCGTCCAGCGCTATCTCGTGGTTCCCTGCGCGGGGGAGGGGCCGTGCGACGCGTTCCGTCAAAAGTCCTTCTTCATCACCCGCGAGGATATTTACCACCATCCCGAGCTGATTCCTCCCTTTTATCCCGGTTGTGGCTGTTCCCTCCGGCCCGAGGCGGACAAAATGTTGTCCGGCGACACGGAGCACTTCCGCATCGGCCAGGACGACGAGCGCTTTCGCCTGCCCTCCTGGAAGCACATCAAGAAAGTGAACGGATGACCCATGCGTAACCCCTTCCTTCTTCGCACTGCGCTCCTCGTTCTTGTCCCGGCTGTGGCCCTCTTTGCCGTGGGCCAGGCGGCCCTGCCCACCCTGCTCCTTGCCCCGGGCGCGCGCGCGACCGGCATGGGCGAGGCCTTTGTGGCCGTGTCCGACGACGTGGACGCCACCTACTATAACCCCGGGGCCCTGGGACTGACGCCGCTTGCCAACAGCTGGAAGACCTTCCTGCCCGCGCGGGGCGAGACCTTCGTGGCCATCGGCGCAAAGCCCAAACTTTTCTTTGCCGAGCGGCCCGCCATCTGGGCGGCCACGGAAAAGGGGCTGTACAAGTTTGACGGTAACAATTGGCTTGATTACGAAATCTTTTACCTCGAGCAGAACGACAACATCGAGAAAGTGGTCCGCAAGTACCTCAATTTCGCGGACAGCGCCACGCAGGACGACCTCCTGAAAAAGGCCGTGGACACGGTCAAGGCCTACAACAAGATTGTCAAGAAAGCGGATGAGGAGGGGCTGCCCGATTTTAAAATGCCATTTTTCACGGCCCTGCAGGGCGAAAAAATCACCGCGCTCTTCGCGGACGATGCGGGCAAACTCTGGGTGGGAACGGAAAACGGGTTGTTTCATTACAACGGGTCCAAGTGGAAAAAATACAATGACCTCGACGGCCTGCCTGCCAACGCCATCCGCTGCATCAGCGCAGGCGGGGAGGAGGTCTGGGTGGGCACCCACCGGGGCGCGGCTCGTCTTTCGGGCGGACGCTGGCGCCTTTTTTCCACGGACTCGCTCATGCAAAGCGACACCATCACCGCCCTCGATGCCACGCAGGGCGGGGGCACGGTCTGGATCGGGACCACCAACGGCCTCATCCGTAAAAAAGGCAAGACCCTGTCGGTTTTCGATTCCACCAACGGTTTGATTGATAATTACGTCAAAGGCATCGCGGCCGACAACGACCGTAACGTCTGGTGCGCCACGCGCCAGGGCGTGGCCCGCTACAAGCTCAAGGCCTGGAAAAAGTTCAAGTTCGACGACAACGAGGTCCAGTCCATCACTGTCGATTCGCGCGACCTCGTCTGGGTGGGTACCCGGAAGGGGGCGCTCCGCTATACCAAGGGCCGCGTCAAGGTCGGCAAGGAGGGCCGGAGCGTCGAGGGCGCCGAATGGAAACACTTCCACAGCCAGAACGGGCTCCCGAGCGACCGGGTCCTGCAGGTGCTGCCGCAGGCCCGCGACGTCTGGTTCCTCACCGACAAGGGCATCAGCCGGTACGACAAGTCCGAGCGCCAAATCGGCGCCTTCTGGGAGAACCTGCTGCCCGAGTTCGGCCTCAAGGACCTCTACCACCTCTACTTCAGCACGACCTGGCCCACCGAGGACTGGGGTACGCTGGGTGCGTTTGTCAAGTATATCTCCTTCGGCGAAAACGAGTGGACCGACGAGGTGGGCCGCCACCTGGGCACGTTCCGTTCCTTTGATTTCTTTGCCGGCCTCAGCTATGGCACCAACTTCGGCGACAATACGGGCATCGGCATCACGCCCAAGTTCATTTACAGCAAGCTTGCGGACGTGCAGGTGGGCAACGAAAAGCGGCGCGGCATCGCCAGCTCCTTTGCCGTGGACTTCGGCCTCAAGCAGCGCAACATCGTGCGCGGCCTCGACTTCGGCCTCACCCTGCAGAACATGGGCCCGGACATCGTCTACATCGACCAGAACCAGGCCGACCCCATCCCGTTCAACCTGCGCACCGGCGTGGCCTGGCGCGCGCTCGACAACCCCATCCACAATCTCAAGGTCCTCTTTGACGTCAACCGTGAGCTCATCCGCCGCCGTGACGATGACCAGACCGTTCAACGGGAGGGCAAGGCCCTTCCACCCGACCCATTCTGGAAGGCGGCCGTCACCACTTTTCTCGACGACCCCTGGCGCGAGGAAATCGCGGAATTCATCTATTCGCTCGGCGCGGAGTACTGGTATAGCCACTTCCTGGCCTTCCGCGTGGGCACCATGTACGACAAGGCGGGGTCGCGCGGCGAAATCACCTTCGGCATGGGCATCAATTACGGCAATATCCACTTCAACGGGTCGTACATCGTGGGGTCGCCTTTCGTCGACAGGTATATTATCAAGGACCACCTGCCCGGCCCCACCTTCGACGACGAGGGATCGGCGCGAAACAAGCAGCTGCGCCTGTCGCTCATCTTCATGTACTGACCAATCCCCTTTATAACGGGTAAGGGCACACCATGGCAGCACGTTTTTGCGCGCTTATTCTCCTTCCCCTGTTCTTTGCCGCACCCTTCCCTGCCACGGCCGACACACTGAACGTGATCGGCATCCTCATGGAATTCCAAAAGGACGAGTTGAACGACCTCACCACCGGGGACGGCACCTTTGGCACCTGCGGTGACTATCGTCTCGACAATCGGCCCGGGGGCGGCAACTACCGCGCCTATTTTGAAAAGCACCTTGCGTTCGCGAAAAACTATTTTGAGCGCGCCTCCAATGGACGGTTGGTCATCAACTACGCCATCGCGGATACCGTGCTTCCAGGCGGCGACCCCACGCGCCGGCACCTCTATGTGGGCCACCGCATGCGGCACTACCGGGTGCCGGAAAAACGGCCCGCGGAAAGCATCGACGAGTATAATTACCGGCTGAACCAGGGCATCATGGCCTTTGCGGGCGACGCACTCCGGCGCGCGGCCGAGGCCGGGTTGCTCGACACCGGTTTCACCTCAACCTGCCGGTCCTGCTCTACCGTGACGCCGGTGCGGGTTCAGAAATCCAAGACCGTGGTCGTGGTCTTTCACGCCGGCGCTTCAGGTCTTACGGACGGGGCCGGGATGGGCGGTCTTTTTGCCACCACGCCCAGCGACCTCATCGACAGCTATATCTGGCCGAGCGATTTCAAGGATTATAATGGTACCGCGTACAACGACAACGATGGCGATTTTACCCTTGCTTATGACCGCAGCCCCGCGGACGGGAGCTATGGCATCTTTTCAAAGGACAGTTCCAACTTCGTCCAACAGCTTCTCATCGTCTCCGAGACCGCGAGCCAGGACGGGCTCAATTTCGGGGTCAACGGCATCCTGGTCAACCAGCTGGCGCGCGCCATGGGGCTCCCGGACTTGTGGGACACCCAGAAGGGGGTGAGCGCAGTGGGCGCCTTCTGCCTCATGGACGTGGGCGGTTACAACACGGTGCGCGGTTTTGCGCCCATTCTTCCCTCGGCTTGGTGCCGCGTCAAACTCGGCTGGGCCGACCCTATCGTTGCGGTTCCGGGTGTTGCGGGCTGGAGCGACACACTGCACTCAGTCTTGACCGGCAACAGTGGAAATACTGTCATCAAGGTGCCGCTCTCCTCGACCGAGTACTACCTGATTGAAAACCGCCAGTACATGGCGTCGACCCTCGATTCCTTCACCCTCACCACGGACGCGGACACCTTTTCCTACGATCCGTACGATACTCTCTACGGCGCCTGGGGCCGGATGGTGTTCGACAGCCTTTGCGCCAATCCCGACGACTGCCGGCAACTGGTCGTGAACCCCAAAAAAGCCGCAGGCGTGGTCACGGACTGCAACAGCCCAGACGTGGGCCTGCCGGGGTTCGGTGTGCTCGTCTGGCACATCGACGAGCAGGTCCTGAGTGAAAAGCTCGCTCTTAACGGGGTCAATAACTACATCAACCGTAGGGGTGTGGACCTCGAGGAGTCGGACGGCATCGAAGACCTGGGCGCGGAGTTCGTGGACATTTTCGGTCAGGCCACGCAGAGTTACGGCGGACCCGCGGACTTTTTTCCGCACTATGAGTTCAAGAGCGGCCAGTACATCAGCCAGATCACGCCCTACCGGAGCGGGACGCCCAATTCGCACACAGATCGTTTTTTCTCCACGCACACCAACACGGGCGGCTACACGGGCATCACGATTTCTATTGATACCATCGCCGACAGCACCAAACTCCACGAATACATCAACGAATGGAATGAGCGCGTGCGCCTCTTCAGCGCGGACGTCTTTCGGGTGCGGGTGGACTGGATGCGGCCCCAGGGAAACTGGCCGCGTCGTGTGGACACCTTGAATTCTGTCAAAGAGGCGGTCTGCGTGAATTCCGTCCTGTACGCGGTCACCCCTACCGGAAATCTCATGGCCTGGGCCGCGAACGGCGACACCCTTGCCATCGTCAACGCGCTCGGGGACACCGTCCGCCACGTCGACAGCACCCTGCGCATTGCAGGCCATCGGCGGCTTTCGACCCCTTCGGTGGCGGATTCCTTCCTCTATTTCACCTCGGTCGATACCGCTCAGCCCTCCTCCCGATTCTTTCAAAAGTACGATACGCGCACCGGAACGTACGCTATGCTTGATTCGCTGGCAGGGGACAGCCTTTCCACGTTGATTTCCATTTTACATGACACACTCTATTGCGGGACCTTCTCCGGAAAAATAGCCGCCCGGGCCGTTGGGTTCGATACTGCTGTGACGCTGGCTTTGGGCAAGCCGATTACGGCCCTGGCCCTCGATTCCATGCGCCTCTTTGCCGTTGCGGGCGGGACGTTGTACAAACTCAACCGGCGCACGCTCCGTGTCCTCGATTCACGCCTTTTGTCCATGCTGTCCGGCGAAGTCCGCATGGCTGTGGGCGATGTGGCGCGCTCCAACGCGGGCCTTGAGATTGCGCTGAACGACGCAAACGGCAACGTGGTGCTCCTCGACAGCCTGCTGAACGTGCTGCCCGGTTGGCCCGTTAAGGTTGACGCGAACCGCGCGGTTTCGCCCTCCCTGGGCGATGTGGACGGGGACGGGAACCTTGATATCGTCATTCCGGGCAACAACAAGATTTTCGCTCTCAATTATTCGGGCACCCCGCTCACCGGATGGCCTTACACGCTTTCCATCCGTGAACCTTCGGGCGCATTCATCGCCACGGCCACGCTCACGGACCTCGACAATGACAACGCCATGGAGCTTTTCATTCCCGCGCCCAACGGCAACCTGCTTGTCCTTGACAATGATGCGCAAGTGTACGACTTTGCGCCCGGCGCGCGTGTGGCCGGCCTCTCTCTTCCCTTTGGCGGGGCCTCGGGCTTTTCGTGCGTGGCAGCCAACCTCGACAAGGATTCTTCCGCGGGCGTGCCCGAGCACCTTGAGGTCTTCACCGAAAATGCGGAGGGGTGGCTCGCCTGCTTTAACGTGGCATTGGGCGGCCCGGAAAATACGGTCTGGGCCACAAACGGCGGTTCGCTGGCCCGCACCTTTGCCTACCCGGCCGCGCTGCCCGCGCTGCGCGGCCTTGCCACGGGCATGGCTGTGGACACGCTCTTCACCTATCCCAATCCCGTCAAGGGACCGGTCGTGACCGTCAAGTACCGCCTGTCCAACAGCGCCTCCCGCGTCCGGTGCAAGCTCTTTAACGCCGCGGGGGACAAGGTGCTCGAAAAAAGCGGGTGGCCTTCGGGCGCGCTCTGGAACCATGCGTCACTCGACGTGGGCCGGCTGGCGCCGGGCCTGTACACGCTCAAACTGGAGGCTGAATCGGCCGGAAAGACCGTGTTCCGGTTCACCAAGGTCGGCGTCTGGAAATGAGAGCCGTCCTACTCGTCCTTTTCTTTCTCCGCCTTGCCTCCGGCTATTCCGACTATGCCCTCGATTATAACAAGCCTCATGAAAAATGGTACCGCTCCGAAACGGACCACTTCAATCTTATTTATCTCGGCGGTCTGAAGGAGTACGCGGAGGCTTCCGGGGCTATCGCCGAGGAAGTCTACGGTTATCTCACGGAGAAGTACGACCTTTCGCTTCCTAAAAAAATCGACCTCATTGTCTATGATGAGGACTACAGTAACGGCTGGGCCTGGGCCTCGGCCAACGCCATCAAGGTCTGGATTGCGGGCGAGGAGATGGAGCTCCGCGGCATGCACCACTGGCTGCGCGACGTGGTGGTCCACGAACTCGCGCATGTGGTCTCCATGCAGGCGGGGCAGAAGACCCGTTACAACATCCCGGACATCCGGCTGGGTTACTTTGATTACTTCAACGAAAAGAATCAGGCCGGCTTTTTCTCCGTCTATTCGTTCGACATCTTTCCCATGTGGTTCGCCGAAGGCGTGGCGCAGTACGAGAGCGAGCAGCGTGGCTCTGATGTGTGGGATGCGCACCGCGATATGATGATGCGCATGAAGACGCTGAACAATAAACTGCTGCCCCTCGAGCAGATGAACTTCTTTATGGGCCGGGGCATCGATATGGAGAGCGGACCCTACAATCAAGGCTACTCCATGGTGCGTTACATCGCGAAAACCTACGGGGACGATGCCATTGTCCGTCTTTGCCGCGCCGCGGAGAAACCGGTCAACCTTACCTTTGGCATGGCGGTTAAAAGCGCGCTCAATGTTTCCATGGGGCAATTATACGATGGCTGGGCCGCAATGGAAAAGGAAAAATACGCGAAGGTGGAAGCGGGCCTGGGCACGGTCGTGGAGGGCCAGCGGCTCTGCGCGGACAGCAGCGTGGTCATGGGGTACCGGAACCTCAACCCGCGCTGGGGCAAAGGGGATGGGAAGCTCTTTTTCATCAGCAACGGAGAAAATGATGGCGGCCGAGGAGCGCTCTCAAATTATGACTTTTCCGATACGATAAAAGAAATAAAAGACAGGTATAAACCGGTTTACCCCGGCGCGAGTGATTACTTTTCTTTATCTTCAGACGATAAATATGTCACGTATTGCCTTCCAGGTTCAGACGCGTTGCTTGATACGGGCTTTGTGGATGTTGTCACGGATTCCATACCGGAGGACAAGACAATTGATGGACTTCTGTTGGGATTGTCTCCAGATAAAAAAGTAAACGGCCGGCGCGTCAGCAAAATACAGAATCGTCTGACGTATGGCGAGCATATCCGCCAGGCGTCTGCAAGCCATAATGGATCGATTGTTGTTGGAACGCGCAAACAAAAAGACAGATACTCGCTGGTTCTGATTCGGAATGAAAATATCGTTGAAACCCGTCTGATAAGCATGTTGACGCGGTTCATGTTTGACATAGAACGTGTACGTCATGATCCGTATAAGCTGAAAACAATTTTTTCATCGGACTCATCCAAGTCGAACGAATTCCTCGTCTTCACCCCGCGTTTTTCGCCCAACGACAGCCTTGTCGTCTTTTCCTATTTCGACGGCACCAACCGTCATATCGGCTTGGTTGACACGAATGGAGCGTTTACGCCTCTTGTCACTACGCCCGCGGACGAGCGCGACCCGGACTTTTCGCCCGACGGAAAATCCGTGGTCTTTTCCGCGGACTACACCGGCATCTTCAACCTCTATCGCCTGGACCTTGCGACACGCAAAATCGAACGGCTCACCAATGTCAAGGGCGGCGCATTCGGCCCGGCTGTTTCGCATGACGGGCAGCGCATCGCCTATTCAAACTTCGATTCCTCGGGGTTCACAATCTATCTGACGGAAAACCGGGCCGTCGATACCCTGCGCATGGATTCCGTGCGGAAACCGGAAAAATGGTCCATGTCCGGAAGTGCGGGGCTCACGGAGAGCCGCCGCTATTTCCCGGTCCTGTCGCGCACGCTCTTTTCGCCCATGATCATCGGCGAGGAGATGGTGTCCAAGGACTACGGCGCCACGGAGGGGAAGCGCGGACTCAAGGCGGGCGGCCTTTTCTGGCTGTCGGACCCGCTCGAGAAGAACAGCCTCATCATCATGGCGCTCATGGAGGTCGGCCAGGGCATTGACTGGGTCGGTCTCGATTACGGGAAGCACATCTTTTTCAACCCGGCTTATGACAAGGACCTCATGCTCCTGTACGAGAACAAATCCTTCACGCCCACGCTTTCGTTTGAGGCGGACAAGTTTCTCATCCACCAGAACGACCGGTTCTGGGACGTCACCAAGGGGGCGTACACCAACGACAACTACGTCGTTGACGTCCAGCGATACGCGGCCCAGGCGCGCTTCCAGCTGTTTTCACCCTTCCGCAAGCTCCATTTCGCGCTCATCCATAACCGGCATAACATCGATTTCTACGACCTCGCGCCGAACTTTGCGCTCGAATACACCTTTTTCAAGGAGTGGAACCCGAGCGTGTTCTGGACCTTTCTACGGATGTCCAACGAAGGGGCGCCCTGGCGTCAGGAGGATTACATTGACCCGCGCGGCACCTATTTCAAGATGAAGTGGGACTACCTGCATGACAGCATTCTCGTGGACGGCAGCTCGTGGCTGGAGTCCTTTGAAATCTCGAACAGTGGTGTGCTCCACCCGCTCTACCGCTTTGATTCGCACCAGCGGCTTCGTGCGGACCTGCGCCACGACCGCGGCCTGCCTCTCCTCTCACGTCTGACGGTGGGTGGCGAAGCGCAGGTCTCCATCGCGGACCGGCCCATCAACAATTTTGTCTATCCCGGCGTGTTCATGAAGAGCATGCCTTTCCTCACCAACCAGTCTTACCTCGCCTTTCTGGGCCGCAACACGGCCCGCGCCGAGGCGCACCTGCGCTTTCCCATTGCGCGCCGCATCCGTAAAGGCCTCGGCCCCTTTTTGTTCGATAAACTCTATGGTATGGCTTACGTGGAAGGCGGGCTGTCGTCGGGTATCGATTCAAGCGAGAACGGGCGCATGGACCTTGACGCCTATGCAAAGGAGGGGCGGAATGTCCGTGGTACCCGCGGGTATATGGCCCGCCTGCCCGTGAATGCGGACACGGCTCGGAAGCCGGTCTATTTCGATACGCGCCGTCAGCTGGACAGCGCCATCGGCCAATATGAAGAAATCAACGCGGACCGCGGGTACCATTACGATGAACGCGACAAACACGTCATCTACGACCCGTTGCCCGACGATGCGGCCACCGGGTTTGTCGACAACCTGAAGACGCTGCGTGACGCGCGGGCGCGCATCGGGTTCGGGCTCGAGTTGCGCATGGAAAACTACATTTCGCCCGGATACCCCTTCTTCTTTACTCTGCGCTACAGCCAGATACTCGACCGCGACGACCCGGCCGCCTCCCTCACGGACTTTTTCACCAAGCCATTGAAGGACAACGCCGCATCCATGCTTTATTTCAATATCGGGTTTTCGTTTGACGGATGGGACCTGATTGACATGCCGGACGCGGCCCGGCCGGCAAGATACTAGGCCTTTATAACATCCTGATTTTTATTTTGTTGCACAAAGGAGGAGTCCTGATTGCGGGCGGAAATCTCGATTTATGAAAGAGCGCTCAGCAATAAAAGATGGTTGAAGACCTTTTCACTGACCGATAAAGGCTCCTTTGAATTCAGATGCCCATGAATTATCTCTTTTATCCGGCTCTCGCCGAGAACCGTTTCGGAATATTGGAGTAGTGACTTTTTCAGAATTCCGGAGCCGGACAACAGTTCGGAACCGTCCTTGATGTACGCCAACACATTAATGATATCTTCAAGGTCTCTGCTGGCCCAATAGTCCGGCTTTTTCTTTTCATTTAATTTTCTCTCGAAAAAAGCTTCAAATTTGGAAGCGATGAAATAGGGAAGAGAAAGTATTTGAATTGTTGTGCCGCCGGGCAGGACTTTTGTAATCGCGCGGTGGAACCCCGCTTTGAACCAAGTGGATTTAAGGTTGATGACGCTTTCTTCGGTAGGCATTATGTCGACCTTGACGCCCTCTAATATCTTCCTGCAAATTGGGGCCTCCTCGCCTATGTCATGTTTAAAGCCCATCCTGGATATGATTTCTTCAAAAGCATACCACTCCGTGCGGGTTGTAATATCAATGGTCAGGTCAACATCCAGGGTGGCGCGAAAGCCGGGTGCCCCCGGATCATGAAAATAGAGGCTGCAGACCGCTCCTCCTACAAAAACAACCTTGTCTTTGTAGTGGCCGAGTGCCTTCGCCACCTTCTCGAGTCTGTCAAGATTGCTGTTGCTCATATTTGCTCATGAGATTCTCAAAATACTCCCTTGCCTGCATTTTCTCTCTCGCATTGCCGCATCTCAAGAAGTCGGTGAAAGTAAACAGCTTCCAAAGTTCCTCGTTTTCCAACGATATTCTTGGAATGGATTTGCATAGAGGGACGATTGACTGCCCCTGCAGCGTCCCTTTGTCATAGGGCCAGACAAAAGCTTCCGTTGAACTGATAATGCCTGAAAGAAAGGGGGCCGATGAGAGCGCCGGAACGCCCCTTGTAACTTCCCCGGGCCTGACCGGAAAGAAGAATTTCAAACCATAGAAAAGAACTTCCTTGAAATTCTCCAAGAGCAGCCTGTTCTTTTCTTTTATCAATAGATTTGCATAAACAAGAATCGGAATCGATTCAAAAGAGGTTGAAGGACTGATTCCCAAAAAAGAACTCATCGTATGATAATTCCAGCCATTATTACCTTTATAAAGAATACCCAACGCCATCAGAACATCTTGCGGCCTCAGATGTTTCTTCTTAATAATCATATATACAGCTCCTTTTTACTAAATATACATTCGAGATTCAAGAATTGCGAATTAAATGTTCGATATTCTAGAATATCGAACTGGCTTTGCCTAATATATATAAAACGTGAAAGGTGCTGTTTTATACAAAGGTATTTCCACGGAACCGCCGATAACTAAAATGGGAGAGTGTACGCAAAGAATAAACCAAGGGGATGATATGGAACCCTCACAAATCAAACCTTCCGAAGCCCTGAGCGCAACGGTTCAGGAAATCCAATCCTACCCTAAATACACCCGACGAAGCGTTTCCGGTTCTCTGCCCCCCGTTCTCCACACCACGGTCAACGACCTTGTCAAGGACGGAAAACTGACCCAGGAACAGGCGAAACTTGTTTTGGGGGCCAATCAGATGAACATGTTTGGAACGCTCCTTGATGCAATGCAGAATCCGTATGGTACAAATTCGACGGACAGCAGCCTTGCCTCGGCGGACCCCGCCTCCGCATTACTGGACGCATTGAAAGCAAATGACGATACCGAAAAAAGCGGTTCCCCTCTTTTTGATACCTTGGCAGGACTGATGCCAACCTACGAACCGCCTGCCGCCAAATAAGAAAAAGCCGTCCGAAAGGGCGGCTTTCTTCTGTTGATGTGACGCCGGGCGAGCCCGGCTCAAGCAGAAAAATACGAAGAAACCCGTTGGTCACTCTTTTGCTTGATTTGACCGCCACGGAGGGCTATCTTTTAAAAAAAAAGGGGCTTATCATGGAACACACGTCCGGCGCGATTTATGGAATGGGGTTCATCGGTGCAGCGGTTTATTTCATCCAGCATGCCGTTGGGTTCTGGGCCGGGGTGTTGGGTTTTTTCAAGGCTATCTTCTGGCCGGCCATCGTACTCTACAAAGTGCTCGAACATTTTCATCTGTAAACAGTTTGTTCTGAAACAGGGCCTCCCATGAAGATTTTGGTTGCCGATAAAGTATCCGCCAAGCTGGTCATTGACCTCCAGGCCCTCGGCTGCGACATTACGCTCAACCCCGAATTGACCCCTGAAACGCTGCCCGCGGCGCTGCCGGGCTTTGAGGCCCTCATTGTCCGCTCCACCCGTGTTACTGCCGCGGCCATCGAGGCCGGTGCCGCGCTCTCGCTTATTATCCGCGCGGGCGCGGGTGTGAATACCATCGACCTCGCCACGGCCAGCGAAAAGGCCATTTATGTGGCCAATTGCCCTGGAAAGAATACTGACGCGGTGGCGGAACTGGCCCTCGGCTTGCTCATTGCCGCGGATCGACGTTTGCCCGATGCCACGGCGGACCTCCGGGCCGGGAAGTGGCGGAAAAAAGAGTACGGCAAGGCGCGCGGTCTTAAAGGCAGGACACTCGGTATCGTGGGGTTGGGGAGTATCGGTACGGCCATGGCCCAACGGGCGCAGGGACTGGGTATGAATGTCATCGCCTGGTCCAGGAGCCTGACACCCGAAAAGGCCAAGACGCTGGACATCGGGTATTGCGCCACGCTGGACGAACTCGCGGAAAAAGCGGATGTTGTGAGCGTTCACCTTGCGTTGTCGTCCGCGACCCGCGGCCTGCTGAGTGCGGAATTTTTCGCCCGGCTCCGAAAGAACGCGATATTTATCAATACGTCACGCAGCGAGGTGGTGGACACGGCTGCGTTAAAGGCGGCCGTGCGGAACAACGGGTTACGGGCCGCACTCGATGTCTTTGAAAACGAGCCCGCGGATGGGGAGGCGGAGTTTGCGGACCGCGAACTGGCGGGCCTGGCCGTTGCCGCAACCCCCCACATCGGCGCCTCCACGGACCAGGCGGAGGAGGCCATTGCCGCGGAAACGGTTCGTATTGTCAAGGTGTTCATGGAGACCGGAAAACCGGTCAACGCGGTCAACCCGCGGAAAAGCCACACCGGCATCCCCTGTGTCATCCGCCACTACAACCGCGTGGGGGTACTGGCCGGCGTGCTCCATGAGCTGAGGAGTGAGGGCATCAATATCGAGGAAATGGACAACACCATCTTTGAAGGCGAGCAGGCCGCCTGCTGCACACTGGTACTCGACCGGCGGCCGTCCGATGCGGTGGTTCAGGGCATATCACGCCGGGAGCACATTATCCAGGTGATGCTCAAATGCTGAAAAAGATTGCCTCCCTTGTCGGTCCGGGCGTCATCACGGCCTCGCTTGTGCTTGGGCCCGGGTCCGTGACCGTGGCCACGCTTTCGGGCGCGATGTTCGGTTATGACCTGCTTTTCGCGCTGGTCATTCTCTGGGCCTTCATGTGCGCCTACACCTTTATGGCCGCCAAGGTGGGCGTGCTTTCGGACAAGACCCTGCTCACGCTTGTGGCCGGTCAGTTTGGCCGGCCGGTCGCGGTCCTGCTCGGGGCCTCCGTCTTTCTCACCTGCTGCTTTTTCCAGACCGGCGACGTCATCGGCGTCTCCACCTCGCTTGGCACGGTCTTCAACATGTCCGATACCCCTTTCAAAATAGGCTTCCCGCTCCTCTGCCTCGCGCTTTATTTCTTTTCGCCCAACATCTACGTGTACGTGGAACGCATCATGCTCGCCATGATCCTGATGATGTTGGTCTCGTTCCTCGCCAACCTCTTTATGGCCGGGTTTGATGTTGCGGCCATGGCAAAGGGGTTCGTGCCCAAGCTGCCCACGGGTCCGCAGCTGGGGCTGCTCACGGCAATGTCCGCGACCAACTTTGTGGTGGCCGCGGCGTTTTACCAGTCTTATCTTGTGAAAGAGAAGGGGTGGACAAAGGAAAATTACCGGAAAATGATGAAGGACACGCTTCTCGGCATCACGCTCCTGTTTGTCCTCGTGGGTATCATTACCATCACTTCGGCCGCGGTCCTGCACCCGCGTGGCATTACGGTGCGCACTGCGGGGGACATGGCGGTACAATTGGAGCCGCTCCTTGGGCCGTTTGCCAAGTACCTTTTCTGTTGCGGACTCTTCGCGGCCTCCTTTTCGTCGCTGGCCGTCAACGCACTCACCGGCGCCACGCTGCTCTCGGACGGCCTTGGCAAAAGCTGCCGCATGGGCGCGGGCTGCGTCAAGGGGTTCGCCGCCACCATCATGCTCTTCGGACTTGTCATGTCACTCGTCCTCGGCGGCACGCCGGTCAAGGCCATTACCTTCCTCCAGAAGCTGACCCTGCTCACCGTGCCTTTGCTCGCTGTGACGCTTATTGTGGTGGCCAACCGGCGCGCGGTCCTGGGCGAACATAAGAACGGGCCCGCGCTCAATGTGCTCACGGGACTTGGTTTTCTCCTTATTTTGTATCTTTTCTACAACCTTCTCAAGTCCTTTCTCGCATGAAGATTTATCATAACGGGCGCATCGCGACCCTCGACAGCCTGAATTCCACGGCCACGGCCTTTGTCGTGGACAAGGGGGTGTTTTCAGCGGTTGGCAACAGTTCTGAATTGCTGGCACAGTTTCCGGCCGCTGAAAAGATTGATCTGCAAGGGCGCTGTGTCATCCCGGGCATTATCGAAGGCCATTGCCATCCCATGCTCGCCTCCACTTCCGAACTCATGGATGAAATCCCCAACCTTCGCGAATTGCCCCAGCTCTTTGACTGGCTCCGGCGCGAGACAAAACGGCTTCCCGCAGGCAGCTGGATTTACCATCCCATGTGCTTTCCCACCCGTTTCCGCGAGATGCGCCAACCCACTTTGGCCGAACTGGATGCGCTCTCCCCGGACCATCCGGTCCTGCTGAACGGCTCCTTTGCGGTCATGGTCAACAGCGCCGCGTTGAAGTGCGGGCTGCTCGAGGACTTCAAGGATTCCCCGGTGCTTGTGCGTGACCCCGCGACCGGGCGGCCCACGGGGCTTATCCGGATTTTCGGCGCCGCTCTGATGAGGCGATTGTCCCGGCCGCAGTACGCCCGGGAGCAGCGGCTCGAGGCGCTTTGTGCCATGCACCGGCGCTACCACGCGCAGGGAATCACCAGCGCCAACGAATCGTTGTACCGGCTCGAGGAGTTCGAGATCTACCGGGAACTGCATGACGCGGGACGGCTTACGCTCCGGACCTATCTCAACATCATGGCCGGGGAGCATAAGGGGAGGGAGACCGTGCAATCGCTCCTTGCGTCCCTTCCGTGGAAAACGCGGCAAGGTACGGAATTCCTCCGCATGGGGCCTTTCAAAATCTATCTCGACGGCGGCATTTTGACCGGCACCGCATTCCTTGACGAGCCCTGGGGCCCGCGCGCCCTGGAGGTGCTGGGGGGTGGCAGCCCGGAATTCCGCGGGACCCTTAATTATACGCCCGATGAGTTGTTCGAGGTACTGGAGGCCGCAATCGATTCGGGCTTCACGCTCACCGCGCACGTGACCGGCGGCGGGGGAGTGACGCGTCTCCTGGATGCCTTTGAACGGCTCGACCACACACACCCGGTGCGCGACCTGCGTCTCACGGTACTGCACGGTAATTTCTTCACCCGCGCCAACCTCGAACGCTGCCTGCGCATGAATGTTTCACTCGACCTCCAGCCCGGCTGGCTCTATCTTGACACCGAGGCCATGCTCGATATCCTGGGCCCCGCACGCATGGAATCCTTCCATCCCTGGCGTAGGATGCAGGACATGGGGCTGCGCCTCTGCGCGGGCTCGGATCACATGGTCAAATTTGACGCAAACGACAGCATGAACCCCTACAACCCCTTTCTCGGGCTGGCCACGCTTGTCACCCGGCGCACGCAGCGCGGGCTTGTCTTCCGGCCCCAGGAGGGGCTGACCCGTCTCGAAGCGCTGCGCGCCTACACGGTCAACAATGCTTACAAGAGCGGGGAGGAGAAGGAGAAGGGGAGCATCGAACCCGGAAAGTACGCTGACTTTGCGGTGCTGGACCGTGATTATTTCAGCTGCCCTGAAAATGACATCGCCTCCATCCGGGTCTTGAAGACCGTGGTGGGCGGCCGTACCGTTTATTCACATAAGGAACCATGATGACCCACACGATCCTGCTTTGGACCCTGTTCAACCTGGCCATCATTGTTCTGCTTGTGATTGACCTTAAAGTGGTCCACAAGGGCAACAAGGAGTCTACGCTTAAAGCGGCTATCGGCTGGAGCGTTTTTTGGGTCGTGCTCGCGCTTCTCTTCAACGTGGGCGTCTACTTTTTCATGGGTTCCGAAAAAGCGCTTGAGTTTTTCACCGGCTACCTTATCGAACGCGCCCTTTCAATGGATAACCTGTTCGTCTTCCTTCTCATCTTCACCTATTTCAATGTTTCACCCCAGCACCAGCAGCGGGTCCTTTTTCTCGGCATTCTCGGCGCCCTGGTCTTTCGCGCCATTTTCATCATCGCGGGCGTGACGCTCATCGTAAAGTTTCACTGGCTCATTTATGTTTTTGGCGTCTTCCTCATCTACGCGGGCATCAAGCTGTTGTTTGAGAAGGAAAAGAAGCTTGAGCCGGAAAAGAATCCTGTGGTGCGGCTGTTCCGGCACTTTTTCCCGGTGGCGGACCAGGACCATTCCGGTTCCTTCATCATCAAACAGGGGGGGAAATGGCTGGCCACGCCGCTTTGCCTCGTTCTGGTCCTCATCGAGACTTCGGATATTATTTTTGCGGTGGATTCCATCCCGGCCATCCTGGCCATCACGCAGGACTCCTTCATCGTCTACACGTCCAACGTCTTTGCCATCCTCGGACTGCGCGCCCTTTATTTTGTGCTGGTCCGCATGATGCAGATTTTCGCTTACCTCAATTACGGGCTTGCGGCCATCCTCACGTTTGTGGGCGTCAAGATGGTCACCGCGGACATCCTGCACATCTCCACAGGCGCGGCCCTGGGTGTGGTGGCCGGCGTGCTCGCGGTGAGCATCGCAGCCTCGGTGATGTTTCCAAAAAAAGACGCATAAATCCGCATCTTGGATGCTGGAAGAGCGCCTACCGCGGCAGTATCATCCGCTTCTTGTTGTCCTTGATAACCTCCTGGGGCGCCGCATTCCCGGAGATGGGTCTGCCCAGGACATCGTAAGTTCCCTTCCGGGCCGCACGGGGGACGGTGACCGGTTGCCGGGTCTTGGGATGTTCCGCTGCAACGGTCAAGTCATTCAGAATGAAGTTCAGGATACTGGTATCCTGAAAAAAGACCGGCGCTTCAACATGGCCATATCCGGGTACGATTTTTAAAATCATGGAACCGCTCATGGCTGTGTACCGGTCGAAAATGACCTGGCTGTTTTGCGACAAGGGCACGATGGCGTCCGCGTTGCCGTGAATATGAAAGAGGGGGATACCGGCATCGGCCAGGGGGCGCAGACGCTCGATGGGGTTGTGCTCCGTTAATGGATCGTAAGAGATTCGGCCGGCATTTGATACGCCCCCGCGGCAATGGCGGGGTACCAGCACGGCTTTGGGGGCCAAGTGATAACGGGCCATGAGCGTGTCGTAAAAGCGGTTGAAGACAACCCGGCCAAACTCCTGATGGTTTAATGGATAATCGGGACCTTTTGAATAAACGTTCCTGCGGATGAGGTAATGCGTACCACGTAGAGCCCTTGCGCGCAGCGTGCAAGCGCGGTAAATCGGTCCGGTCCTGTCCCGGCTTTGCGGAAAACCCCCTTTCCAGAAATATCGACGACCGATACCGTATAGGCACCCGGCGTGTTCACCTGAATGCGGACCCCCGCGGGAGACTGGAAAAGTTGCGCCGTTGGAAGGAGTTTCGGTGTCGTAAAAGTTTTCGCGTCGATTCGTGTCCCGCCCAGGGTGTCCCCTATTTCTATTTCAGGGAACTGAAGACGGTACGCCGAGGCTTCCGCAACCGGCGGAAGGCCCAGTTGTGTGGCCGCAATCCTGACGGCCGAGACGTTGACAGTTGGAAAGGTGAAGACCTGGGGTCCCCCCTGCGGATTAGGATAATCCTTGAAGGATAGGAGTGTGTCATAAATAGAATCCGCGCCGCACTCGCCTTTGTATAAAATTGAGAAATCAGCCGGAAAGTTGGCCGTGGCTCCCCCCGCGGCAAGGGCATCCATGCGCGGATAAAGGACAATCCGGTTCACGGACGCCTTGAAGGCGAACTCGATCCACTCCGTGGCATCGGACGAGGCGTGCGCAATGCTTGTATAGCCCAACGGCCCGGACATTGGCGCGGTTATCCCGTCAGTCAGGTTTGCGACACTCCAGTTCCCCACCTCCAACGAACTGGAAACCGAGGCGCAGAGGCCGCGGACATAGTTCCGCTGCGGAGCAGAAAACACCGGGGGGCTTGAAAGCCACAGCAAGGCATTTCCAACAGTGGCATAATCAAACATTTTGATTTCACGCTTTTCCCCATCACATGATACAAGGGGCACAGAAAAGGCGGCCCATTTTCCGGCAGGAGATGCCAGGCGCGCTATTGTGGCCGCATCCGCTGAATCAAACTGATAATTTCCAGGCAGCCCCAGGCTTGAATCCCGGTTAAATGACAGGACAATGGGTCCCCGCATAATGGCCTGGTTGCCGCTTCCGCTTGGGGCATTCAGGATTCTTCCACGCAAGTCCAGTTTCAACCGGATGACATCCCCGGCTTGCCAAACACGTTGCAAGGACAGGTAGCTTCCAGGGACCGGTGTGGCCGCGGGCGCGAGATCGTTGATTGTAACACTGTTTTGAATGCTCCATGACGGGATTCGCAGCTTTATCGTGAAATCAGCGGGCTGATCCGGTTGAACTATTATTATTACGCTATCGTCCAATGGATATTCCGTTGTCTCGGTCAATCGGACATGATTGCCCTGCGGCAAGTCGATGATGGCGCTGCCGCTTGAATAAAGGCTCACCACGGGCCCGCCGGTGTCACGCATGACAGCGATGCGGGGCAGGAGCAACAGTCCACGCGGACCGTTTGCGGAACAGCATCCGATATCCGTGCCCCAGGTCGTGCCTCCGCCCCAGTCCGTGTTCGCCGAGAATATCGGAACATGGAAGCCGAATCTCCCGGTGTTCCAATCCATGGATCGAAACAGCATGTTGTACATGGTTTTTTCCATCTCGTCGGCATACCGGGAATCCCCGGTAAGGCGCAATAGCTGTTCGTTCAGTTTTTGCCAGGTGACGGTGGCGCATGCTTCAATACCAATAGAGAAATTAGGATTATCTTGAGCCATGACCGCGGTCTGGCCGTTGCGGGTTCCATACCATTGTTCGTTGTCGGAACCCGAACCCAGGGATAGAATCTCCTTTTCAAGAATGACCGTATAATAATCCAATACCGTATCCAGATACGTTCTGTTTCCTGTGGCGCGATATAATTCGAGCAAACCCTCGCACAGGGACATATGCACATAAGCATGCCCCGAAAGCGTTCCCGCAGCCGCCTGGCCGGCTATTTCAGGCAGCATGAAAGCGGCTATCCAGTTCGCATAATCGAGGTATTTTGCCTGTCCGGTCCTTAAATAGGTCAGAACCACGGGCTCCAGAATCGTGGCAGCTGCCATTCCCCCGCAGCAGCCATCCGTCAATGGCAACTTTCCGGGGCCCACATTCGCCATCAGGTTGTCGGTCAGGCGGCACAAGGATGAAAGACCGGCCGTATCGCCAGTTTCATCAAAATACGCCAGTAAACCGAGCATCGTGTATTTTCTGCACCAGACGTCCCAGCTTGTAAAATGCTCGGCAGGCGGATAAGTCCCGATGTAGCCGTCCGAATCCTGCGTGGCCATCAACGCCGAGGCGCTTTGCCGCAACAGGGCCAAAAGACTGTCGCCGGGCCGGTAATGATGGACCAATGTTGCGGATGTAAACCACTTGCCCCAGAACTCCGCGATCCAGGAGCCTCCTCCGGCCCCTGTTTCAAAAGGCTGAACAAATTGATGCCATCCTTGGGGAAGGCCGCATATCCTGTTCTTGATGCAGGTATCCACGCGCGCGCCAAGGACGCCGCCCACCGTCACAGCGCCGACTGGCAATGGCTTGAGGCTGTCTTCAAGGGGTAATGCCATTGAAACGGATTGCAATAATACTAAAATCGATATCGTTAACCGAACCCTCGCATTGTAAATGACGGAAATCGATGCCATGGTGTTCTCCTTTTATGGAAATCAAAATATTGTTCCTTTTTCCTTCTGAAATCTACACCCTGGGGATGGCTAAAAACAGTCGTATATAATAATAAGTTATAATATATTTTAGGAAAGAGACAACACAATTTCCGCCAGAATCTTACGTTAAAATTGTAAAATATTACGCTTTTCCTGTTTTTTCCGGAATTCGTGGGGAGAACTCCCCACGTGGGTCTTGAAAACCTTGGCAAAATAACCGTCATCGTTGTTTTTGCTTGATTCGTGTTTTATTGACCGTCTATCTTATCCATGTGAAGGAAGAAGCAAATAACCAAGCGAGCTTAAATATAAAAAATCAATAAGCAGGTCTTTCAATCCAACTTTTACGTTGTAGAGATATTGATATCGGAGAAATTTGGTGAACTACGATTTTGAATGGGATCTGAACAAAGCAAAATCAAATCGACAAAAGCACGGTATCAGCTTCGAACAGGCGGCGATAGTTTTTCGGGATCCTCGATTGGTGTCGGTATTCGATGAAACGCACAGCAATATCGAAGATCGTTGGATTACACTTGGAATTTCGGCAGGTGGAGGGCTTCTCGTCGTCCACCACACGTTTGAGGAAATAAACGATAATAAGATACGGATTCGGATCTTTTCCAGCCGAAAAGCTACAAAGAACGAAACCCGCCAATACGGAGAATAACTGATGAAAAAAGAATACGATTTTTCAAAGGGTGTGCGAGGTAAGTTTTATCGGCCCAATGCAAAGTTCAATATGCCGGTTTACCTGGACGACAAGGTTCAGCAGTTTGTTGAACGGATCGCGGCACACAAACGCACCGATGTCTCTGTTGTTGTAAACCGCTTGTTAAGGTCTGATATGAAATTGGTAGAAACGGCGAATTAGGTGTAGGTTAGAAAAGGACGCCATTTATTTGGGGTGCAGTCCTCATATTACGCTGCAATTTTCAATTGTTTGAAAGCTGCCCAACATTTGTCCCAGCGATTTGATTTTGCATAGGCTCGAAACGCCAAGATGTTTTTATATCCTTTACGTAATACAGGGTCAGCACCCAAAACAGGGGTTCCTAATGGAACCACACAAAAACGTTTCTCGTTTGTGCCAAAATCCCTTCAACAAGAAACTGGCCTTTGTAAACATGCTTTAGGATTCCATTGAACGTTGCGTAGTAACAGGACTGCACCCATAAATAAGGAGAAGATATTGCAAAACATTATTACACGCCACCCAGCTAATCC
>JAZDKP010000222.1:0-23439 GCA_043802925.1 Fibrobacterota bacterium | reverse complement strand
GAAGTATTTGAGTTTATGAAAAAAACGGGTCAAGAATCGTTTCAGCCTTTCCAGTTTTCGATCTTCAAGCCCGGAATCCGCTGGAATTCCCGTTCATTGTTCGTGACAACGATAAGTCCGTTTGCCATGGCAATCGACGCGATCAGCATGTCCATGTCACCGATGAGGCGTCCTTTGTCCTTCAATTCTTTCCGTATGTTTCCGTAATGCGAAGCCGAGGCGGAATCGAAATCGAGGATTTCGAACGGCAGGATGAACTCCAATAGCGCGGTCTGCGCCTCCAGCCTCCGGCTGCTGTTGGCCACACCGTATTCCAATTCGGCCAGGGTGACTGCGGAGACCGCGACCCGGTCAAGTCCCGCCCGGATTAACCGTTCAATCACTTCGGGATGTTTTTTCTTGATCAGGTAGATGCAGATGTTCGTGTCGAGAAGATACTTCACAGCGTGATGTCCCTTTTGGGAGGCTTCACATTCCTTTCAACGTCAAAGTCATCGGGAAATTTCGCAAAAGAACCGAGAAATCCGTTCTTCAGTTCGGACTTTGAGACGAGGACCAGCGCCTTGCCGATTTTTCTGATTACAACCTCGTCGTCAGCCGTATTGAACCGATATTCGCGGGGCAACCGGACCGCCTGACTGCGGCCGTTCTGGAACAATTTAGCGGTCGTCATATCGCCCTCCTTATGGTACTACCATAATATATATCAAATTCTTTAAAAAAACAACTCGGATAGCAATGCAACGCGCCGATGCGCTTTCATAAGGCACCTGCCGGAATAAAACTCCGACACCGCGATTTTCCCTCTCCGCTTCCCGAATCCGGCCAAAATGTAGACTTTCTTTCAATAATTATATTAGATTATACCTATCATGAAGACTGACAGCATGATAGCCGTTCTGGCCGTACTCCTGACAGCTTCTTTCGCATTCGCCGAGGGAGCGGGCAAGCGCAATTTCATCGGTACTAATTTAAATTATATAACCCCCGAAAGTTACACCCCGGCCGAAGGCTGTTCCCTCGTCTTTTACGACAACTTCGACGACAACAAATTCAACGATTCCTGGGAAAAATTCGGGTCCCTCGACTACTACGCTGTCAATCGCCAGGTCAAGGTCCCGGTTCGCACGCTTAAAATGGAACCCAAAGAGGGTTCCCTGCTCCAGAAAAAGAGTGTGGACTGCCGCGTCAACCCCGTACGCCTCACCGTGGACGCCACCCTGCCCACCCGCAACAACGAGATTTCCTCGGCCATTCTCTTTTTCCCCGAAGAAGCGGCCATCGACAACCAGGGCCTGCCCGAAACCTTTGTCCGCTATTTCAAGCGCTCGCAGATGGAAATGGTCGAGGCCAAGGAAAAGAACCAGCCCCTCCGCCTGCTCTACGCGCGCAACAACAAGACCGAGTCCGGCGCCCCGCGCCGCTGCGTCCTCCAAATTGACGCCAAAAACATCTCCCTGGCCATTGACGACAAGCCCGTGTTCTCCGGCCCGCATGACATGCGCAATATCATGAGCGTCCGTTCCGGCCTCTGGACCTCCACCAAGGGGACCAGCCACAGCGGCGGCAACATCGTGTTCGACAACTTCATCCTGGAGTCCGTGACCGCTGACGAGGAACCCAAAGAAGGCCAATGAAGACGCTCGCCGGACGGCTCTCCCTGCTCGCCCCCTCCCTCACCATTGCCATGACCGCCCTTGCCGCTGAAATGAAGGCAAAGGGCAAAGACATCATCAGCCTCACCGCGGGCGAACCCGACTTCGACACCCCGGATTTCATCAAACAGGCCGCGACCGACGCACTTAAAAACGGTAAAACAAAATACACGGGCACGGCCGGCGACCCCGCGCTTATTGACGCGGTGCGCGCAAAATTCAAAAACGAAAACAGCCTCGATTACGGAAAGGACGAAGTCTGCGTCACCTCCGGGGCCAAACACGCCATTTACAACGCGCTCCTTGCGCTCGCGGAACCCGGCGACGAGGTGCTCGTTCCCGTGCCCTATTGGGTGACCTATCCCGAACTTGTCAAGTTCCTCGGCGGAAAGCCGGTCTTTGTGGCGCCAAAGCCGGAAAACGGGTTTAAAATTACCGGGGATGACATCAATCGTGCGGTCACAAAAAAAACAAAGGCCCTGGTACTCAATACCCCCTGCAACCCGTCGGGCGCGGTCTATACAAAAAAAGAGCTCTCAGACATCGCCGAGGCCGTGGTGCGGAACGACCTCTACCTCGTTTCGGACGAAGTCTACGAGCACATTACGGCTGAAGGCCGCGTTCACGTTTCGCCCGCGAGCCTGCCGGGAATGCGCGAGCGCACGTTCGTCATCAACGGCGTTTCCAAGGCCTTTGCCATGACCGGCTGGCGCATCGGTTACATGGCCGGCCCGGCCGCACTGATAAAACCCGTGGTCGCAATGCAGGGTCAGACCACGCACCATGCCTCCACGCCCGCCATGGCCGCGGCCGCTGTGGCGCTTACAAGCCCCGAAGGCCCGGCCTTCATCCGCACCCTAAACAAGGCCTTCGACGAACGCCGCGCATTCATGGTGGAGGCGCTGAATAATATTCCCGGCCTCTGCTGCGCCTTGCCCGAGGGCGCTTTTTACTGTTTCCCCGACGCCTCCGCGCTATATAAGAACGGAATCACGGGCTCCATGGACCTCTCGCAACGCCTGCTCGATACCACCGGCGTGGCCACGGTACCGGGCATCGCATTCGGCGACGACCGGCACGTACGCCTCTCATGCGCCGCAAACCTTGACAACTTAAAAAAGGCCGCTTCGCGCCTTAACGAAGGGATACCCCGCTTATGAAAACATTCCTGCTCCTGACCTGCCTTGCTGCCCTCCTGACCCTCCCCGGCTGCAAAAAGGTCGAAAACACAACCCCCCGCTTCAACAAGGACGCCTGCCTCGTCTGCACGCCGCTCGGCCAGGAGGCCGTTGCGGGCAAATGCTACAACTGCAAGGGAAACGGGACCTGCACCTTCTGCCAGGGCAAAGGCAAACGCCAGGTCGGCAAACAGGGCGCCTACTACGAAGAGGTCTGCGCTTTCTGCCAGGGCACGGGCAAATGCCATTATTGCGACGGCATCGGCAAATGCACGCAGTGCAAGGGCACGGGAAAGTATGTCCCGATTGCGCCCACGCTTCCCGAAGGCAATGCAGCTCCCGCACCTGACACCGCGAAGAAGGAGGTCCAATGAAGGCTTTTTTCCTGCTCTTTGCGCTCGCTGGACTGCTCTTTGCGCAGACCGAAAGCGGCTCTAAATTCCAGCCCCGAAAACTCATTGATATGCACACAGCCGGCGCCCTGCCCCGGGGTTGCTACGAACTTGACTTCAAGTTCTTCGCCGAAGGGGGCCTCAGCACCTTTGTGGGCGTGGGCCTTACCAACCGCTTCTCCATCGGCATCGCCTATGCCATGACCGGCGTCATCGGCAACACCGACATCCGCGGGCAGTCCTTTCCGGGCGGTTTCATCAAGTACCGCCTCATGGAAGAATCCTACTACCTGCCCGGGCTCGCCATCGGCTTCGATTCCGAAGGCGCGGGCAAGTTCTATAAAAAGTTCGAGAAAATCGGGGACAACACCTACTTCCCCCGTTTTTACTTCAAGTCCAAAGGCCTCTTCGGCGTCCTTTCAAAAAGCTACCTGCTCCTGGGCCAGCCGCTCGGCCTCCACGCCGAGGTCAATTACAGCGCGGTCGACAACCAGGCCGAAACCGAGGGCGCGCTGGACGGGGCCCCGTCCAATCGCGTCCTCAACGGCAGTATCGGCATCGACAAAAGCATCAACGATGAACTGAGCCTTATGTGCGAATACGACCTCGGGCTCGATGACAACCACGACCGCAACCCTTTCCACGGCTACCTCAACGCCTGTGTGCGCTGGGCCGTTGTCAAAAGCTTTGTGCTTGAAATCGACTTCAAGGACCTGCTCGAGAACAAGGACGTCCAGGGCACGCACCCGGGCCTGATGCGCGAAATGCGCATTGTTTATGTTGACAAGTTCTGAACCGGCCTTACGTGCGTAGAACTTTTGACGCCCCCTTTTTCCAAGGGGGCGTTTTTACAGGAGGCAACCATGGACCGTCCGGGCCGGATTCTGACCGCCCTGCTCCTCGCACTCGCGCTCTCCCTGCCCGGCTGCCGCGAGCGCAAGGTCATCGCCTACGAAAGCACAATCCTGCTCAAGACCAACCGCGAGGCCTGTCCCAATAATGCGCCCCAGTTCCCGCTCACCAGCCGGGGCCTGTACCCTTACCGGCTCCAGACCAACCTCGACTACGCGCTTAAAGCCACCCCCTTCCGGGCCCTTTGCCTGGAGAACGAAAACCTGAAGATCACGGTGCTGCCCGAACTGGGTGGGCATGTCTATTCGGTCATTGACAAGAAGACCGGGCACGACCTCTTTTTCGCCAACCCGGAACTGAAAAAATCCCTCATCGGACTCACGGGCGCCTGGTGCGCCTTCGGGCTCGAGTTCAACGGCCCGGTGCGCGGCCATACCCCGAGTTCGCTCCGGCCCGTGAACGCGCGGATTGTTCGGAACCCGGATCGCAGCGCCTCCGTGGTCTTAAACGACCGCGAATACAACGGCGGCCTCGACTGGACCGCGGAAATTGTGCTCCGGCCCGGCACCGCCCGCCTCGAGGTCCGCATGCGTCTCCAAAACGCCACGGACTTTCCCCGGCCCCTCTATTTCTGGTGCAACGCCGCGGTCCCGGCCAACGACAACACCGAAATCATCCTCCCCTCGGCCAAGGCCTCCACGCACGGTTCGCCCTGGATTAAATCCTGGCCCGTGGACGAGGAGGGCGACCTTTCATGGTACAAAAACCAGACGCGCTACATGTACTCGCGCTTTACCCGCGACGACCTCGAACCTTTTATGGGATACTATGACCATGCGAAGGACTTCGGCGCCTTCCACTGGGCCGACCGCGATCTCCTGCCCTACCGCAAGTTCTGGTCGTGGGGTCAGGCGCCCCCCGGTAAAAACTGGTGCAAACGCCTCTCGGACTCGGGCGGGGATTACATTGAACTGCAGGCCGGGCTCTTCAAGGACCAGGAGACCCTGGCCTGGCTCGCGCCGCGCGAAGGCGTCTCCTTCACCGAGTACTGGATGCCGGTGCGGGGCATCGGCGGGTTTAAGGCGGGGTCACCCGACGCGGCATTGTCGCTTGAAATCAAAGCACTGGCCTCGGGCGATGACAGCGTGCACGTGGGCGTAAACGCCTTCGCGGAACTGCCGGGCGGCATGGTCGAAATCCTCGCAAACGGACGCATTCTCGCGTCAAAACGTACGCTGCTTTCACCCGATAGGGGTGTCCTCTCCTTCGGATGGCGCCTCCCGCGCGCAAGCGGCCCATACACGGCGCGCATCCGGGGACTTGACAGCACAGTCATCCTCGAGTACACGGACGGGCAATACCGTAACGTCACCGTGGACACGGTGGGAAGCTATCCCGAGGCGGCCATGGACTCCGCTTCGTCCGAAGGCTGGCTCCAAAAAGGGGTTGAGGCCGAACTGCTCTATAAAAAGGCCGGGGCTGCGGACGCCTATTTCAAGGGGCTTGCCCGGTTCCCCCATTCCTTCCTGCTCGCAAAGGCCGCGGGCCGCGTGCGGCTTGAGCGCGGGGAGACTGATTCCGCGATCGCACTTTTCCGGAAGGCCGTCTATTTTTTCCGCGCGCAGCACGATCCGGAGCTGGACTACCTGCAGGGGCTCGCATTCGCCCGTAAAGGGCGGACAAAGCTGGCCGAAAGTTTTTTCAGGCAGGCGCTCCGGATGAACTGTTTTTCCGCAGCCTGCCGGTACCAACTTGGACTTCTGGCCGCACAGGACAAGAATTATGCACAAGCGCTGGCCAACTTCCGGGAGGCCGCATATTTTTCGCCCGAGGATCCGGAGCCCCTGTCCATGGAAGCGCTGGTGCTCCGGCTGTCGGGTAAAAAACTCCTGGCCCAGGAGGCCGCGGAAAAAGTCGTGAAAAAGTTCCCGGCCGCCTTCCTGGCCTCCGCGCTCATCCAGGGCCCGCGTGCCGTTTCATTCGAAAGTGCGGTTCTGCCCCGGCCGGAGTTCGGTCAATGGCAGGCGCTCCTGGAGCCCGTCATCGCAGCAGGCGGCCTCGCGGACGCCGAGGCCGTGCTTCTGCGCGAACCTGCGCTGCTCTCCGACCCCCTCGCCCGCTACCTGCTGAACTGGCTCCGCCGCAGTCTCGATAAAACCGACACGCTTGCCGGGATGCGTACCGACGTGGCCGGCGTCTTTCCGTTCACACCGCTGGATGAGACCGTTCTGCGCGACGCCATCCAGCACAACCCCGGTGATGCGGCCGCGCGCCACCTGCTGGGCTGCTATTATGTATTTATGGGACGGTTGAACGAAGCGCGGGCCGAGCTGGAAGCCGCGGTCCGGCTGAAAACCGCGGGCGCCTGGCCCCATGCGGTTTTGGCAACGGTATATGAACTCCTGAACGAACCGGCCTCAAGGGCAATCTCTGAACTGAAAGCCGCGCTCCTCTGCGAACCCGGCCTGCAGGAGGCCGCACTGCCGCTGAATGACCTGCTCATCCGGAATGGAGAGCCCTGTGCGGAACGACGCGCCCTGCTGTTAAGCGTCAAGACTGCCGCGGGTCCCTGCGTCAGCGAAGCGTTGGAAGAGGCCATTATCATAGGTGACATGGAAGCGGGCCGGTTTGCGGACGCGAAAGAAGGCCTGCTGCGGCGCGAGTACCACACATGGGAAGGCGGCAGCGGCATGCGCGCGGTCTGGTGGAACAATTCACTGCTGTGGGCGCGGGACCTGCTCAAGGCCGGCAAACCGGTCGAGGCCCTGGCGCGCGCGGATTCTTCCATGATATTCCCGGCCAACCTCAATGCCGAGGAGAGCAATTACGGCATGGAGGGGTTTCAGACAAATTTCATCCGGGGAAAAACACTTGAAGCACTCGGGAAGCGCGCGGAAGCGATGGAAGCCTACCGGGCCGTGGTGGAATGGAAACCTTTCGCCGCCGCAAACCAGACCCAACGCGACGTCAGCTATCACGACGCCTATGCTTTCCTCGCGCTTAAGAAGCTGGGGCGCACGGCCGAAGCCGATGCCATGTCCAAGCGGTTCCGCGCCGCGCTTGCGGAGCCCGGCCTTCCGGCGCTCACGCGCGCGCATCTGCGGGCCGTACTCGGGGAAAAGGCCGGTGCCCCGATAGGGAAAGACATGCCGGTGAAAGAACACGAGTCCGGCCTCACGCGGCTCCTGTTGTCGGAAATTGTGAAAGGGAACCTGCCTTAGCGGTCAAGGTGAGGGGAGTGTGTTTTTTCAGCGGAATACGTCGATCCGCTGTATGATGACCGGCTGGATGGGATGGTCCATGCGCCGGGAGTCCTTCTTTTCCACGGGCGCCTCGGCGATTTTATCGACCACGTCCATGCCCTGGGTCACCTCGCCAAAGACCGTGTACTGCCGGTCGAGGCTTGCGTTGTCGCCGTGCATAATGAAGAACTGCGACCCCGCGCCATACTCCGTGGAGCCCACGCGTGCCATGGAAAGCAGGCCGCGGCCGTGATGGACCTCGTTGAACTCGTGGGGAATCTGGACGAGCGGACCGCCCGAGCCGTCGTTGAAGGGATCCTTGTCCTTGGAGTGGGGGTCCCCGCCCTGGATCATGAAGCCCTTGATGACCCGGTGGAACTGCGTGTTGTTGTAGTAGCCGCACTCCGCGCGCGTAATGAACATAAGGCAATGGAGCGGCGCCTTGTCGGGCTTGAACGCGACCGCGATTTCACCATAGTTGGTAAAGATGCGGGCCGAGATCCCTTTCAGCTTTTCAGCAAGTTCGCCCATCCGCGCCTCGGCCGGTTTCGCCTTTTCGAGCGCGATTTTCAGGCCCTGCGCTTCGGACTTGAGTCCTGCATTCTGTTCGGTGAGAAGTTCAATCTCCTCGCGGCCGCAACCCGTAAAGAACAGGATCGCAACGGTCATGGCCAGGAACGCTTTCATGGTGCTGTCTCCTCCTGATATTCTTATTTGCTGTTTTTGACGAGGGCCATTTGCAGTGTGTGCAAAAAGGCATCCATGGTGATGGGCTTGATGATGTAGCCGTCGCACCCCGCGTCCTCGGCGCGTCTGCGGGCCGACTCGTCCGCGCGCGCCGTGAACATATAGACGGGCAAATCACGGCTGCGGTACTTTTCCTTGAGGCGACGGCAGAGTTCCACGCCGTCCATGCCCCCTAGGGTCATGTCAATAAGCGCCAGGTCTATGACCGCATTCTCCAAAAGTACCAGCGCCTCCTCGGACGAGGGGGCCGGGAGCACGCGGTACCCGTGCTTGTCGAGCAGGAGCCCCACAAACTCAAGCGTGTCGGGATCGTCGTCCACCACCAGCACGCGCGCACCCACGCGGGCCAAGGGCTCGGACTCTGGAACGGCCAGCGCCGGGCCCGCGGGCGCGACAGCCGGGGCCGCACTTTGGGCCACGGGCAGGGTGAAGTGGATAACGGTGCCCCGGCCTTCCTCGCTTTCGAGCTGGGCTTCGCTGCCGTGCGCCTTGACGATATAGCGCACGATGGCCAGGCCCAGACCGGAGCCGTCGCGGCTTTTACCGGACTTGACAAAAGACTCGAACGCGCGCACGCGGATGTCGGGCGGCATGCCCGGCCCGTTGTCGCGGATGCCCAGTTGGACGCGGTGGTTGTCCACGGGGTGCGCGGAGAGCGTGATATGGGCGTTCGCGCCCGCGTGCTTGTGCGCGTTGTTGAGCAGGTTGGCAAGGACGCGGCGGATCATGTCGATGTTGCCCAGGACCGGAGGCAGGTCCTGCGGCATGTCAAGGGTGACGCTGTCCGCGGGCCGGCCGCATCGGATGCAGAGTTCGGAGGCGCATTCGCGATAGAGCCGTTGGAGGTCGATGGGGGCCAGGGTCAGCCGCTCGCGGTAGTTCTGCATGCTCACGGTCTGGTAGTTGAGCACATCGTCGATGAGCGTCTGGAGGCGCTTGAGGTTGCGGAGCGCCACCTTCATGCCCGAACCCGCATCCTCGCTGAGGGGGCCGAACTCGCCGTTCAGCAGCATGTCCACGTAACCGAGACCGGTGACGAGTGGGGTGCGGAGGTCGTGGCTGATCATGGCCAGAAACTCATCCTTGGCCATCTGAAGCCGCTCGAGGTTTTCATTGGCGCGCATGAGGTCGAGGTTGCGTTTTTCCAGCTCGGTCTCGGTCTTGCGGCGCTCGGTGATATCGCGCACGTACTCGATGACCCCCTTCATGGCGCCCGTGGCCTGGTCGCGGAAGGGGAATGAATAGAGGTCGAACCAACCCACAACCTGGTTGTTGGCGTCGCGCTTGGGCACCACCTCATAGGCGGCCTGGCCGGTATTAAGCGTATGGATGGTGGGGCATAGTTCACAGCGTTCTTTACGGCCGTGGAAGGCCTCGTAGCATTTTTTGCCCGCGAGCGGAAGGGCGTGGCTGAACCACTGTTCCATTTTCGGGTTGACCCGGATAATGCCCATATCGCTGTCAATGACCGTGATGCCATCCTGCACACTGGTGAAAATGTTGGAAAGAAAGCGTTCCTCGTCCTGGAGCTTTTCCTCGGTCCGCTTGCGCTCCGTGATGTTAATGATGACACCCTCGTACAGGATGACGCGGCCCGCGTCATCGCGGCGTATGACGATGGTGTTACGGATCCAGCGGATGGATCCGTCCTTGTGAAGGATCCGGTGCTCAATGGGCAACGGGTTTTGACCGGCGATGGCCGAGGACGCCTGTTCGATGACCGCGGTGCGATCCTCCGCATAGATCATCTGGTACCAGAGGTTGGGGTCCTCCTGGTAGTCCTGCGGGACATAACCCGTGACCGCCTCGCAGCCCGGGCCGTGCAGGGTCGAGACCGCGCGGCCAAACTCGACCTTGACAGTGTACACGTAGTCCGTGACGGACTCAAGCAGCCGGCGGTAGCGTTCCTGGCTGGTGGCCAGCAGTTCCTGCGCGCGCCGCCGGTCGGTGATGTCCTGCCCGATGGCGAGGACGCCAATGACCGCGCCGTTCCGGTCCTCGAGCAGGCGGTCAAACCACTCAATATCACGCAAGCGTCCGTCCTTGGTGAGAATGGGATACACGTTGGAGCGTGTTGTTGTCCGGTTCCGCGAAAGCGATCGGCCGAACTGCGCACGGAAGATTACGCGCCGGACTTCGGGGACGAAGGTGTCGCACCAGTCAAGTCCCTTGACATCCTCGAGCTTCCAACCCGAGATGTCGGCCATATAGGCGTTGAAGAGGACAATACGACCCTCGGGGTCCACCACAAGAATGATGGTCTGCGCGGTCTGGATGACGCTTTCGAGGAAAGCATGTTCGCGCTGAAGCGCATCTTCCGCGCTTTCGCGTTGCTGGAGGTCCCGTGACAGATTGAAAACATCGACCGCGCCCACGCTTTCGGAAACATGGGGCCGACGGATGCCGAGCTTGGTGTCGAGGTCCTTCAATAAATCATTGGAATCATTTGTTTCCATAAATATCTATTATTTAATATAAGAAATTTTATCTATGTCCTGGAATGAATTATTTATTTTTCTCCCATGACGCTCTTCGGCAAAGGTGAAATCCCCCCGGCTTTTTCCGGTTACGCAGGCGCCCGCGCCGTGGTGCTGACCGTCCCCTACGAGGGCACGGTCAGCTACGGCAGGGGAACCGGCCGCGCGCCCGCGGCCCTGCTCAACGCCTCCTATTTTCTTGAATATTATGACGAAACGCTGAACCGCCGCAATTACGAGGCTGGCATCGCCACGCTCCCGCCGCTTAAGGCCGAAAAAACACCGGAAAAGATGGTCGCCTCCGTGGAAAAGGCGTGCGACCGGCTCGTGCGCGACAACAAGTTCATCGCAATGGTGGGCGGCGAACATTCCATCTCATTCGGCCTGTACCGCGCGCTCCGGAAAAAATACCCGGACTTAAGCGTGCTCCAGATTGACGCGCATGGCGACCTCCGCGATTCTTACGAAGGGTCGCCCTACAGCCACGCCTGCGTCATGCGCCGAATCACGGCCTCTTGCCGCAAAACCGCGCAGGTCGGCATCCGCTCCATCTGCGCCGAGGAGGCCGCATTCATACGGAAGAACAAACGGCCGGTCTACATGGCCAGGGACATCACGGGTAAAACAAAATGGATTCCGGGCATGCTGAAAAAGCTTTCCCGCAATGTATTTGTCACCATCGACATCGACGGTTTCGACCCGTCGGTGGTTCCGCACACAGGCACGCCCGAACCCGGGGGCCTGGGCTGGTACGAAGGGCTGAACATCCTGCACAAAGTGTTCGAAAAGAAAAACGTGGTCGGGTTCGACCTGGTGGAGCTCGCTTCAAGTCCGATAAGCCGGGCCTCCGACTTCCTGGCGGCCAAGCTGGTCTATCACCTCATTGGCTGCAAGTTCAAAAAAATCCTCCGGACCGTTTAACTCACCCCCTCTCCCCCTCTCTCGCAGAGAGAGGGGGCCAATGACCTTATATAAAACGATTTTAGAAATACCCAACAGTTTTAAATTTGTTTTTTAATTTTTTCCGGAAAACAAGCCCCCCTCTCTCTGCGAGAGAGGGGGGAAAGGGGGGTGAGTTACAGCCACCCGAGCATCTTGTAAGTCGCGATGCCGATGTATTCCTTGATGGCCGAAGTGCTGCCTTCCAGATTGTAGACGCTGGGGAGAATGTCAAACCACAACGCCCCGCCCCGATCCTCCACAAGGTAATCCGTTGGCGCGGGCATGACGGTAAACCCGGCTTTTTTAAAGATGGCAACGGACCGTTTCATGTGCATGGCCGAAGTGACGAGAATAATATTCATTCCCAGGCCGTGTTCCTCGAGCGTTTTCTTTACAAACAGGGCGTTATCGTGCGTGTTTTTGGAGCGCGACTCCACAAGGACCCGGTCCGCGGGCATTCCAAACTCCACCATGAGTTCCTTCATGTCTTCGGCCTCTTTCTGCCCCTTCAGAATGAAGTCGATGCCCCCGCCACTCGCAATGACATAGGGCGCTGCCCCGGCCTTGAAAAGCCGGATGGAATGAAAAATGCGCTCCCCGCCCTCGTTAAACTCCGCATGGTTGCGCGGATAAATGTTGGGCCGGCCGCCCCCGCCCAGGGCCACAATGGCATCCGCATGAAGCCCGGCCTCCGGCACGGGCAGGTATTCCCGTTCCAGGGACTTCACCAGGCTTGTCCGGACCGGGCCGCTTGAGAAAAAGAACAGGACCGTCAGGGACAGAAGAAAAAGAACGAAGGCGGTCTTTTTCCGGCCGAGCCAGAGACAGACGAGTCCGCCGAGGATCATTTCGATGGAAAGCCCAAGCGGAAAAACCAGCACGGGCAGCAGTTTTGACAGCAAAATCATTGTCCATTCTCCTTCGCGTTTTTTCTGTATTGTAACGCATAATTGAATACAATACGCTTTCAAATATACATAATGACACCATCCGCTTCGAAGGTCCGGGTATTTCGCTGAAAATTTCGTGTTGCAGGAATTATACGCTCATGGCCACCGTTCGGTGGTCTCCTGGATGGGTCGGCTGTCGGAAATCGAGTTTGTACTGGAAACCGGCGGGCACGTCGTTCCCGTTGAAGTCAAAGCGGGAACCAACACCCGGACAAAAAGCCTTCAGGTTTTCATGGAAAAACTCAAGCCGCCGTTCGGGGTCAAGTTCTCCGGCAACAGGTTCGGTTTTGACGCCAAGCGCAAAATCTATAATTTACCGCTGTACATGGTCTCACGCTTTCCGGAATTGTGCTATATTGCACCCTATCCCCGTAAGTATTATTTTATGAAGGTACTTATATGAAAGGGCTTTAGATGAAGGTTGAACTCCTCAAGAAAATCAAAGACCGCACGGCCTGCGTGGGCGTCATCGGCCAGGGTTACGTGGGACTTCCCCTTGCGCTCGAATTCGCCAAGGCCGGCTTCACCACCATCGGCTTTGATGTTGACCAGGCGAAAGTGGATCGATTGAACAAGGGCGACTCTTATATCATTGACGTCACCAACGACGAACTGAAGAAAATCGTGGCCAGCGGAAAATTCAAGGCCACCACTGATTTTTCACTCTTGAAACAGGTCGACTGCGTCTCCACCTGCGTGCCAACGCCCCTGCGGAAAACAAAGGACCCTGACATTTCCTACATCGTGGCTTCCATGGATGCTGTTAAAAAACACATGCACAAAGGCATGCTCATCACCCTCGAGTCCACCACCTACCCCGGCACCACCGATGAACTCGTCAAGGAACCGCTCGAGGAAATGGGCTACACGACCGGAAAAGACCTCTTTGTCTGCTTCTCGCCCGAACGCGTGGACCCGGGCAACGCCAAATACAACACCAAGAACACGCCAAAAATCATTGGCGGCACCACCCCGGCCTGCCAGGAACTGGGCCACGCCCTCTACACCTCCTGCATTGATACCGTGCATATCGTGGGCTCCACGGCCGAAGCCGAAATGGTCAAGCTGCTCGAGAACACCTTCCGCGCCGTGAACATCGCACTCGTCAACGAACTGATGATGATGTGCGACCGCATGGGCATCAACATCTGGAGCGTCATCACCGCCGCGGCCACCAAGCCCTTCGGCTTTATGCCCTTCTACCCCGGCCCGGGCATCGGCGGCCATTGTATTCCACTCGACCCCATGTACCTCTCCTGGAAGGCCAAGACCGTTGACTTTTACAACCGCTTCATCGAACTCGCCACTGACATCAACGGCAACATGCCGCACTATGTGATGCAGCGCATCGCCAAGGTGCTCAACGAGCATACCAAGCCCATTAAGAGTTCAAAAATCCTCATCCTCGGCATGAGCTACAAGCCCGACATCGACGACCTCCGCGAATCCCCGGCCCTCGAAGTCTACCGCCTCCTGCGCCGCGAAGGGGCCTGGGTCGAATACCACGACCCGCACGCCCCCAGCTTCATCAGCATGCTCGGGAAAACAATCAAAAGCACGCCCCTCACCGCGGAACTGCTCAAAAAGCAGGACCTCTGCGTTCTGCTCACCAACCATAAAGTTTTCGACTACAAATTCATCGTGCAGCATGCGCCGCTTATTCTCGACACTCGCAACGCGTTTATCGGCATCAACACCCCGAACGTGGTGAGGCTTTAACCATGCCCTCGCTTGCAGGAAACAAGCTGGCCTCCGCCATTGCGGCACTGGCCGAAGAAGCAAAGGGTGAAGAGGTCCGAATCCTGGACCTGCGCCGGTTCAAAGCGCCGGCCGAATATTTTGTGCTGATCACCGGCGCAGCCGAACCCCACATCAAGGCGCTTTCCGACCACATCGAAAACGGCCTCCGGATGAAAGCGACAAAGCCCTCGCGGATAGAGGGAGGCAAAGGCAGCGACTGGCGCGTACTCGACTTTTTTGATGTCATGGTCCACATCTTTTCGCGCAGTAAACGCGCCTATTACGACATCGAGGACCTCTACGCGGACGCGAAAAAGTTCGGCCTTGAAAAGCCCGCAATCGGACACGCGACCCCTGCCAGGCCCGCCCGTAAAAAAAGCGCCCGCAAACCGGGAAAATGACCCCATGCCCGCAGAACCCACCTCCATCGCGGATGATATCGCCGCGCTCCTGACTGCCACGGTCCGTTCACTCTTTTCGGAAACATTCGACCGCCCCCCCTTTGTAAAGAAATGCGCAAACCCCGCATTCGGAGACTTTCAAACCGAGTTCGCCCTCTCCGCCTCTAAAGTGTTGAAGAAAAACCCCATGGACCTCGCCGCCGCAATCAGCGCAAAAATGGCGGAAAGCGGCCTCTTCGAAAAAATCGAACCCGTGCGTCCCGGCTTCATCAACATGACAATGAAGAATCGCCTGCTTGAAGAAAAAGCCACGGCCCTTCTACCCCTTGGCGGCCGGCCCGTCCCCTATCTGACGGGAACAACCATGGTCATTGACTACGCGGGCCCCAACATTGCCAAAACGCTTCACGTGGGCCACATGCGGCCCATCATCGTGGGCGACGCGCTCTGCCGTATCCTGAAAGCGGCGGGGGCAACAATGATATCCGACAACCACATCGGCGACTGGGGCACCCAGTTTGGCAAACTCATCGTGGCCTACAGGCTCTGGAAGGACGACACACGGTACGCCGAAAATCCGGTGTGTGAAATGGAACGGCTCTATCAGCGTTTTGAAAAGGAAAAAACCGAAGCGCTTGAGGACGAAGCGCGCGCGGAACTTGTGAAACTCCAGCAGGGCGACCCGGAAAACCGGCGCGTGTGGGAGGAGTTCGTCCGCTATTCGCTCCGTGATTTTGACGAAATGATTGCGCGGCTCGGCGTGTGCTTTGACCATACCCTGGGCGAAAGCTTTTACCAGCCCATGCTCACGGACGTGGTGAACGCGCTCTTGGAAAAAGGCATCGCGCACAAGGACCAGGGCGCAATCCTGGTCGACACCGATGTCCGTTATAAAATCCACGGACCGCTCATTGTCCGGAAAAAAGACGGGGCCTTCAACTACGCGACCACGGACCTGGCCACCCTCCAGTACCGCCTGCGCGAGTGGAAACCCGGCCGCATCGTCTACGTCACGGATGCCCGGCAGCAGGACCATTTCCGCTCGGTCTTTGCCATCGCCGACGAATGGCTCGGTCCCAACGCGGAAAAAGCGCACGTCTGTTTCGGCTCCATCAAGGGGCTCGATGGCAAGCCTTTTAAAACGCGCGAGGGCAACACCGTGCCGCTCAAAGGGCTGCTGGACGAAGCTGTGGAACGCGCGCGCAAGGTGGTTGAGGAGAAGAACCCGGACCTACCTGCGGACGAAAAAAAACTCATTGCTGAGACCGTAGGCCTGGGCGCCATCAAGTATGCGGAACTCAACCACGACCTCAAGTCCGACACCCTTTTCGACTGGGACCGCATGCTCGCGTTGGAGGGCAACACCGCGCCTTACCACCTGTATACCCATGCCCGCATCCGCAGCGTGCTGCGCAAAAACGAAGAGGCGCACGGCCCCCTCCCTGCTTCACCCCGTATCGCAGTGGAAAATGGCACGGAGCGCAACATCCTCCTGCTCGTGGACGGTTTTCCGCTCGCACTCCGGAACGCGGCCGCGGAGCTCAAACCCAACACCATAACGGATTTCATCCATGCGCTGACCGGTGAATTGAATTATTATTATAACCTGAAGGAGTGCCCGGTCGTCCGCGAACCGGACACGGCCAAACGTGAAAGCCGTGCAGCCATTGACCGGCTGGCCAGCGATACGCTTCGCAACGCGCTTTCGCTTCTGGGCATCGACGCGCTCGAGCGAATGTAGTCAAAAGGAGGTTTTCCATGTCCCTGCTCATCGTGGGCTCCATCGGCATCGACACCATCCATACCGAGCACGGTTCGGCCGTGGACTGCCTGGGCGGCTCCGCCTCCTACGCCGCGGTGGCCGCGGGCTTTTTTGACAACGTGCGGCTTGTCGGCATCGTGGGCGACGACTTCCCGCAGGAAAATATCCGGCTCTTCCGTAAAAAGAACGTGGACCTGGAGGGGCTCCAGGTAGTGAAAAAGGGCAAGACCTTCCGCTGGACCGGAAAGTACCACGAAAACTTCAGCACCCGTGACACGCTTGAGATCCACCTGAACGTCTTTGAGGCATTCCGGCCCCAACTGCCGCAGAGCTACAAAAACACCCCCTTTGTCCTTCTCGCCAACATCGACCCGGAACTCCAGCTGCAGGTGCTCGACCAGATGCGCAGGCCGAAGTTCACGGCCGCGGACACCATGGACCTCTGGCTTAATATAAAGCGGGACAAGGTCGAGGAGCTCATCCGCCGCGTGGACCTGATTGTGATGAACGACGAGGAAGCGCAGCAGTATTCCGGTGAAAAGAACCTGGTGCGCGCCGGCAAGCGCATCCTGAAAAGCGGCGTCTCGTACGCGATTGTCAAGAAGGGAAGCCACGGGGCCCTGTTGTTTTCAAAAAAAGAGATCTTCCAGCTCCCGGCCTGGCCGCTTGAGCGCGTCATCGACCCCACGGGCGCGGGCGACACCTTCATCGGCGCGTTCATGGGCGTACTCTCGTCCGCGGGAAAAGTGACCCCCCAAACCCTGCGCCGCGCCATGGCCTCGGGCACGGCCGCGGCCTCCTACAATGTGGAGGCCTTCAGCCTCGACAACCTCAAGAAAATCAGCCGGAACGACCTGTTAAAGCGCATCCGCGGCCTTTCGGCCATGACGCGCTTTTAACTTCGATTGCGGGAGGTTGCCATGAACAAGGACGCGGATCCGAAAGTCACGGGGCTCCAGGAAAAGCTCAAGGAGTACGAGGAAAAGTTTCTGCCCGCGGCTCCGGCCGCGGCGCACGTGCTGTTCCACGACATCCACGCGCGGCTTGACGAAATTTTAAGCACCCACCAGTCGCCCTACCTCCATCGGGGCTTGCGGCTCCCGCTCATCCTCATCGCCACGCCCGAAATCGTCTCCCTCCCCAACAACATGGGCAACCTCGCCAACGTGGTGAGCACGGGCGACGGCGGGGGCCTCGCCGACATCTCGGCCGCGCTCGTGACCGAACTCGACCGGCAGGGCGTCAACGTGCATGTGGCATTGCCGGAGTACCAGCACCTCTTCGAGGGTTTCGCGGACATCAGCCACCAGGACTACGAAATGCTCAAGGAAAATATTGACGACATGAACCGGGTCCACCTCATCGAGGACGGCATGTTCACCGACGCCCACCGCGTTTACAACGACGCCCAGTCGGGCCTCGACAAAATCGACCTGCGCCGCTCCACGGCCTTCATGCGCGGCATCATCTTCCGCCTCTTCCCCATGCTGCGGCGCCACAACAAACACATCCTCGTGCACTGCAACGACTGGATGACCGGCCTCATCCCGGCCGCGGCACGCGGCGCGGGTATCCGGAGCCTGATGACCTTCCACAACATCTTCACGCAGTACCAGTGGCCCAAAGGACTCCAGAAACACGGCATCAATCTCGACACCTTCTGGCAGTACCTCTATTTCCGCGATCACCCCGACAAATTCGGGAGCTATGAAGCCAATTACGAGCGGAACGACGTGGACTTCATGACCACCGGCCTTTATGCGGCGGACTTCATCAACACCGTGAGCCCCACCTTCCTCAAGGAAATCGTGGAAGGCTATTTTGTGGATCACCATATCATCCCGGACTCCATGCGCGAAATCATCCGGAAGCGTGACCGCGAGCATGCGGCCCTGGGCATCCTGAACGCGCCCGCCCTCACCGCGGACCCGCGGCTCGACCCCATGCTCGTCCAGAAATACAGCTACGGGGATATCGAGAACGAGGAGATTGTCGGACTGGAGGTGGGAAAACAACGGAACAAGGAATACTTCCAGAAGGAGGTCGGCCTTGTCGTGGACAACAGCGTTCCCCTCTTCTTCTGGCCATCGCGCATTGCCCGGCCGCAAAAGGGCTTCGAACTGCTGCTGGACATTATCCCTTACCTCATGGACAAGTTCCCCATGCAGATTGCCGTGGTGGCCAACGGCGAACCCGACCTCATCGGCCGCATCCAGCACCTGCAGTACGTCTTCCCGGGCCGCGTCAGCCACCGTTCCTTTACGCGCAAGCTCAACCAGATTGGCAAGGCGGCCTCGGACTTCCTGCTCATGCCTTCGCTCTACGAGCCGTGCGGCATCCCGCAGGTCGAGGCCCCGCGCTACGGCACGTTCCCCATCGTGCGCCGGACCGGCGGCCTGGCCGATACCGTGGACATGCTCTCGGGCAACGGCCTCATCGGCAACGGTTTTCTCTTCCAGGACTTCATGCCCAGCGGCCTCTGGTATGCCATTACGCGCGCGCTCTCATTTTACAAACGCGACAAGTCTTTCCGGACTGCTGTGCAGAAAAGAATTATGAAGGAAAGCTTTGAGAAATTCAATATCCAGAACACGGCACGCCGGTACATTCAGGTATACGAACAGGTTTTCCGGCGCGAGGACCCCGGACTGAAGATTATCTGACCGCGGGCTTAAGGCTTCCAGGTCACCAGGGCGTCCACAATCTGCTTTTCATAGACACCGGTCGATATGCATTCGAGCCTGCGGTCCACGTTCCGGGCCGTATTAAGGTGCTCCCCCACGTACCGGGTGTCAAAGTCAATGCCGCCCTCACGTATGGAAAGCAACCACTCCACTTTGACGGATGTGGCACGGTCGCCCGTAAAGGGCGTATTGTACCAGGTCCCGCAGTCGCACTCCTCCTGCCTGGCTGAAATGATACGAAGCGTGGTCCGTATCTGCCCGGCATCGTAATCTTCGACGGAAAGCGTATACCCGAGCTGCTTGAGCGCACCTGCGGCTTTGGTGAACAACGCGTCCTTGTGGAGCGGAATGTCGTAGGTAAAGGTGGTGACATTGGCCGTGGGCGGGGCGTAACCGCCCGCGCACGAAAGGAACAGCAGCGCGGAAAACGGAGCGAAAAACTTCAGACAACGCATGATAATCCCCTTTGTGAATTCACGGAAATTCAATATAGTTTTTTTCCATGATGGGCACGGAGCGTAAAGAGGTACGAATTGCTTAACCGCTTAGATTTTTATATATTTACAGTGATACTTTATTGATAAATCAAGGGGGACGTCGCGTGAAGAATTCAGTTTCGAGAAACTCAATTTTATTTCTGGCCGTCATTTGTTTGATAGCAGCCGACGTCATTACTTCCAAAAAAATGTCGCTGGGCAACGACCCGGCCGTGGATTCCTTCATCTACGAATCAGGCAGCGTCGACGTGGATGGCTACACGGCCGCCTCGGTCAAGGCGCACGTCGCCATTGTCAAATCCGATTACTCCGGTCTCTCATTTTCCGCGCCCGTGACCGCCAACCTGGCCACCGCGCAAATCCGCGAAATGGTCCTCAAAGCCATCACACTCGACAAGCATTACGGGACCGGCATGGCGGAACTCAAGTATAAAATCAACGCCAAGGGCGCCACACCCTGGGTCTCCATCATGCCCAACGTGGTCCAGTACCCTGGCAACAAATGGATGCCCGGCGACCAGACCGACCCGCGCATTATCGGCGCGGTCCTCGACTACATCGCCGACAGCACCCACGCCCAGCGCATCACCCTGCTCATGGGCGGCACCTGTGCCCTGACTCCCGATTCCAATGCGGTCTGGATGCAGAGCGTCTTCGGCACCGCGCGCTGGAACCACTACTGGCCCGACCTGGATTCCACGTTCCGGCTCCAGGCCCTGGTCGATTCGGCCAAGGCGCGCAACCCCGGAAAAACCATTTGCTGGATCAACACCAACTATAATGAAATCCTGACCGGCGGCGCGGCCTACAATGAGCTCACCCTTGCCGAACGTGTCGGGAAAGTGCCCGAATACTACGACGTGCCCACCGGCAACTACGGCATCGGCGCGCTCACCACCTCCAACACGCTGTCCGACAACGGCAAATACAACCCCACCGCAGCAGTCAAGAACTGCGATTTTCTGGTCAACATCCCGCTCATCAAGACCACCTACGATGTGGTGTTGAATGGCGCTTTTAAAAACTACATCGGCTCAGTCTCGCGCGGCGTCTATTCCGTCTCGGACGGCGGTTACCCGCAGGCCCGCACCGGTTCGCTCAACGCGCTCGACCACGACGCGCTCTGCAAGACCGTCATCAACCTCTTCAGCCTGCACCCCAGCGATTACATCATCGTCGATGGCACCGCCGGCCTCGAGGGCGAAGGCTCGCACCCCTGGAGCACCCGCACCGGTTTTCTCAAGCGGAATTTCGTCATGGCCGGCGGCGATCCCATTGCGGTCGAAGCGGTCATGGCCGCTACCTTCAACTTGAACCCGAACGACCTCGAGCAATGCCGCTGGGGTCAGGCCAAGGGCTACGGCATCGCCCAGCTCCAAAACATCGCCCTCTATGGCACCCCGCTGGCCAACGTCCAGACGGATGTACTGGCGCCCATCGGCGGCGAGGGTATCAAGACCTTTGCCGGTTTTGCCACCCACCACTACACAGGCCGCGGCTGCCGCCGCTGGCTCCTCAACGGCCCCTACACCGCAGCCAACAACGCCGCCGCGCACATCGACGAAGCCAATGCCGACCCACGACCCGGCGACGTCGTGAACAGCCTGGCCTGGACCCCCTATTATTCCAAAACGAACGCCGTGGACCTCACCCAGGCGCTCGCAGGCACCACCGCAGGCAGCGTGGCGTACGCTTATACCCAGATATATTCCGATAAAAACCAGAGCGGCCTCCTGTACATCGGCGGCGTGTACAACATTCGTGTCTATGTCAACGGCGTCACGATGCTCGATTCCGCCTTCTCGGACTACAGCGACGTCAATGCCGTGCTGCCGGTCAGCCTGGTCAACGGCGACAACCGCATTCTTGTCAAGGTCCGCCGCAACGCCTCAGCCGGGGCTTTCCAATTCAGCCTCGCGACCGTGAACGACGGCGCCCTCTCTCCGCGCAATTCCTTCCTTCCTTATGCCGCCGGCAACGCCACGGTCGCCACCAGCGCCACGGCCATGACCACGGACCAGAAAAAAGCCTTCTTCGGCGGCCGTACCCTTTTCGGCACCTTCTACCACCTGGGCCAAAGCAACCCCGACGCCATCGAGTCGGGGAAGGTGCATGCGGGCCGGGCTCCGCTCCTGGCCCAGAGCGAGCCCAACCCCTTTACCGTGTCCACACGCATCCGTTTCAGCCTGCCCATGGACGCACCGCCCGCCGACCTCTCCATCTACGACCTCTCCGGTAAAAAGGTCATCACGCTCTTTACCGGAAACCCCGGCGGAAGACGTTACACCGCGTCCTGGAATGGACGCAACACCGCAGGCCAACGCGTGGCCAGCGGCGTGTACCTGTGCCGGCTCGCGTCCGGCAACCGGATGATGACGCGTAAAATACTGTTTGCGCGGTAAGCCGCAGTAAAATTGACTGTATGATAGAGACCCTCCGGTACGCCTTTCAGGGCACCTACACCGTCCGGGTGGCCTCCACTTTTATCGACCTTCTCGGTCAGCTCTGGTTCTATGTTGCAACCGGCGTACTGCTGGTCGCCTTTCTCAAACTCCGCTTCCCCCGCGCCCTTGTCCCGGAACGCCTCGGCCGCAAAGGCTGGGTTCCCGTACTCCTTTCCGTGGTGCTCGGCGCCGTCTCCCCCATCGGAACCTACGCGCTCATCCCGCTGATCGCCACCCTCCTGCGCACCGGCACCTTTCCCGTGGCGCCGCTGATGGGTTTCCTTATCGCTTCGCCACTGATCAACCCGCTTTTGTTCATGCTGACGCTGGGCGCGTTCGGCCCGGGCATGGCCGTTTTGCGTCTCGCCGCGGCCGTGGTCCTCGGGCTCTCCGGCGCCTGGCTTGCCCATCGTCTATGGAAAGACGGGGTGCCCGCAGGCCCGGCCCAAGCGCCGCTCACCGCGCCAACACGGGAGCCACGGTTGCTCACGCCCCGGAATTTTTTGTTGGAGGTCCGGAAGGAGGGCGCGTTTATCGGCCGGGTCTTTCTGCTGTCCGTGCTCGTGGCCGCGCTGACCACGGTGCTCATCCCAGCGGACTGGGTGGCCCGCATCCTCGGCGGCCATCCCGGCCTGTCGGTTTTCATTGCCGTGCTGGCCGGCGTGCCCCTCTACGCCTGCGGCGGAGGCACCATTCCGGTGATGGAAGCACTCATGAACATGGGCATGTCCAAGGGCGCCATCCTCGCCTTTTTCATTTCCGGGCCGGCCACCAAGTTCTCCACGTTGGCCGCGCTCTTTGCCTGCATGCCAAAAAAAGTCGTGGCCCTGTACCTGGGCGTGACCCTGACCGGCGCATTTTTGTTCGGGATTATTTACAATCGGTTCTGAACGACGAAGAATCTTATTTCATCATCACGGTCTTTTTTACGATGACGCCGTCCGCCCGCACGAGCGTGAGGCAATAAACTCCGGACGACAGATTGACAGCGCGAAAACTGATGCGCCACGGAGAAGCAGCGAGGCGGTCCGTAAGGTCCAGGACGCACTGTCCTTTGATGTCATAGAGCCCGAGACGTGTTCCTTTGGAATAAGCCGGCAGCGAAACCGAAACCGGAGCGCCCGCGACCCACGGGTTGGGGGTCACGGAAAAGACGGCCCCGGCGCGCGCCGGAGCAACCTCCACGGCCAAAGCATCCGTAAAGGTCAGCAGCCCGAAATTATTATGATCATGGAAATGGGCGTTCTCCCGGCCTGTACCATAGGCGTAATTTCCGTTGAATGACCAGCATGAAAAGCAGCCGCTGTCTGGATAAATATCGGAACGCGTAACATTGAACTTCCACTGGCTCCCCAGAACGGGAGGAACCGCCGGCTGCCAGGTGGCGGGCAGGGTCCAGCCGCTGGATGCAACCGTATGGGTATCGAGCGCGCTGAATGGAATGGCCATTTCAACACAATAATAGTTTTCAGAAAC
>JAZDKP010000221.1:0-5917 GCA_043802925.1 Fibrobacterota bacterium | reverse complement strand
CACCATGGGCCGCAAGGGTTTTGTCACCATGGAACTTTCAGACATGATCGCTGATCCGGCCACTTGCCCCGCGACGGTCTTCGCCATAGGCCCGGTCCCGATGATGAGGGCCGTGGCCGAGGTCACCCGCCCACAGGCCATACCAACGTATTGCAGCCTCAATCCGATCATGATCGACGGTACCGGCATGTGCGGCGGCTGCCGCGTGCAGGTGGGCGACAAAGTCCAGTTCGTCTGTGTGGACGGCCCGGAGTTCGACGGCCACCTCGTCGACTTCGACGGCATGATGAGCCGCCTCTCCATGTACCGTGACATGGAAAAAAAGTCCTTTGACACCTTCAACCATACCTGCAAACTGGAAAACTTAAAATGATGAACCAGGAAATAATCGACCGCCGGAACGCGCTCAAGGCCAAAGAACGCGCCCGGATCCCGCAGCAGCAGATGTCCGAGCAGACGCCCGAGGAACGGCGTTGCAACATCCGCGAAGTGCCCCTCGGCTACACTCCCGAGCAGGCGCGGCTCGAAGCCATCCGCTGCCTCCAGTGTAAAAACAAGCCCTGCGTGGCCGGCTGCCCGGTGGCCGTCGACATCCCGGCCTTCCTCCAACTGACCGCGGACAACGATTTCGAGGGCGCGATCAACAAAATCAAGGAGACCAACCTCCTTCCCGCGGTATGCGGCCGCGTCTGCCCGCAGGAAGAGCAGTGCCAGAAGCCCTGCACTCTTGGCAAGTCGCTCAAGGACCAGGCCCAGTCGGTCAGCATCGGCAAAGTCGAGCGATTCCTCGCGGACTGGGAGCGCGAGAACAATAAAATAAAGGTGCCGGCCATTCTGCCTTCCACAGGCAAAAAGGTGGCGATTGTGGGCTCTGGCCCCGCAGGCCTCACTGTGGCGGGTGACCTCCGGAAAATGGGCCACGATGTCACGCTCTTCGAGGCCTTGCATAAAACGGGCGGCGTCCTGGTCTACGGCATCCCCGAGTTCCGCCTTCCCAAGGTCATTGTCGAGAAGGAAGTGGACCTGCTCAAGCGCATGGGGGTCGAAATCAAGGTCAACCATGTCATCGGAAAAATCATGACCATCGACGACATCTTCGCAAGCGGCTACCAGGCCGTATTCGTGGGCACCGGCGCGGGCCTTCCCTATTTCATGGGCATTCCGGGTGAAAACCTGAACGGCGTCTACTCGGCCAACGAATATCTCACGCGCGCCAATCTGATGAAGGCCTATCGTTTTCCGGACACCGACACTCCCATCATGCACTCCAAAAAGGTCGTCGTGGTGGGCGGCGGAAATGTGGCCATGGACTCCGCGCGTACCGCGCTCCGCCTGGGTGCGGAAAAGGTGTACATTGTCTACCGCCGTTCAGAGGTCGAAATGCCGGCCCGAATCGAAGAGGTCCATCACGCCAAAGAAGAGGGTGTTATCTTTAACCTGCTGATGAACCCGGTAAAGCTCATCGGTGAAAACGGATGGGTCAAGGGAGTGGAATGTATCAGGATGGAACTGGGCGAACCCGATGCGTCAGGCCGCCGCAAGCCGGTACCCATCAAGGATTCCAATTTCGTCATTGACGTCGACACGTTCATTGTGGCTATCGGTAACGGGCCGAATCCGCTCGTTCCCAGCACCACACGGGAGATCCAGACCACCCAATGGGGCAACATCATTGCCGATAAGGAGACGTGCAAAACGACGATGAAGGGTGTTTTTGCCGGCGGAGACATCGTACTGGGCGCGGCCACGGTCATCCTCGCCATGGGCGAAGGCCGACGCGCGGCAAAGTTCATTGACGACTATCTTAAGAGCGGCATCTGGTAAAGCTTGCCTCGTTTTTGCGAATAAAGTTATTTTAAAAAACTTTGGCCCGTTCGTCCAGGGGTTAGGACGCAGGATTTTCATTCCTGTAACAGGGGTTCGAGTCCCCTACGGGCTACCAAAAGTGGCCGGTATAACTACCGGCCACTTTTTTATTTCAGCTTGCGCAGCCGGTCCCTGTAATAGGGGACGTTCTGGCTTTCCGGGTAAAGCCGCAGGCACTTTTCATACTCCGCCGCGGCGCCGGCTCTGTCATTGAGCCTTTCCGCGAGTGTGGCCAGCATGTAATGAACCATTTCGTCCTCTTCGGCCGTACCCACGCACAGGCGTAACAGTTTTCGCGCACGGGCCGGCTCCTTTTCAAGATAAAAGAGCGATCCGCCGAGCATGCGCTGTGCGCCGGCCGGATTCTTATAGTTCAGCGCTTCGGGCATGAATTTGACGCACTGCGCATAATCCTTCAGGTTGAAATAGTAGGTCCCCAGAAAATAGGCGGTGACCGCGTCGGACGGGTTCTTCATCAGGACTTTTTCGTACGCGGCAAGCCCGCTCATTGTATCGCCTTCACGAAAGCAGCAGGTCCCGAGGTTGTAGTAGTCCCGGTCCGTGGAGGATAATTTTGTCTGCGCGGTGAGATAAGGAAGGGCGTCCGCGCAGCGGCCGTCAGCGAGATAGAGCGCGGCCAGCGCACGGTTCGCATTTTCAAAACGGTTGTTCCGGGCCAACACTTTCCTGAACGAGGTTTCGGCATCCGCCCACAGTTTGCGGTTGGCGTACTCCACGGCGAGGTTATAGCGGATGGAGAGCGTGTCGGGCATGGCGTCCGCGAGCCGTTCCTGGCCGGTCAGGTAATAGTCAAAATAGTCGCCCTTTTGCCGGTGCGCCTCCTCGAGTGTGAACAGCAGGTCCACGCTCATGGCGTTCACCGCATAGGCCTGTTCAAGAAGCGCGAGCGCCTCGTCGGTCTCCTTGTTCTGGAGTTGGAACTTGCCAAAGCGGTAGAGCAGCAGAAAATTACCCGGCTGGATGCGGACAGCCCTTCGAAATGCAAGGGCCGCGCTGTCGGGCCTGTAGAGCTGGTCGTAACAGTCCGCAATCTCAAGCGGGTAGTCGGCGCAGAGCGAATCGAGCCGTTCCGCCTGATGGTAATACGCGAGCGCATCCCGGAATGTCTCTTCGCGCGATTTTCGTTCCTTGAGCAGCTGGGCGACCCCTTTTTTAAAGACCAGCTTTCCCTGCCAGTAGTAGGCGCGTGCGTAAGTGGAGTCCTTCTGCAGGAGGATCCCGATGATGCTTTGCGCCTGCTCAAACCGCCGGAACTGAATGTAGATTTCGGTCATTTCAACGAGAAGCGGGAAACGGCCGTTCTGGCCGTAGGCCGCTTCCAGCAGTCGCACCGCCCCTTTCCAGTCATCCGCGACCGCATAGGCCCGCGCGGCTTCAATGACCGCCTCGGTGCCGCCCCCGAAGTTCTTTGCAAAGACCGGCAGATATTGCTTGAGCCCCGGCTTATCGTCGCAGCGGACAAGAAGGCGGAGGTACAGGCGTCCCTTGTCATAGGAGGCAGGATCGCCTTTGACCACCGGGTGCATGAGAAAGAGCGCTTCCGTGGCCTGACTGTCGGCCTCCAGGCAGCGGGCTTTGGAAAAAGGATCCGACAGCGAATCGCAAAGTGATAACGCAGCCGAAGGGGCCAGCGTAAAAAGAGCAAGAATGAAGAACAACAGCTTTATAGACATCGTTATCCTCCGGCCGAGCGGCGGCCGATGAAATCCGAAAGCGTGCGTTCGAGCGGCACCGAAGTGTCGCAGAGCAGGTAATCCGCGCCAAAGGTATGGCAACCGTCCCGGAGCCGTTCAATGAAAGCGCGCATCTCTTCAAGGTAACCGGCCCGTATGGAAAGGGGTTCCAGTGTGAGGTCGCGCGGGGTCTCCATGTCAATGAAGCGGGTCCGGTTTGAGAACGGAAAGGTCAGTTCATTAGGATCCAGAATATGGAAGAAGAGAATTTCCCTGCGGCGGGAAGAAATCCGTTTCAAACTGTCCAGAACGCGCGCTTCATCGGTAAAGAAGTCCGAAACAACAGCCACCAGGTTGGCCTGCGTCCCCCTTTCCGTCAATGCTTCCATCCAGTTTCCGACCGGGCTTTCGCCCTCCCCTTCCGCGGCCGCGAGGGCCTCGGCCATAAGGTCGAACTGTGCACGGTGAAACGCAGGCGGCAGGTGGCGCACCGACTGGCCGGAACGGATCGTAAGCCCGGCGCCATCCCCCTGGTTGAGGAGAAGGAAGGCCAGTCCCAGGGCCAGGCGTGACGCGTAATCAAGCTTGGAAAGCGCGTGGGACCGGTATTCCATGGATCCGCTGGAATCAACAAGAAAAAGCGCCTTCAGGCTGGTCTCTTTTTCGAAGCGTTTGATATAGTATTTGTCAATTTTACCGTAGACGCGCCAGTCAATGCGCCGGATGTCATCGCCGGGAACGTATTCCTTGTGCTCCGTGAACTCGATGGAGGCGCCGTGGTGCGGCGAGGCGTGGAGTCCGGCAAGCGCGCTTTCGACCGCCCGCCGCGCCTCAAATTTGAGCGCGGCCAGCCGGCTCTGGGTATCCGGAGGCAGCGTGCGCGCAGTCACGGGCGTTCCTTTCAATAGGTCACGCGCTCGAGAAGGTGCGCGATGATTTTGACCGCATTGACACCCTCGGCCTCGGCATGGAAGTTGGGGATGATACGGTGGCGCAGCACGGACGGCGCAAGCGCCGCGATGTCGCCGGCCTCCACGGCCGTGCGGCCGTGAAGGACTGCGCGCGCCTTGGCCGCCGAAACCAGCGTCTGCGAAGCGCGCGGTCCGGCCCCGTAGCGCACCATACGGCGGACAAAGTCGTCCGCGGAGTCATCCTGGGGCCGGCCGGCGCGGAGAAGGCGTACGGCGTAACTGACAACATGCGGGGGCGCGGGTACGCGCTCGACCAGTGACTGGAGCTCCAGGATTTCGGACGGCGTGAGCACGGGTTCGACCACGGCGTTCCGCGACGCACTCTGCCGCACGACGATTTCCTCCTCTTCCTTGATCGAAGGATATTCGACGTTGATATGGAACATGAACCGGTCGAGCTGGGCCTCGGGCAGCGGGTAAGTCCCCTCCTGCTCGATGGGGTTTTGGGTGGCAAAGACAAGGAAGGGCGGGGTCAGGGTATGTTGGACGCCAAAGGCCGTGACAAACCCTTCCTGCATGGCCTGGAGGAGCGCGGCCTGTGTCTTGGGCGGTGTCCGGTTGATTTCGTCGGCCAGGAGCAGGTTGCAGAAAACAGGACCGCGCACAAACTTGAAGCTGCGCCGGCCCGTCTCGGAATCGTTTTCGAGGATATCGGTGCCCGTGATGTCCGACGGCATGAGGTCCGGGGTGAACTGGATGCGGTTGAAATTGAGGTGGAGCGACGCGGCCAGGGTCTTGACCAGAAGGGTCTTTGCGAGGCCGGGCACACCCACCATCAGTGCGTGGCCGCGGGCCAGGAGCGCGATGAGCATGAGTTCCACCACGCGGTCCTGGCCGACCACGGTCTTGGCGACTTCGGCACGTATCCGGGCCGCGGCCTCATGAAGACGCCGGGCGGCGTGGGTATCATCGGGTTGAGACATGGATATTTTCCTTCTGTTAACGTTACGGTGCGGCCAATTTCTTGAGAATCCGCTTCTGTTCCCCGGTACCCCGGGCGTCTCCCCCCGCCTCAAGCAATCCGGCCAGAAGTTCGCGTGCGGGCAGGTGAAAAGGGTTGACAGCAAGCGCCTGTTGCGCGTCCTTTTTCGCCAAGGCCGCGTTTCCCCGCTTCTGCTGCAGGGCCGCCCTGTTAAAATAACCATTGGCGTCGTCCGGGAAAAGAGTAATGACCCGGTTAAAACACTCCAAGGCGCGTTCCGGCTCGCCGTTCTTGAGGTACAGGAGACCCATCTGGTTCTGCGCCCAGGGCGAATGCGTTTTACCGGAATGGTCCGCGCGGTCCAGTTCACGTACCGCGGCCGTGAGCCTGCGCTTTTCGAGCAACATCTCCGAAAGTCGCACAAACTTGCGGAACTTAAGGGACTCGTCGAGCAGGGTGTCTCC
>JAZDKP010000220.1:0-10819 GCA_043802925.1 Fibrobacterota bacterium | reverse complement strand
TTGGAAAACTTCATAAACTTCCACATCATCAATCCAGACGCTGTTATTGTTTCCGCCGGGCGTGAAATTAAGCCGGTATTCGACGCCGGCTGTTCCGTTGAACACGAACTCGTATTCGCCGAAAGACTGCACGGACGTGTCAAGATTGACACTCTGCGTCCAGGCGCCGGTCCAGGGATTGTTGTTCATTTGAATGGCGACGGTCAGCGTGCGCGACGCGGCCGCTTTGGCCTTGAATCTGACATGATAGGTTGTGCCGACCGTGAAATACAAGCCCGCCTGATACAGCTGGATGTCCCAGGTGTTGACCGCGCCGCTGCTGATGGCGACCCTGCCCATGCCGTTATCGACCGAGAAAACGGCTGACGCTTCGTTTTCCTTATAGAACACCCATTGTGACGTGGAAGTGAAGTCGCCGTTGGCGACCATATTCATCGCTCCGGCAGTGGACCAGGCTTCAATGGCATTGCCAATCGCTTCCACCCTCGATGTATCGGGAAGGCCAGTCGCCGGATTTCGTGAAGGACAAAGCGATGAGGAGCTTTCGCAAAACTCATCCCAGGAATTGATGAGGATCGCGTTGGCCGGAACCTGGGCCATGTTATTGGAGCACCAATTGAGTGCCTGCGTAATGTAGGGGACCATCTGGGTTCCGGTCATTTCAGTTCCTGACAAGGCAGCAAAATTACCCCAGCTTGGCGGATTATCTTCCCGAGGCATTGTATTATCACCAAAACTGACGAATGGGATTGTATTTGCCGTACCCGCAAAGTTCTGGTAAACACCCACGGAGGTGAGATTGTAGTAACTCCCGGCATCAAGAAAACTGCTGGTTGAATTTTGCAGGCCCACCAGATAGGGGACGCCGGCACCGGAAGCCACGGAAGTCGAGCACAATTGATTGATTTCCACTGCGGTATGCTGAGATTGATCGTATAAGTAAACGAGAGGCCGGCCATTCAACACATTAACATAATTTGAATCGTGAAAGTATTCGACGCAGCGCGCCACTTTGTTCGTCCAGGTTTCACCGGAGTTGGGCCCAAAAACGATAAGGCAATATTTGACATCATTTTTGTAAGCGCTTGTCCTGAGCAGATCGACAAAAACCTGCAAACAGGACGAGGGGGAGCTGTTTAAAAGCGCGAAATAATCGATATGGTTCGCTTTGGCGTATAGGATTTGGCGGTCAACATTTTCCTGGGAATACTCCATGCCCGTGACCAGACGATACCTGGATGGGATATCGGTGGCGATGGCAAGACCGGTTGAGTGCGAAAACATTTTCATGAAATCATTCATATTATCGGTCAACACGGATTTAAAGGGATGATCCGTACTTTCAACCCTGTAATTAATATCCACCCTCATGAGTTGTGGATTGGAAGCGGTCCCGTCGGTTTTGCTGATTTTAATCTTAACATAGCGTGCCCCAGCCGTGTTAATGGCGGAAAACAGGGTGACCTTCTGCCAGTCGGTTGCCAGGGCTATTTTCCGGAATGTCATTGTCTGAGACGTGTAGGTTGTATTATCCGGCGACGTGGAGACGTCAATGTCGGCAGCCGGATTGCAGGTCTCTGTGTCATTGAATGCGGCGAATATTGTGATATGGGAAATATCGTAATTAAAACGATAAACAATTTCCTGCTCGGAATTCACCGTTCTCGTTAGCCGGCAAGAATCGTCCCGTACATCAGCGAAAAAGGGCAGCCGATAAGACCATTTGGGCGGCGTCAGGCTGATTTCGTCCCAGATGCCTCCGCTGCCGCGTGCTCCCCACACAGGATAGGAGACAACGCCGACCAGCGGTCTTTCTCCAGCCGCATGGAGGGGGCCGGGCGCAAAGAGCATTTGAAGAAACAGAGTCAATAGAACCGGAAATGTGACTGTTCTGTTCGGGTCGCTCTGTGATTTCATCGTCTGAATCATTTTTGCGGCCTCCTAAAAGTTATAAATGAACGACCCAACATGCTTCCATAAAGATCACATTGCAATAACAAGCTTCCGGGTCAGGATACGGTCGCCGATGTCAATAACACAGAAATAGACGCCCGACGCCGGATGATTCAGCGTGATGGTTTTGATCCCTTCTTTTACTCCGGCCAGGCTGGCACCATACACTTTTTGGCCACGTACCGTGTACACGCTCAGCCGGATGTCCCGTTTGTCCGGCAGAACGAATCCAAGCGCAAAAGACCCGGGGACAAGTTCCGTTATATGGATTCGGGCATCCGTGTTGACTAACGCATTGTTCGATTTGACTATGACGGTGGTTCCACTGTCGCTATAGACGGCCATCTCATACAGCGAATAACCATATTGGGTGGCACGGGCCGTGCCATACATCCGCACATAACGCGCCGCAACAGGAGAAAAAGTAACGGAGTCCGTACCGCCGTTACCCGTGGTGGTCGAATACACCGTGTTCCAATTGTTCGTATCAATGGCAACCTGAAGCTGGTATGCAGAGGCATAAGCGGTTTCCCACATCAGTTTGATGCGGTTTATTGGAAACGTATCCTGCAAATCCACTTGCAGCCATTGCGGATCACTGTAAACGCTGGCCCAGCGCGTAGTCGAAAGTCCGTCCACTGCATTGGCCGAAGAAAGAGATGACGTTTCCGACGATGAAGCGGTTGTCGGTTTGTGCAGGGCCAAGTTGTGGGTATCGGTGGGTATCGGTACCGTACTATCCGGATGATATGCACGCACATAGTCAACATGCAGGAATTGAGGGAATACTGTCGAGCCGCCCACAGGACCCGGCCATATCCCGCCCAGTGCCAGATTGATATAGAGCTGCATCGGGATGTCCGTTACGTCCGTGCCGGTATGCGTCTTTTTCAGCACACCGTCAATGTACCAGCGAATCTCGTTCGTTTCCCACTCCATGGCGTAGATATGCCAGTCACCCGGATTAGAGATTGTCGTGCTGCTTCCGTCTTGTTGATGGGTGCTCTCCGTCCCCCAGTGATACGTCATATAAATCGTGGACATCGTATTGACAGCCTCAACCAGGTCGATCTCAGGCGGCCACTGTCTGGGCGGATAGAGCCAGAGTGCCGGCCAGATTCCCTGGCCGCCGGCAGGCAGTTGTGCGCGGAACTCAAACCGTCCATAAGCCTGGGTAAACTTCGAGGGCGAGGACCAGTTACCCGTCTTGATTGCGCCGGAGGTGTATGAATACCCATTCTGTGCCTGGTTCGTGCCCGTGATGGTCAGCATGCCGTTTCCAACGCTGACAGCACTTGCCATGTAGCACTGCTGCTCGGTGTTCCGGTGGTCGCCACAGTCCGTAACGGCCGTCCATCGGGTGGTATCGAGTTCCGTACCATCGAATTCATCTTCCCAGACCAATTTCCAAGACGTCTGGGCCTGCCCGCTGGTTGTCAGCATCAATACGGTTGCCATACATCCAAGGACCACCTTTAACGTTTCCAAGATTCGTTTAAATAAATGACCGGACATACGTGCTTTCTCCTTCAAAACATTTTCTTTTTGATATCAATCACATTCCTGACGCTGACTTCATTGGCGGCCGTTGATGATAATATAGATTCTTGTTTGTCTTTTATCCCCTCATAAAATATCCTTCTGGTCCGCCTCTCACCGACCTCCACTTTCAATACTTTTACAGGGAACTCACCCTCTTTCCCCCTCTCTCTTCAGGAGAGGGGGGAAAGGGGGGTGAGGTGCTTTTACAGGGGCAGCCTCTTGCCAACCCCTCGGACCAGCGCGCGCTTCAAGATGTCCTGCGCCAGCACAACATCTTCCACGCCCATGCCGATGTTCATGTCCATAATGAGTTCATCATCATTTTCGCGGCCCGGTTTGAGTCCGGCGACCACTTCACCGAGCTCCGCATGAAGCTTGGGCAAACCATGGGCCAAATAGCCTACCTGCATGAAATATTCCATTTCATCGAGGCTGTCAACCAGGAATTTATCGGCCCGTTTCATGGTTTTCCATTCAAAGACGGAATCAAAATCAATGGGGGCAAGAAAAGCGCCCTTTTTAATCCAACCATCCTTGACAAGCGGATTCGGCGTCTGCAAAATGGCCGTGGCCGTAACAACCACATCCGAGTTCCTCACCAAATCCTCGACATCGTTGGCAACCACAATTTCAAACGGATATTTTCCAGCACAATCTTTGACCAATCGCTTGGCGGATTCCGGGAATTTATCCAACACCTTGACTTTTTTGAGCGAGGGCATCACAAGGGACAGGGCGGGAATATGCTCGCGTCCCTGGACTCCGCAACCCAATATACCGACTTCGGCGCTGTTTTTGCGGGCGAGCTTTTCAACCGCGAGCGCAGTGACCAGCGGCGTGCGTTTGGCCGTAATCCAAATGGCGTCCATAATGGCAATGGGCCAGCCCGTTTGGATATCGTTGAGCATCAAAAGGCCCGAGGTTTGTGAAAGCCCGTACTTATAGTTTTCCGGGAAGCAATAGGCCCATTTGATGCCGCAGGCCCCGGCGTGGGGAACAAAGGCGGGCATGGCGTGCATCAAGGTGTCTTGGATGGGGTGAAGCCCTATCTTCGCGGGCATTTCGTAACGTTTCCGCCCATGTTCCGATAAGGCCAGCCGGACAAGTTCGAGCAAATCACCGGGTTCGTAACCCAAGGATTCAATGTCCGCTTTGGTGAGATAAAGGATTTCCTTGCCCCGCGTTATGGAAGGGGATGTGACCGGCGCTTTTTCAGAATTCGGATATTGAACACCGGCCAATAGTTGGGACTTTTTTTTCCGTGAAGTGGATTTCTTGTGATGGGTCTTACGCAGTGCTTTTACGGACTTGGACATGAAGGCCTCCTGTTTTAAATATGGAAACTATAATTTGCAATATCAGGGCCGATATATTTTCAAGACTTAATCTTAATGAAATCAATCCGTTGTATTATTTTGGCTGCCGGCGCATCCATTGTGTCTTAGAATAAGACACAAATACATATCAAGCCATCACTATTATTATCTATTTTGCAATCAGTTACCAATGATTTTCGAACAATTAAATAGAACAAATTAGAACACTTATTATCCATGGACAAGCATGTTCCACTTTCAGCGCCTCATAATCTGATCAATTTACTGGACGCGCCATTCTTATGCTACAATAAAACGGGAAGAATTGTTTATGCCAATGATTTTTTATGCAATACTTTAGGCTATCTTCCGAATGAAATTGTCGGCGAAGCCGTTGATTCCCTGGTTTTGGATCCTCATGACGAAGTGTTTGTCCGAAAAAGTTCATTGTTGCGCGCGGGCAAGCTTTCCGGAACGTACCTTCGGTTAAAACCCGGGGCCGCCATTGAAAAAGTGGGGCCTTATATCTCTTATTTTGGCGCAAACCTCCACTCTATCAAGGTTACGATCCAGGTTTTGCCCAACGGCCCGGATCTGTTCCTGGCCTTCTTCACTTTATATGCGCATCGCCTGTCCGCCCATATCCTGGAATCCAGCCTGAGCCCCATCGTGACACTGGATCGGCGGGGGCGCATCGTCGAATACAACATTAACTTTTTCCTCCAATTCATCTCTTTTGTCAAATTGCCCTCCTATCACGGGATTCCGATAGGCGATTTCCTTGCCGACAAGGAATGGGAAAAAGTGCAGGCATGGCTCGCGGAAAAAAAGCGCTATTTGCAGGCATGCGCCCGCGACTCCCAAAGGCCCTGGCGGCCTGTGTTCCCGGACGGGCGGGAGTCCACCGAAGAGGTCCCATGGCAATTCGGCCCCAACGGAGAATGGAAGGCCGGCCCCGGCTCGCTGACGGGAACTTCAAGCCAACGATTTTCGTTCGCCATGCTCGATAAGAGCGTGCGGGCGGACAGCGATATCAAGATAGAATTCCAGGTTCGGTGCCGGAAAACAATGGCTTTTTCAACCATTGTGTGCGGGAAAAGGAATGGCTATGGAAATACACCCGATGAAAGCGGTTATCTTATCGGCGTGGAGAATGCCGCGGATCCTTCAGGCAACGGCAATGGCGTAATACTGAAAAAAAAGGGGTTCAACCTGGTGACAGCCAAGATTCCGCCCGTTGCCGTGGACGCCTGGGTGTCGTGCATTGTCGAAAAAATCGGGGGACGGTTGACACTGTCCATAAACGGCGAGGGCGTCCTTGAGTATTATGATCTTGCGCCCGTGTGCGATCCGTCCATCGATGGCGTTGGCTTTTGCTGCGGCCTGGAAACCGAATTTCGTGGCCTGAAAATATATTCGCGGAAATCACGGCTCGATATTTTGAAGTTGGGGCTTGACGATAGTGGCGTCCGGATGCGTTATTACCCGGACGCTGTTTACGAGATGCAGATTCTGGATCGAACGATCGACGGAACACCGATGCAGGTCGTGCAATTCCGTGACGTCACCCAGCTGCGGCGCATTGCCGAAAGCCTTGAAAGAACGCGGACCGCCCACGCGCGCCTGATGACGGCGCACCAGGCCCTGCAACAACAGTTGGACAAGGCGGAGGGCGGCCTCATCGGTCAAAGCCCTCCCCTGCGGAAAATGCTTTCCCAGATTCGTACGGTCGCGGATACCGATGCGCACATCCTCATCACCGGCGAAACCGGGACCGGAAAGGATCTGGTGGCCCGGGCGATTCATGAAAACAGCCGGCGCAACAAAGAGCCCTTCGTCAAAGTTGATTGCGCGTCCCTGCCCCCCTCGCTTTTGGAGGCAGAGCTTTTTGGGCACGAAAAAGGGGCCTTTACCGGCGCCATTGATCGCAAAATGGGCCGTTTGGAGGCCGCGGGCGGAGGCACCATTTTCCTGGACGAAATCGGCAACCTTGACGTGTTACTGCAAGCCAAACTGCTGCGCGTGCTCCAGGACAAGAAGTTTGAACGGATTGGCGGCATGCAAACGATCGGAATCCAGGCGCGCATCCTCAGCGCCACCAACGCCAACCTGCAGGCCCTCATGGGCAAAGGACGGTTCCGCGAGGACCTTTTTTACCGAATCAACGGCATTACGATTGCCGTACCGGCCTTGCGCGATCGGCCCGATGACATTCCAAATCTGGTGGAGTATTTCCTGAAAGGCTTTTGCACGGCCAACCACCGCCCGGTCCCAAAAGTATCCGATCCGGTCATGCAGGCGCTCCGAAGCTATCCCTGGCCCGGGAATATTCGGGAATTGAAAAACACGGTGGAACATATGGCGCTGATGAATACCCGTTCCGAACTGAAACCCGTTGATTTGCCCCCCCTGTTCCACGATAATAAATTCCGGGCCCAACCGCTTCGCCGCAAAAGCGGACGCGTCCCTCCCCGCCTATTAACCCGCGCCCAGATTTCCAACGCGCTTCACAGCGTGCAGGGCAATCTTTCCGAAGCGGCGCGCATCCTTAAAATCGGGCGCGGAAGCCTCTATCGATTGGTGGAAAAACATGGACTGCGGAAAAAGGACTGAACTTTCCAAAAGGTCATTTGACTTTCAATGTCCTGAATAATCCAAACGGAGGCGCCTCATGTCCGACAAAGAAATTTTAGTACCGTGGGTGGACAAAATCCTCGAACTCGCCGGAAAGCCGGAACAGGAAATAAAGAAAAAACTCTGGGCCGACCATCAGGACCTGCGCGGCACGGTCAAAGCCCCGGTCTCCGTCTATTACGAAGGCATTCCCGGGCCGCAGTGGGACGTCATCCTGGGCGCGGGTTTCCGTAAATGCGTTGGGGAAACGGCCCGTGAAATCGAATTCTTCCTGCGCCGCGTCATCTGGGCCGCGGAAAACGTGGCGGATGACCATATTGTCTGGCCGCTCATGAAGCTCTGGGTCCCCACGCTCAAAAAGCGCGGATGGGGGGTCAATACCGAACACACGGGCACACACAATCCGCTGGAAGCCGCGGCCCTGGCCGCCTCCATGAAAGGCCCCATCGACGTTTCCATCCTCACCGAGCCACTCTGGGAGGTTGACGAGGCGGCCTGGGCCCGGAAAAAGGAGGAGGCGCTTGCGCTCACCGAAAACCGGCTCGACATCTACGCCTATCACGACAACCTGGGCACCTCGCCCTTTGACATGGCAGCTGAAATGCGCGGCATCGAACAGATTATGATGGACGCCATCGACGACCCCGACGACCTTCACCGGCTCATGGATTTCATCACGTCCGCCTATGAGAAGCAGCACCTTTTCCGCGAGAAAAAGGGCTGGCTCAACCAGCAGCTCGTGGACCGGAGCGGCAACTACCAGCCGGTCCTGGAACACCGCATCCACTGCGCACACATGACCCACGGCAACCGCAACAATGACCGCACCCCGCGCCTGCGTCACGAGTGGCCCTATGTTTCCGCGCAAACTTCGTCCGGCTTTGGCCCGGACATGTTCAAGGAATTCGTCCACGATTATAACTGCCGTCTGGCCCGCCACTTCTCGCAGAAGACCGTCTATTATCACGGCTGTGAAACCTTGGACCAGAAAATCATCCACACCCAGCACCTCCCCAACCTCCGGCGCCAGCATGTGTCGCCCTGGTCCACTGTTGCGCGCGCCGTGGAAGTGCTTCAGGGAAAGGCGGTCATGGAAGTGCATGCGCACCCGGGCAAAGTGCTCTTCGGGATGACGGAAAGCGACATGCGAAAGGAAATTCGCGGACTGTTGGACGCGGCCAAAGAAATGCCCATGGACTTGAACCTAAGTGATATTCATACGCTCAACGGAAAATCGGAAACGCTTGCGCTCTGGGCGCGGGTGGCGCAGGAAGAGGCAACGAAGCGATAGGTAGCCGGTGAAATAATAGCTATTTATTCTTTTCGAGAAGCGCTTTGATTCCCGTTTGAAGACGGGGAATATGCGTGCGAACAGTTTCCCAAACCACTTTAGAATCCACTCCAAAATATCCGTGGATTAACCGGTCACGCATGCCGCCATTTCCTTCCAAGGCAAGTCAGGAGATTCGACCCGGATTGGCTCAGGGATATTCTTGGCCGCTTCTCCGATAATCTCAAACTTACGAATAACAGCGCTATATGTTTTGTCATCCCCAATAAAACCGTTATAATCCATATTTGCAGTGAAAGAGAGAATCCCTTCAGCGGCTTCAAGTATGTCTTTGAGGTAAAGGTCAGGATTCCGGGGGCTCATACGGAAACCAGTTCGTTTAAGACTGTTGAACTGATTTCCTCACGAATTGCCCGGTCCGATACAATGTCCACTGGCCGGCCAATCCGTTCCGTCAGATACATCGCAAGACCCGAAAGTTCAATCAGCGTGGCCCCGTCATGGAAATGCACTAAAATGTCAACATCACTTGATTCGGTCATGTCGCCCCGCGCACAGGAACCGAAAATACCGCGGACATCCGCTTTGAACCGGTATTGGATTTCCGATTTTGCGGAGGAAATGATTTGCTTGATAGCACTATTGTTCATGTGTACTAATATAACTCATCATTAAATCAAAATCCATAGCTGTTTTCGATTTGCGTCAATTGGAGATTGCGCTATAGAAACCCCTTTACCGAGGCTGGCCTTTAGAATATAATTTCCGGAGCGTGTCCACAATCGGTTTTAAACCGGATGTTGTGTTGTTACGGATATAATCCGTTAATTCGCGGATCAACCGTTTTCTGAATTTTTCAATCCGCGCATGGACGGCTTTGGCGTCCAGATCCGGATCCAGCGAAAAACCGCAGGCCTCTTTCCGGATTTGACTGCTTGAAACGCTATACAAAACGGTCTCGGGTTTTATTCCCGCGTCAATTTTAACGCCCTTGGCAACCATATCCGAAACCGAAATATTCTCAAGATTGTCGAACAGCCAGGCCAGGTCATACAAATCCTTTTCGCTGCATCGGGACAGCAGCGCAGCGGACTTCATCATGAACAGCGTCGCCAGGTCCGCCACGGCAACCTTGTTTTCGCATAGGTTGAAACCGCCGACACGAAAAAGATTCTCGTCCAGAACAATGTCCACGGTAAAGGAATGATTGTCCAGATTGCAGACGGCTTTAACGTACTGGTTGCTGCGGGCCGTTTCCGTAATTTGCGTATCCAGCTTCTGCAGCGATTTCAAGGCCAGCCGTGCCTGTGCGAAGGCAGCGTCGTCTTTAACAAATAAATCAAGGTCGTCGGAACGCCGGTGGCCGGCATAAAAACCACTGAGCGCCGTACCGCCGACCAGAATGCAGTCGCTGATGTTTTGCGCAAACAAATGGGACAAAGCCCTGTAGAGCGGAGCCGGTAACACGCGTTTGGCTAATCGGACATCCGGCTTTTGTGAAAGTTCCATAGATAGTCACATTCCTTTTTTTTGGCAGGGTGAATGTATTTGCAATAGTCGGGGTATCCTTTCCAGACCACAGAACCGAGCAGATAGGCGGATTCGAAAAGACCGCGGCAGGCAACCAGTCGTCCCAGGGCTGGCAATTGGTGTTTTACCAGCGCGACAAAAAAAGTGTCAATATCCGGAAACAGAAAATCCCAGCAGAACTCGGCGAACAACGATTGCCGGGTGTCCGGGTCGCTCAGTAAAGGCATGGGCCGGGCCAGTACATCGATGGATATATTCAACGCGCTGGAGAGTTTTATAAGATGCAATATTTGAATGTTCTGAAAATCCGAGCCATGAGACAACCAGAGAGAAACGGACTGCCGGCTGACACCGGCAATCCTTGAAATGTCGGATTGATTAAGGCCCCTGGCCTTCATGATTATCTGTAATGTGCTGACATACATGAAACACCCCGGATATAATTTAGTTTAAATCAGAATGAATGTCAAGCATGCTTGACACTGACAAGCGATCCACCCGCTTACTCGTGGAGTGGAAAGGGGTCATCTTCGGGCCCGATTTTAGCTGGATG
>JAZDKP010000219.1:0-11008 GCA_043802925.1 Fibrobacterota bacterium | reverse complement strand
GCGGATTTGGATTTGTCCGCCTGCTGGCGGACTTTTGATTTTTATAGAATAGTATCTAAAGCTGTTTGGCTGGAGGGAGTCAGCTAAGGGCAAAATCTTCTTGCCGCCAAAGCGCGGCACGTAGATTTTGAGCCCTATAGGGTTCGTTTGGCTGGAACGTTTCTTAAAACCAGCATGCTTCGTTCGCTAACCAATAGCCCCCTCTCGATCCCCGAGCGGAGTCGAGGGGAGAGAGAGGGGGGAAAGGGGGGTGAGTTCAAAAAGAAAACAGGGCCGGGGTCTTAGGGGGCGGGAAGCCCCCGCTTCAGATTTAGATTCTTTTTGCTTTGATCCCCTCCCCGTCCTCGACAATATTATTTTATGCCCATGAAAGAACGTAAAACGGCCCGCGTAGCCCTCCTGCTGCTCCCAGCGCTCTTTGCCCTTTCCTGCAACGCCCCTGCCCCATCCCCGGAATCGCGCACCCCCGCGTCCGCGCAGGAAAAAGTCATTCTAGCCTCCTTTTACCCGGTCTATATAATGACAATCAATATCGCGCAAGGGGTCCCCGGCGTACGCGTGGCCAACCTTACCAAACCCACCACCGGCTGCCTGCACGATTTTGCGCTCAAATCGGAGGACATGATCGCAATCGCCCATGCCACCGCCTTTATCGTGAACGGCGCGGGCATGGAGTCTTTCCTCGGCAAAATAGAAAAGACACGGCCCGGCCTTCCTGTCATTGACGCAAGCCGCGGCATCCCGCTCCTCAACAACAACCCCCACGTCTTTGTCAGCGTCACGCTCGCCATGGACCAGGTCCGGAACATCACCGAGGGGCTCGCGGGCCTCGACCCGGCCAACGCCCCCCTCTACCGGCGGAACAGCGAAGCCTACCTCGTCAAACTCACAGCGCTTAAAACGCGCATGCATGATTCCCTGCAGGGTCTTTCCTCCCGCGACATCATCACCCTGCACGAGGCGTTTCCCTATTTTGCACAGGAGTTCGACCTGAACATCGCGGCCGCAATTGAAAAAGACCCGGGCAGCGAACCCACGGCCGCGGAACTGGCGGTCCTCATCCGCACTATCCGTGAAAAAAAGGTGCGCGCAATATTCGCGGAGCCGCAATACCCGTCCAACATCCCGGGCCTCCTTGCGCGCGAGACCGGCGCCAAGACGTACGCCCTTGACCCGTGTGTCATGGGACCGGACTCCCCCGGCGCCTACATCGCCATCATGGACCGGAACGCGGCCGTGCTCCGCAAGGCCCTCGCGCATCCATGAGCAACCCCACGCCCGTGGCCGCGCCGGCCTGCACCGGAGGCGGCTGCTGCACGCGGCTCGTCCGCTTCGGCGTCACGCTCGCCGGACGCGCCGTGCTCCACGATATCAACCTGCATGTCCACTGCGGCGAGCTCACGGCCTTCATCGGCCCCAACGGCGCGGGCAAGACCACGCTGCTCCGCGCGCTCATCGGCGAAGTGCCCCATACCGGCAGCCTGCTCTTTCACCGGCTGTCCGATACCGTGCCGATGAAGCCCACAATCGGCTACGTGCCCCAGCGGCTCGACTTTGACGCGGACGCGCCGGTCTCGGTCCTCGACCTCTTTGCGGCGGCCACGTCGCGCTTTCCGCTCTGGCTGGGCGTCCGGTCCGCACACCGCAAAGCCGCGCAGGAAAGCCTCGCACGCGTGCAGGCCGGCCACCTGATTGACGAAAAGCTCGGCCGGCTCTCGGGCGGCCAGCTCCAGCGCGTGCTGCTCGCGCTCGCGCTCACGCCGCGCCCGGCGCTCCTGCTGCTCGACGAACCCGTCTCGGGCGTGGACCCCAAGGGCATCGACCTGTTCTATAATATGGTCTCGGACCTGCGCAGGACGTTTGACCTTTCCATTCTGCTGGTCACCCACGACCTGCTCACCGCGGCCCGTTTCGCGGATCGCATGATTTTCCTCAACCGCACCATCCTCGCGGACGGCGCGCCCGACGCGGTCCTTGCGCACCCGCTCGTGCACCAGACCTTCGGCCCAGCCGCAGTCCCGGCGCGGCCGCCCCTTGCGCCACCGCGCCAGGCCTGCCCGGAACACGTGGAAAGCGAGGGCGCATGACCGGCTGGCACGGCCTCCTCGCCCGCCTTCCCTTTGAATGGGCGCAGTACGGCTTTATGCACAACGCCCTCCTCGCGGTCCTTTTCGTGACGCCTTTGTTCGCCGCGCTCGGAATGCTGCTCCTCAGCAACCGCATGGCTTTTTTCCCGGACACCATCGGCCATTCGGCGCTCACGGGCATCGCCATCGGCGCGCTCGCGGGCCTCGCGGACCCCACCGGTTCCATGCTCGGTTTTTCAGCGTTACTCGCGCTCCTCGTCACCTTTCTGCGCCGGTACAGCGCCGCGTCCATGGACACCCTCCTCAGCATCGTCATGGCCTCCACCCTGGCGCTCGGGCTGGTCCTGCTCTCACGGGGAGGCGGGTTCGCCCGCTATTCGCGCTACCTCATTGGCGACCTCCTGGCCGTGTCGCCCGGGGACCTCACCCGCCTTCTCGGAGCGCTCGTTTTCACCCTGCTCGTCTATCTCCTCTTTTTCAATCGCCTCTTTCTGGTCTCCCTCAACCGGCCCTTGGCCCGCAGCCGCAGCCTGCCCGTTTTCCGGACCGAAGCCCTCTTTGCAATGCTCACGGCACTGGTGGTGACACTGAGCATTCCCTGGGTGGGCCTGCTCGTGGTGAACGCCCTGCTGATCCTGCCCGTGGCCGCGGCGCGCAACCTGGCGCGTACAGCCTTTCAGTATTTCTGGCTTTCAGCGGGGTTGAGCGTGGGGTCGGGGATTGCGGGGCTGGTGGCGTCGTTTTACCTGTCAACCGCCGCGGGCGCCACCATCGCGCTCACGGCGTCCGGGCTGTTCGCCCTTTCGGTGCTGGCGCGCCGGCTGCGGGCATAAGCTTCCGTTACTTTGCGCCGGCTTCCAGAGGCGTAATGCGCAGGGGCTCGGTGATTTTCCCAATCGGCGACTGACGGAATACGACGGGCTCAAGCTTGATGCGTTCCTTGATGAACACGAGCATGACCTGGGGCTTTTCGACCCGGCCTTCGATGACGATGCCCGAGGTGAAGGTAATCTCACCCGGCTTCTTGATGACAAACGACTCCTCCTGCGGGGCCGGGGCCGAACCCGCTTTAACTGAGCGCGAAAACTGTGTCTCGGCCGCGGTCGCGGCAAGGACCGTGATCACCAGCAGCGTTAAAAGGGCCGTCCGGGTTCGCATGCGTCTTACCTCAGTTCAAAATGCGCGGCATCGTACGCGAAATTAGATGTTTTCGGGTACTCAAATTTTATTTTCTTGAGCGCGGCGCGGGTCATCGGCGCGGCCATGGAGGGCAGGCGGGGCCGGAGGTCCGAAAGCTTGTCGGTCCAGGTCATCTCCATGAAAAAACCATGGGCGTCCAAAATGGTGTTCCGCACGTGGACCGCGAGCACATTTTTTCCGGGTTTGAAGCGTTCCGCGGGCACGGGATCCAGTTTCCGGACGCGGTTCCAGAGCTGGCCCGCCTTGAGTGAATCCACGGCCAGCGGTTTGCCGTTCAGGTAAATCTCCACCGGGCCCGTGGCCGCGTACTGAAGCCGCGCCTTGTCGCCGGACCGCTGGACCGAAAAGGTACGACGGAAAGCGATGTCAGATGCGAACACAAACGCGCCCGCATTGAGGCGACCGCCCCAGACAGCGGTCATGGGCTCCGTAACGCCCAGCAGCTGCACGGAATCGGGTTTTTGGCCCTTCTTGACTCCACCCCAGAGCGAATCAACAAAGGCCTCCTCTTTCCAGTCCGCGGGCAGCGGCGCCTCAAGGGTGAGCCAGCCCTTTTCGCTTTTGAGCGTCATCACGGTGTCGCGCTCCACCTTCTCCCCCACCTCGTTCGGGAAATTGGCGTAGATACGCACATAACTCAGGTCAAGGAAGGGACCCGCGGTCACGCCCTGTTTTCCCTTCTCCAGCACATCGCGGTAGATGTTGTAGGCCTCGTCCTGCAGTTTGTACCCCAAATCCTCGAACTGGAGCCGGTACTCCTCGGTCTCGTCCGCGTTGGCGCCGGCCGGCACGGACGGGCGGCGGAGCGCCTCGTCGGCCAGAATTTCGTAGCAGAAACTCCGGGTAAACAGGACTTCCGCGATCTTTTCCCGGGACTTCTGGACCCACTCGTCCTTGATGCCGTAGGCCTCCGCAATCTTGATATTCTTGTAAAGCGCCGAAATGGCGCTATTCTCGTATTCCACGAGGCCCTCGCCCAGCAGGTTGACCTTGTAAAAGAAGGTCTTGTAAACGTCGTAGTTGGGCGGCACGGGTGCGTCGCGCGCCACGGCCACGACCTCGGCATAGGTGTTGCCCACGCTGTACGACATGCGCGTCACCTCCGCGGAGGCGGTGAGTTTGTATTTGTCCTCGACGCCGTACTTGGCCGCCATCTCGAGCGTCTTGAGGTAGAGGGTGATGGCCTTGTCCTGGAACGGGGCCACGTTCTGTAGCAGCGTGAGCTTCTGCTGGATAATCTTCATGGGATTGGCGGCGTCCGCGGGCGCGATGCCGCCGTCGACCACCTTGATGAGGCTCGCATACGTGTTGGCCGCAAGGCAGGGCAGTTTGGAGAGCTGCTGCCGCGAACGCCCGATCCACTCATCCTCATACTTGTACTGGATGCCGAAGGTCACGTTCTGCTCGTGCGTGGCCATGGCCTTGCCCACCAGGTACTGCTCCACCACCGCGGCCACGCCCTCTTCGAGTGCGATCATCTTGTTCACGTTCGCGTTTTTGGGCCGTTCGCGTTTGTATACGGCCACGCCGAACTGCTCGTAGGTTTCCCCGATGCGGTAGATGGCGCGGGTGGTCCATTCGATGAGCTTATAGCCGCTGACCCGGGTGTAGGCCATGACCGCATCGTCCACGTACTTGATCTTCCGGTTGAGCCGCGACTGGTATTCCGGTTCGGGCAGGATGAGTGCGATGGAGTCGGCCAGCATCTGGTTGATTTCGCCGATGGTGAACTGCGCCTTGGCCGCATAGAAGGCGTTGACCTTGTTCTCGAACCCGATGGATTTGCCCGTGGCGATGGCCTTGGCGAATTCCTCAACCGCGCGGCCGTATTTCTTCTGCATGTACGAGGCGATGCCGGTCATGCAGAGCGCCATGACCACGCGGTTTTTATCGTTGCCGTAGCGGGTGCCGAACATGCTGTTGATGCGCTCCACGTTGGCCCAGTCCTCAAGCTTGCCGTAGAGCTCGCCCGCGCGGAAGAGCACGTCGGGTGCGTCCTTGTCCGTGGGCCAGGTGGCCGCGTACTTCTCGAACATTTTGGCCGCGAGCGGGAAATTTTCCTCCTTTTCGTAGGCAAGGCCCGCGTTGTAGAGCGCATCCTTGACGTTGGCGGACGCCGGGAAACGTTTGAAGATCTCGACATACGTGATGGCCGCCTTGGACCAGTTGCCCATGGCTTCGTAGGCCTTGGCCATCTGGAAAAAACCGGGCTCCACAAACTGCGAAGCGGGATAGGCCGCAATCAGCTTGTTATACGAAAGGATGGCGTTGGACCACTCCTTCCTTTCCGAATAGAGATTGCTGACGTTGTACTGGGATGCGTCCGCTATTTTGGAGGTGGGAAATTCGATGACCACCTGGCTGAACTGGTCGATGGCCTGCTGCGAACTGCCCGCGGCCCGGTATTTCTCACCCAACTGGTAGTAGGACTCCGCAAGGCGCACGCTCGCCTCGGCCTTGTCCTCGCCCGACTGCGCCGCGTCCTTGAGTTTCATATACCAGGCCTTGGCCGCGTCAAACTGCTTTTCCTCGTAGTAGGTTTGCGCGGTCATCTTGATGGCCTCGGGGAGCTCGGGGGCTTTATCGTATTTCTGGATCACCGCCTCGTACGAAGCGCGGGCGCTCTTGTACATCTTGTTGTTGTAGAAGGTGTGACCCTTAAGCATCAGCACCTCGGAGACCCGCTTTTGGGTGGGCAGGACCTCGATGTAATTATCCACGGCCTGCAGCAGGAGCTTGGTCGCACTCGACAACCGGTCAAACGACTCCTTCTCGAGCTTGAGCGAGTCCATGAAGTTGATGCCGTTGCCTCGCGCTTTCGCGGCCGACGTGTCGCGGCCCGCGGGCTTGGGCGCGGCCTTGCCGGGCGCGGGTGCGTCCCCCTTTTTGCCACTGCCAGCGCAGGCAGCGAGGAGAAGGGCGGCCAGGAATAATGCCGCAAAGCGGCGGGGTTGCCGGTGCTTCATCATGGTTTCGCCTCGGGCGCCTGCCCGCTGCCCTTTTGCTGTTCCTCCTGCTTGAGCAGGTTTTGCGCGGCCACGATGGCGTTCATGGCCGCGGTCTCGCAATACTTGGAGGTCCGGTATTTCCGCGACACCTCGATGTACTGTCGCGCGGCCTCGAGGTAATCACCCGCACCAAAGAGGATTTCAGCGATATAGTAATGGCACTCGCTCGCCTTGTCCTTTTCCGGGTAGGTCTTGATGTAGTCCCAGTACATGTCAATGACCTGGCGGTACATGTCCTTGTTCTTCTTTTCAATGGCCAGCGAATAGGTATAGCTCGCGGCCTCAAGCAGGGTCTGCTCGGCCAGCGAATCACCGTAGGCCACGGCCGCGCTGTCCTTTTGCGCCTTCGCCCATTCGCTGTTGCGGTTGTACTTGAGAAAGAGCTGGCGCCGGCCGTCGTTGGCGGCCTGGAACTGGCTCTTCTGCTCGTAACACTCGATGACGCTGTACATGACCGTGGGCAGGTCGCGGTAGTCCGGGTACCCGTTCTTGAGCTCGCGGTACGCCTCAAGCGCATGCGTGTACTTGAGCTGTTCCTTGTACACGTCACCCAGTTTGTGCAGGATGCGCGAGCCCACGTAGTCGTTCCGGATCTTCTTGACAAACCGAAGCGCTTTCTTGAGCCCCACAATCTCGTTCTCGATGGTGTCCGCCTCGGCGAAGCTGATGGCCACGTAATCGATGGACTCTTTGGTGAGCAGGCTCTTCTTGACCGCCTCGAGGTCGAGTCCGTTCTCGTTCAGTTCATCCTGCTCGTTGATGAGGTAAAAGAAGGCGCTGATGGCGCGTTTGGTGTCCGAGAGACGGTAATAGGTCCAACCCATCTTGTAAAGTGCTTTGTCAAACCAGCGGCTTCCCGGAAAGCGCAGGACCTCGCGGTAATTGCGCAGCGCAAGCTCAAGCTGGTTTTCGTCAAAGTAAAACTCGCCGAGGAGAAGGTAGGTCTGCGGCGCGTAGTCGCTGTTCGGGAACAGGGACACCAGCTTTTCGCCCCACATCTTGGCCGCGGCCTTGTCGCCCTCCTCGGTGTTGCAGAACATGAGCGAATACAGCGCCGCGTCCGCGAAACGCGAACCCGGGTACCGCGCGGCCAGCGCCGCGTAGTCGGCCTTGGCGCGGTGGTAGTCCAGGAGCGGCGCCGTGGGCCGCTTGACGAGCGTGTCGCCGGCCGCGCGGGCCTTTTCGTAGTCCGCCATCCTCCGCTCATACTCCTCGTCCAGGCGAAGGTACTCATCCTGGGCCGTCCGGTAGCGGATTTCGGCGAGATAATAGAAGACGAAGGGGGCCTGCTCCGAATCGAGGGGCGCGGACTGCAGCCGCAGAAGCTCGTCGTACGTCTCCTTCTGCTCCATCGCAGCTGTATAGTCGAGGTCGCGGAGGATCGCGGTCCGGGTGGTCTCCAACCGGGCGCGCGACGCCGCACGGGCCGAGTCGTTCATCGCGGAATCGCCCTTGAGCGCATCCAGCTTGGCGTCGATGCTCTGGGCAAAGAACTGGCCGTACTCAACCTGCCACTCGCGGCGTTCCATGGAAAGCTTGACACGGAAGAGCCGCGCCTTGAGCACCGTGGCGAGAATATCGGCCCGCCGTTTGCCGTCGGCCTCGCGCCGGACCCGATCTTCAAGGGGCTGCGCGACGCGCGCCTGCGATGCCCGCGAGCGCGCGTCAAGGTCGCGGATGCGGATCAACAGTTCCTGCTTCTGGTCCTTGAACGGGTTGCGTACAAAATCGCCGCTCTGGTAGCTTCCCACCAGCAGGTCGAGGCTCTCCTGTGAACGGCCGTAGAGAGCGGCCACGTCCTCGGTCTTGACGTTCTCCTCGGCCTTGTTCTCCTTGAGCAGGGCCTTGAGCCGGGTCACCGCGCCGGCGTACTGGAGCGAATCGATTTCGCCCGCCTGTCGCCGCCGTTCCACCAGGCGCAGGTAGGCCTGGATGCGGCGGAGGTTCTTCTGCTGCTCGCTGCGGAACTGCCATTCGCCCTTGGCTTTCTTCAGGCAGTTCTCGGACAGCAGCAGCAGGGCCTCGCAGCCCAGGGGTTCCGCGGGGGCCTGATTGACAAGGCGCTTAAGCGCGATCTCCGCCTTTTCGTAATTACCGAGGGAGAGGTAGCACCACGCGATGCCGCGCAGCGCCTCGGCAAAGAGTGCCTCGTTGTCAAGAAAACCAAGATAGGCCTTGAGCGCCTGGCCGTAGGCACCCTCGCTGTAATCGAGGTGCGCAATGGAGAGCCGGGCCAAGTTGACAAAAGACTGGTCGGACGCGGGCACACGCCGGGCGTCGGCCACCGTGCGAAAAATCGAGCGCGCGGTCATGAGGTCGCCCTTGCGGGTGTACGACTGGCCCAGCGTGTAAAGAATGCCGAGGTAATAGGGTTTTTCTTTCTCCGCCCGCGCCGAGAGCTCAATCATGGCCGCGTCCCGGCCGAGTTCGTAAAGCGCCTGGCTCACCACGAAGAGGACCGGGTTCAGGCCCGCGGTGTCCTTGAACTCGGGTTGCATTTTCCCGAACAGCTCCACCACACGATCGTACTCCCCCTTGGAATAGTGCGCCTGGAGGATGCCCGCCACGCCCTTGATGAAATAAGGGCTCGTCCGCGCGATTTGCGAATAGTAATCCACGGCCTCCCGGTTCTTGTTCAGCATCTGCGAAACCTGGCCGAGATAGTAATACACCCCGTTCAACACGATACGCTGCTCGTAACGCCGGGCAATGGCCAGAAGGTCGCGTTCCGCGTCCGCGGTTTTTCCGTTGCGGAACCGCTTTTCCGCGGCCGCCAGTTCAAGCCCGGCAATCTGCGGCAGGGTTTTGGCGTCCATTTTGAGCGACAGGCTGTCCTTGTAAGCGTTGAGGCGGCGGAGGAACAGGTCGGACGACATGCCGAGGTTGGAATAGATGACCTGAAAGAACTCCGCGTCAAAGCCGTTGCTGTCGGCCGGAGAGGCCACGGGCAGCCCGGCCATGGCGTAGAGGCGATCCAACAGGAGGTCCTGCGTCTTCCAGAGCGCATTCAGCTGCCGCTTGAGCTGGAGAATGCGCAGCACGCGCGCCTTGCTTTCATCCGAAAGCATGGCCAGCATGGAAGCCTGCGGGTCCTCGTAAACCAGCTCCTTGGTCATGGCAATGGCGTCCAGGAGCGGCCGCCGGAGTTCCTCGCACCCGGTCTCGAATCCGGCCACCTGTCCCTCCTTCGCACGGATGGTCTTGTCAAGAGCCACGGCCGAGCTGTCCTTGAGCCTGGTGAGTCCCTCGGGGTAAAGCTGGAGCAGGCGCAGGTCCTCGCAGGCGTTGCGCAGGCGGCCCACCTCGTCCTGCAGGATGAGCATGCGGTCGTACTCTTCCTCGAGGCGGCCGATGAGCATGCGCATGTCAGTCCACTTGCCGGCCGAAGCAAGCGTGTCTTTCCCCGGGGCCGCGTGGAGCGGCAAGGCGATCAGTAGGGCCAGGAGGAGAAGAAGGCGCGCCATCACGGTCAACGTCCTTGTCCCCTACTCGAGGAGGTCCTCGATTTGCCGGAGCTCTTCATTGATTTTTTTCCGTTTTTCCCGGAGCTGCTGCTCGCGCTCCTGGGTCTTGTCCTCGTCCTTCAGCATATTCGAAAGCTCCTGCCGGTTCTGCTCGTCGCCGGGCAACAGCAGGGCGTTGATATCGTCTTTTCTTTTGTCCGGACCTTCCGCCGGCCCTTTGTTAACAATGGCTTTTTTACGTTCAAGGAAAATCATGCCGCGGATGGCCTCCGCATTGGTTTCGCGGTAAAAGAGCGGGAACTCGAGCCCGGCCTTGAACGCGACGCCGGCGTAATCGAGCCTGCTTCCTGGCAGCAACCGCGCCACCGGGGTAAAAAACGCGGAGGCAGTGATGGAAAAGCGTGACAGCACGCGATAACGCACGCCGGGCATGAGGGAGACCACGGTCTCGTCGTACCCGGCCGCGTTGTCTACAACCGCGTCGCCGGTGACCCGCTTGTACAGGCCGGTTTTGACAGCAAGGTAAACACTGTGGCGTTCGCCCTTCCATTCGGCACCGAAGCGTATGCTCTGCTGATGATACTGGGTGAGTTGGCGGTCGTCGTCGATGAGTGACCAGTTGAGGTAAACCTTGAGCGGAACCTCGGGCCAGAGCTTGATGAGGTCTGCATCAGCCAGGATCGTGACGCCTATCTGCGGCAGAAAGGCGGGACGCGATGTGTCAGTGCCCGAGCCGGTGGTGTCCATTTCCGTGGACAGCACCATGTCGCCCTGCAGGGCGAAACCAAAGAGGCGGAGGTTGTCGTTATTGGGCCAGGTGATTTTGAAATGGGCGTCGGCCTTGCCGATGAGCTGCTTGAGGCCCCCGTCAAACGGCACAACGCCGCCGAAAAGGGACATGTTCTGCGCCAGTCCGAAACCCACAGCCTGGTAAGGTTCAACTTTAGCGCCGCTCTGCTTGCGGACAATCACCGAAAGCGCGGACTGCGACCATACGTCGCCGTAGCCCACGGTGTTGGAGGCCGTGAGTTCAGGGATGCTTTCCGCACGTGACCGCTTGATTTGGCCCTGAACGGGCGCCATCAGGCAGAGGAGCGCGGCCAAAAGCGTCAGGAGGTACCGTTTCATTTCACTTCAATCCCTTTTTTACTCGCCCACAGGAGTCAAGGTACGGGCGTGGAACTGCTTTCCGTTCCGTTTCTTTTCACGTTTGTACGTTTTCAATTTCTCAAAATCGTCAGTAGAAAAG
>JAZDKP010000218.1:0-5968 GCA_043802925.1 Fibrobacterota bacterium | reverse complement strand
GGCCAGAGACGAGCCAGATCAAGTTCTTCAGCGTGACCGTCATTGAATGACCCGAGACCGACCTGCCCTGCCACACTGATTGTTTCCGCAACGGAATATTTTTGAATCCCATTATGGAAAACAGTAATCGTGTTATCCATTGAAACAATCTTTAACGTATCGTAGGTCCGGTTTGTAATCAGCGGCTCATTGATATCAAGCAGGGTGTCGCGTATTCCGTTTGTAAACTTATATAGGGCCCCTCGTGTTGCATGGGCCAGCAAACAATAATAATTGTCAGGGTCCTCATATCCGAATATGACAACATAATCAGCCAAGGTATTGCCCGCGATTTCCGTGGAACGGACACGCACCTCCAGTTCAAAATCCTTGACCGTGACGTCATTTAGCAATGAATACTCACCGGGTTTGGCGCCATCGGCAACATAATCGGTAGTGTTTAAATGATAGGCATAGTTGCCTGAATCCGAATCAATGGACCAGTACGAAGAATGCAAAGGCGTCCAGGAGAGCCTGGGCACCCTGTCAAAATCGTCGAAATAACAGCTTATGGTGTCTACGACGTCAATGAGGCAGCTGTCTTTAATACCGGATGTGGTCAACGAGCAAACAACCGTTTGTGTTCCGGTTTCGGCGAATGCCGTCACTTTTCCGCTGTCATTGACAGTGATAATGCCGGGGGAACGGATCAACCATACGAGGCTGTCTTTGATTTCCAAAGAACTGCCGTCGGAATAAAGACCGATTGCTTTTAATTGATAGGTGCGGTTTGTTGACATGACTACATGCTCCGGAAGTATTTCGATTCCAACCATGTTGAAACCCGTGAATATTCCAGGAACCACGCTGTCGGTTGTCATCGTAGGAGGTAAAAGCCGTACATTGCCATGCATGTCGCAAAAATATAAATAGGATACCGAAGGCATACGTCCGTGCCCGTCGGCCCATAGCCCCCAAAAAGCAGAGTCGGCATTTACCGGACGCCGCACAAAGGTGTGATTGCGCGGACTGCCCGAGGTGAGCTGTTTTATTCGGACCCATGTGTTGCCGTGGTCCGAGGTCGTCCACAGGGCGATTTCACCCCCTGGATTATAGGGCTGGGGCCCCATTTCGGTCGGCCCGATGATTTTCCAGGCGCTGTCGTTTAAAAGGTAAAGCGAACCCATGTCATAATTATTACCGGAGGTGAATGCCGGCTTTATGTCCCACGCCGTTCCTGTCCAGCGGGCCGTTGTCCAGGTCCTCGGATCGTTTTCCGGCCCGGATTCATAGCCCTTGCTTGTTAGATAAAGAATAATCGGATTGTCATTGCTGTCAAAACGAATGTCCTTTATATAAACAAGCAATCCCTGGCTCTCGTAATCATGTATTAAGGCGGTATTATTAACCTGGCTCAGAGGCAGCGTAACGGCCTGCCCATCGGCCGTCTGCCAGGTTGCGCCGCGATCCGGCGTTTCCAGGTAATACAAGTTCGTCCTGGCATTAACGCCTCCGGAAGGATGATAGTCAAACGCGGTACCGATTTTGTTTTTATTCGTAACGCTTATCTGGTAGCTGCCCTGGCCCATAATTGCCATGGGTTTCCATTCCGACCATTGAACGCCGTTTTGACTGGTAATGTAACCCGGCGTCCGAAAAACAGGAGCGTAGTAACGCGTAAAGAAACTGAAAAAACCTTTTGCGGAATCATGCCATATCTGCATATAGGAGAAATTGTTCAATGACACGGCTGCCGTATCTTCCAGCCGTGTCGCATAAATACGTTCAAACGCATCAACATTATAGGGTTCTGTGCTTTTATGGATATAGGACGTACGTGTGGTGCCGTGAGATGTTGAAAAGAGCCATATATATCCCGAATCATCCACTGAAATAACCGGGTTGTCATGGGCGTCATCCGTTTGTTTATTCAGTACGATAGTCGGACGGGGAACAACGCCGGTCGTATGGTCGTAATAGGAAACCATATGCAGCAACTGCATATAACTCGTTTTACTTGTTCCGCCATAGCAGAAGAATGTCTTGTTCACTTCTTTACAATAAACGGCGAACGGCTGATGCTTGGCGCAATAAGTCCCAAGGCCGCCGCTGTATTTGTAAACATACACATCATTGGAGGGTTCGTTCATATACCATATGCCCCGGTAGCCGTCGTCTTTCAAGTTAAGCGTAACCTGTGCATTAACCATTGCCAGCATTGCAATGGTTAACAACAGGATTCTTCGGATTTTCCGCATAGTGGAATTCCCCTTTCTTTTTTTAGATCATGATAGGTGCGCCTGACCTTTATATTTATTTCAGAAGCATGGCCTTTGTCCGCAGCACCTGTGTTCCCACCCGCGCCTGGATAAGATAAAGGCCGGAAGGCAGGTTTACCGCGTTCCATTCTGCGCCCCCTTTTTCAAGGTCGAGACAGGTGACAAGCCTCCCGGAAGGCGTGAAAATCGAAACAGTGCCGTTGGCCCGGCTCCCTTCAAGCCGGATGGCAATCAAGGGATTGAAGGGATTGGGACGGACCCTCAAGGCCAATCCGGCCCTCTCAAATACGCGTTCACCGGAAACGACCGGGGCCGCAGCAGTCACCACCAGCACGGGGCCGGACTGCGCGCTTTCCTTGCTCGCATAAACCCCATTGTTTCCTTTATGCGTGGTGTCCAGAAGACAGAGGCTCATCAAACCTCCGGCCTGGCAGGAGATGGCCCATGCGGTCACGTCCCATTCGTAAGTAAGATTAATGGCCGGGGTGATGGTAGCCGTGTCAAGAGGCGCTACGGGCAGGGGACGGTTGTTCCAGGTCAGCGTTCCTTCCGTCCAGCTTACGTCGTCCACACCATAAACGGAAACCGGCAGGGTGGTGGTGATGTCTGAGGCCGTCACATACAGCCTCAGTTTTGCGCTGATCACGGACGAACCGGCCAGGCTGTCCAGGTCGAATTTCAGATAACTCCATCGTGTATATCCAATGGCGCCCGTTTTGGTCATCAGTCCTGTCTCACTGCCGAAATTCTGGGCCGCGTAGGTACCGTCCCGTACATAGGCGTCGTCCGTAGGAAACAGGGAAACCTCCTGATAGGCCATCACCTTCACCCGGATGCTGTCCCGCAGGCCGGAGGAGTCGGCAGCGCAGACAATGATGGCCTCACCGGCCTGGTCGAGGCTATGCACGCGGCCCGTGCTGTCCACCGGAACGACAGCAGGCGAGCGGGAGGTCCAGGTCACAGACTCCGAACAGGCCGCATCACTGTTGTCCGAAAAGATTGTCCGAACAGAAAGAAGCGCGGAGTCATTCAGGTTCAGGGTGAGCGAATCAGGCTGTATCCTGAGACCCGTTGGCGCCAGCGCCGTCAAAAGCACTTGAATCACCAGCGTGTCCGCCGGGAGGTTGTTGACAGATTGGTTTGCAAGCGTCTCGGGGTTAAAGCCAACGCGGGATACCCCTACCGTGTAGGTTCCCTGCTCCAGGCGGACAGGGAAATTCCCGGCTGAATCCGTAAGGCCTCCCCTGACAAGGGTGTCGTTCCGGTACAACAGGGCGAGCGCATTGCCCAATGCAGAGTCAGCCGTGTTTTTCACGTTAACCCTGGCCACGGGCCAGTCACGGCCGCTGATGGCCACATCCAGCACGGACAAATCCGCTGACATGAGGGAAAGCACCTTCGAAGTGTTCCATAGTGAAAAATCCACGGTGGGCTCGCCTCCGCCGATGTTCTCGTCCACAATCTGCGTCCAGTCCGTCCAGCCCGAGGAAGCGGTCGCACCGTAAACCGTTGCGCTGGCGGTGACGAGAAAGGCATTGTCATTGCCGTCAAAAAGAAGCTTACACCGTTCCTGTTTTGCAAACAGGGAATCGCGGCGCCAAATCCCGGTGGTGTCCCGCCAGTAATGGAAGTACCAGCCGTTGGGCGGGAAATAGGTCAGGTCGTTGGCGCTGCTGTCGCGCACGTGCCAGGTGACCCCATGCACGCGGCCCCGGCTGTCCACGTTCTGGCAGACCTGGTTGATGTAACCGCGGTTGACCGGGATTTCCCATACCTTGATACCCGTGGTGGCGAGTTTCATGGGGTGGGTCCCCGCCGCGCCAATGGAATCGCCCGCTGAATTATGCCAGGTGCGGCCAAAGTCATCGCTGTAGGCGTACATCAGGTCATGGTTGGTGTTTCCCGGATGGCTGATGTCTTCACGCCAGCACCAGGTGAGATGCAGGCGATTGCCATGATAGGTGTATCCGTTGGGATACCCGCAGCGGGAGTGGGTCAATCCATTGTCTGGCCAGGTAAACGTGCCCTCTTTTGAAAGAAACATTCCCACGGAATTCCATTTTGAGGAATCCGCATTGTATTCCCAGAGCGCCCAGTCCGCGGCGCCGCTCCCGCCGTTCAGCCGCGTGATAAACTGAAGCGCGCCGTCAGGCCTCGTAAGAAACTGGGGATAGGTCACCACATTCAGGCCGGGCATGACTTCTGAGGAACGTACCGGCCCAAAGAGCGATCCGGTCCAGGCAAAACTATCCGGCGCATTAAGCAGCCCGTTGACCGATACCGCGTAATGGAGGTAATTGTTGTGATGGTCCCAAGCAAGATGAAGGGTGCCGTCCAGGGGACAGACCCCCAGCACCGGCGTGTTATGACCGTCCGTTGTGCTTGTAATATATCCGGCGATACGGAGGGTGTCCCAGGAGGCATCGAAAACCGTACGCCGGCCCACGCAAACATTGCCGAGGTTGTCGTAAAAGACCGCGTACTGCCTGCCATTGAAGGTTTCAATGGGCTGTCCAAAGCTGGCCAGCACGCAGCAGGACCACGCGTTTGCGCTGATACGGGTCTTGGCCAACCGATCCACGGACACCTCGTCCAGAATGGCCCCCTGCAGTACAGCGGTCAACATAAGAAACAGCACCCATGTTGCGTTTCTTCTCATGGCAACCCCTCCTTCTCGCCGGTTTATTTCAGCAGAAGCGCCTTTTCAACAAGGACCTTCCCTTTGACCGAGTAGCGGACCAGGTAGATTCCGGAGTGCAGGCCCTTTGCACTCCAGGCCACACGGATTTCATGACGATTGACTTGTAAGGCGCTGCTGAAGTCCGATACCAGCCGGCCGTTCATGTCGTATATCCTGAGCCGGGGTGCGTCGTCTGCCTTCAACGACCCGACACCCCGGATGACGATAAGAGCGCTTGGGTTGAAAGGATTGGACGCTATTTCCATGGACAGGGGGCGCAACACGTCCGTTTCATCCTCCTGTTGGGTACTGCCTCGGTTAATCCATACTTCCAGTACCGGCGACGAGGCCCTGCTTTCCCGGCTCAAAAAACTGAGGTAAATATCGGCTGCGCTCGGATCATACAGCCCCAAAGACAGGATGCTGTCCTTGGCAAGCTCCTGATTGACATAGGAGGTCACCTCCGTTTCGTACCATGCCGTGGTTGCACCGGAGGCAAAGGAAAAGGTGTCAAGCGCCGGACCCAAAGCGGGCTGATTGGACCAGGTCAGGGCGTTTTCCGTCCAGGAATCCGTTGAAATGGGATACACCCCGGCAATACAGGCGCCGGACAAAGGGGTCGACAGGTAGGCGCGGACTTTAAAGATAACGGAATCGATAGTCAGTCCGGAAAGCCTGGACAAATCGAATTTGAAGAACGTTCTTCGGTTATAGCCGCCGCCGCCGGTTTTAACGGCAAGAAGGGAATCCGTACCGTAATTGATACCGGCATAAGACCCGTCACGGGTAAATGCATCGGCAATGGGACGCAAATAAATGAAGGGCCGGACTATCAGGTTTGCGGAAGCCGTCCATCCAAGCGCAGCGGAACTGCATTGCACAGCAGCGGTCCCGGCATACAGGCCTGTTGTCACCTGGCCCGCCGGAGAAACACCTGCCAGGGTATCCGGCAAGAGCGTCCATGCAAACGTCTCTGACAACGTATCCACGCTCGAATCCGGATAGAGACCGAGGACTTTGAACGCCCCGG
>JAZDKP010000217.1:0-4661 GCA_043802925.1 Fibrobacterota bacterium | reverse complement strand
TTTAAGGTCGGTGATGACGACCTCTGGTTTGTCATCCGTAATGGCTTTGATTGCGTCATCAACCTGCCCCGTCTGAAAAACCCGGTGGCCTCGTTCCCCTAGGATATCCGCCAAAATACGCCGCTGACTTTCCTGATCATCGACAATAAGGATTTTAGCCATCCTGTTTTTCCTCCAATGGCAGGGTAATAGTGAAATGCGCGCCTCCGTTCGGGCCGTTTTCCACAATGATTGAACCACCGTGTGTGTCAACTATCCGCTTGGCCAGGGACAACCCCAAGCCGGTGCCCCCCGGACGCCTGGAGAAATAAGGCTCGAATATCTGTTCCAGCACATCGGCGGGGACCCCCGGACCGTTGTCGTTGATACAAATGATGGCAAAGCTTGCAGGCGGGTCCGTATGCCGCGCTTCGATGGAGATGCGGCCGCCCATGGGAACGGCGTCGATGGCATTGATGATTATATTCAGCAGAAGCAGGCGGAGCTGCTCCATGTCACCATACAGAGAACAAGCCTGTGGAATATCTGGTTCGAACCGGATATGCTTTTCGGACAATCTTTGTTTTACCAGCGCCTGCAGCTGCACCACGAGCGGCAGCAGTAAAAAATGCCCCTTGATGAGGCGGCCGGGCTGCCCGATGGACAGGAAACCCGCGACCATTTTGTTCAGGTGCTCGACTTCGGTTTTGAGCGACAGTAATAGCTCATCGTGTTCCTTGCGCAGTTTTTCATCGCGCGGAGCGAACTTTGTCCCCAGGTGGTGCGCTGTCAGGACGATGAGGTTCAGGGGATTCCGGATTTCATGCGCCAGGTGGGCCGCGATTTCCGCCATGATGGCTTGTTTCTCAAGGGCGTGGAGCCTGGATTCAAGTTCCTTTTGCTCCAGTAGTTTATTAACCATGAAATCGAGCGTTTCGTCGAAAGAATCCCTGCTATCGCCGCGTATCGTCTGAAGGTTCAACGTCAAATCACCCTCGGCTATTTTTCGCGCAACAGCCATCATCTGGGTGACTCGTTTTAAGGCAATGGACAATTCCTCCTTCAGCTTCTTCTCTTTTTTAATTTGATAAACCGCCGCGATGAAAATGAGGAACGAGGACCAGCGGACAAATGCATTCCAATAGGGGAAAATCCAATTGGAATAAGGGTGACCGGTAAATCGGTCAACATTGAACCATATGACCGCCTCCGTAAAGGAGAGCATGATGGCCCAAAGGACGCCGACATACCAGAGCACAAGAAAAATAGGGATATAATAAAAGACAAAAAAGGTAAAGTCATAACCCGTCACATAATCGTAATAGGCGATAACCACCAGCAGCACGAAGCTGATGCTGGCATATAGCAATTTCTTTCGGGCGGTTTCTATTTTTTCCATTAATTAGCGCAGTTGGGACCCGCGACCTTCCCGTTCTTCTTCCTAAATACGGATAGATACAAATTCTAATATACCCAACACAACTCCGCTTCAGCTATTATAACCCGGTTTTTCCGGGTTCATTAAAAGGCTCGGGCCACTCTGAAATACTGACAGCGTTTTTACCCGCCCGTTTTACCTTGTACATAAGATCATCGGCCCGTTTGATGAGTTCCTCCACGGTTGACGGAGGGATACGGAAAGTCACGGCACCCATACTCACGGTAACCGGATACCCGAGGCGCGTCATTTCTTCCAGTAATTTATCCCTGACCCGGTTAAGAACAATTCTCGCGCCCTCCAGATCGGTTTCCGGAAGCAATAGGGCGAATTCATCGCCTCCAATACGGGCCAGAAGATCGTGGGGGCGGATTGCTTCTTTATAGATGGTCACGGTTTTTCTGATAAGCTCATCGCCGGCTTCATGGCCGAGGGTATCATTCACGGTCTTGAAGTTGTCAAGGTCGGAGTAGACGATAGTAATGGGCGTGTTGCCCCGGCGGGCTTTCTGAAGTTCCCGCATGGCTGTTTCACTGAAATACCGCCAATTATACGCGCCCGTCAGCGGGTCCTTCAAAGCCAGGTTATGGATGCGTTCAATCATGAGCAACAGCACTTTTAAAAGCAGCGTATGAATGGAAAAATAGCCCAGTCTGACAAATGAGTTCCAGAAATGTATGGCCATATTCGAATAAACGTGTCCTCCCTTTATGTCTATGTAACCCCAGACTCCGGCACTGATTACCGAAACCACCATTCCCCATTTAAAACCGGACAATAGCGTGGCCAGGCTTACTGGTATCAGGTAAAAAATGGAGAAAGAAAGCTCCGAACCGGTCAAATAATCAGTCAACCCCAAAAAAGCGATTAGAATAATTGAAAGGATAACGCCAAGAATGCCGGAGAAACGGCGCCCCCAAACGGGTATTTTCTCAAGAATATAATCCACTTCAACCATGATGGACTCCTTTTTCGGGTTTTTCAAGCTGAATGGCCTTTATTGCATTCTCTTTTCAAATATACTGTTTATTTGAAGGTTCAAAGGGATTCAATATTGGTTTATGGTCGGACAGGTGTTAAGTCGAATATTGTTTCGAGCAGCAAGTTCTTTCGCAAAGGTTTGGTCAAATGAGTGTTGCATCCCGCGGCGAGGCTCTTTTCTGCGTCTTCATTAAAGGCATGGGCGGTCAGCGCTACAATGGGAACCGGCCTTATGTCCTGCTCCCTTTCCCAATTGCGGACAGCGCGTATTGCTTCGTAACCGTCCATGACGGGCATTTGAATGTCCATTAAAACAATATCGTAGCTGCTGATTTTAAATTTCTCAAACCCGATTTTGCCGTTTTCAGCATCCTCGATAATATACGCCGTCTTGTTCAGGAAATAATGGATGACTTCCCTGTTGGCGGAATTATCTTCAACCAGCAGAATCCGAAGCTTTCGGTTGTCGGTGATGGGTGGCCCGTCAGCCTTGATGGTTTTGGGTGCCGGGGCGGCCGCAACGCCCGGTTTCCGGTCTTTTTCCTCGACGGGCTCAAGGGAAACCGTAAAGGAGAAGGTGCTTCCCTGGCCCGGACGGCTGTCTACCCATATTTTCCCGCCCATATTATTGACTAATTGCCTTGAAATATTCAGACCCAGTCCCGTACCTTCGGTGTGCTGCATGGACGCCGGCTCCGCTTGAGTGTAGGGATGGAAAATGGAGGCGATGTTGTCCGCCGGAATGCCTTTACCGGTATCCGCAACCGAAAACTGAAAGCAATCGCGAAGGGTCCTGCTTTTCTCAACCCGGATGAAAACATACCCGTTTTCTGTGAATTTGACCGCATTAGAAACAAGGTTTAATAAAATCCTTCGCAGGTCCTCCGGCGGACCAAGCAGTCGCGTGGGGGTGCCCCCAACGAGATGATACGACAATTCGAGTTTTTTTTCACTTGCCCGTACATTCATAATCGACAATATCCCCTCAAGAAGTTCGACCAGGTCAAAGGCTTTCTTTTCCATTACATATTGGCCGGCTTCAATTTTAGAAAGATACAGTATATCATTGATCAGGTTTAAAAGGTGTATGCCTTCATTCTTAAATATGGTCACATACTTCTTTTGCAACATGTTAAGCGGGGTCTCGGACAACAGGTCAGCCATGGCGAGGATGGAGTTCATGGGAGTGCGGATTTCATGGCTCATGTTCGCCAGGAAGACGGATTTGACGTTCAGGGCTTTAAGGGCGGTCAGACGGGATTGCTTTTCGGTCTGATAGGCGCGTTTAAGCCCGGCCAATAAAAAGGCCGTCATGAGGAAAATCATTCCGCGCATGGACGCATTCCAATAGGCGTAAGCGGACACGGCATAGACATGGCCGCCAATTTTCTCAAGATAAAACCACAGCAACGCGCCCATAATGGAAAAAAGGGCGCCTGCAAGCGGGCCGACAAACCAGGTGACAAAAGCAACGGGAATTAGATAGAATATGGAAACGGACATCTCCACTCCTGTGATGTAATCCAACAGGGCAACAAGCGCCATTAGCGTTAAACCAGAGAAGCAAAACAGCGATTTTACCAATGCGGCCGGGATTTTATCCATCGCATTAAGACCTTTTTTAGTAAAGCATCCTACAAATACACATAATTATAAAAATAACAATTTGGTACAATTGCCATGTCCCTTTTGGGTAAATTACAGAGTAAACCACAGTTATATCTTTCTTCAAACGCAATATTTCATAAGAAACTGACCTTGGCGTGTCTATTGCTTAAAACAAGTAAAGCAATACGCAGGCCCGAATATTTCAAAAAGAGAGGTGCCATGAAAACCATTGGCCGCATTTTACTCATCGTATTCACATTCTGTTTGTACAATTGTGCCGGGTCAGGTCTCTTCTATAATGAAAACAAGCAGGATTATGTACCACCTTCATCGGTGTATGAGGAAATAGCGGGGAAACCGGTCCTGAAATACGACCATGACAGGGTCCTGGTCGTTCAGACGGATCAGGGAGAGAAGGAATTCAGAATTTCTCCGAACGCCACGGTTGTCAAAGACAAATGGCCGGTGACTATTGGAAAACTCCACCCCAATTATCCGGTAACAATAAGTTATCTGAAAGAAAATGGAAAATATATGGCCTACCGCATCAATCAGATTACGGGTGAAGCCAGGTAAGTAAATCGGGCATAAAAAGAATTTCGCTCTTGAGATATTCCAGAGTGTACAAGATTCAATTAAAATATAATGATGTTTC
>JAZDKP010000216.1:0-9765 GCA_043802925.1 Fibrobacterota bacterium | reverse complement strand
CGCTATATGATAGAACGGCTCCTGATCGGCATCCTTACCAAAGGCCATGTGCTTCTGGAAGGCGTGCCCGGCCTGGCCAAGACCCTGGCCGTCAACACCCTGGCCAAAGTGATGGACACGGGTTTCAAACGCATCCAGTTCACGCCCGACCTTCTGCCCGCGGACCTCGTGGGCACCATGATCTACAACCAGAAGGACGGCACCTTTGTTCCGAAAAAAGGGCCCATCTTCTCCAACATCATCCTGGCCGACGAAATCAACCGCGCCCCGTCCAAAGTGCAGAGCGCGCTCCTCGAGGTCATGCAGGAACGGCAGGTCACCATCGGCGACACCACCTACAAGGTCGATGAACCCTTCCTCGTGCTTGCCACCCAGAACCCTATTGAGCAGGAGGGGACCTACCCGTTGCCCGAGGCGCAGGTCGACCGCTTTATGCTCAAGCTTCGCATCGGGTATCCCACGCGCGAGGAGGAACGGCAGATTGTGGATCGCATGGCCGTGCAGTCCGAGCCGCAGCTTGCCAAGGTCATCACGCCCAAGGATCTCCTGGAGGCGCGCAAGCTGGTTGAGACCGTGTACATCGACGAAAAAATCAAGGACTATATCGTGAGCATCGTCTTTGCCACGCGCGACCCCGCGGCCGCGGGTCTCAAGGACCTCAAAGGGCTCATCGAATACGGTGCCTCGCCCCGCGCTTCCATCTACCTCACGCAGGCGGCTAAGGGCCACGCCTTCATCCGTCGGCGCGGCTATGTCACGCCCGAGGATGTCAAATCCGTGGGCGCGGACGTGCTCCGTCACCGGGTCATCCTCACCTACGAGGCCGAAGCCGAGGAACTGACGCCCGACATGGTGGTGAAGAAGGTGTTTGACGCGGTGGAAGTGCCGTAGGGCGGGAGGATTATCATGAAAAGTAAAGAGGGTCAAAGGGTCAGAGGGTCAAAGGTTCGCAGGGCTTTGTCCCTTTGCCCCTTTGTCCCTTTGACCCTTCTGCTGCTCGTTCAAGCAGCTCCGGCCAAAAAAGTCCTCGTCTTCGATGAAAAGCAGGGCATCATCTGGGTCGAGGAGGGAAAAAAACAGGACAAGGCCTTTGAGGTCCCGGAAATCAAGAAGAAAACCGTGATTGTTGAAGAGAAAACGGTGCGCGTGCGCGAACACATCAAGACCAAGCCTGTGACCGCTGAAGAGTACCGGCAGACCGGGGAAAAATTTTATTTCAACCAGGATTACGAGGAGGCCATCCAATATTTTCAGAAGGCCTGGGAAAATAAATCGGATCCGGTCGATTATTTCTGGATGGGCGCCTGCTATCGCAAGCAGGACAAGGAGACGGAGACGTCCCGCATCTTCAACGAGCTGGTTGAAAAATACCCCTCCTCCGAGGTCGCGGACGACGCGGTCTTTTACCTGGCCGTGGCGGCCCAGAGGAACAATGATTATGAAAAGGCCTTTGACCTCTACCGCCAGGTGGTCGAGCTTTTTCCCAACGGCACCTCGTTCATCGGTAAGTTCTATTTCCGCGACGAAGCCAAGAACCAGCTTCGCGCCATGAAGGTCGACATCATGAGCCGGCTCAAAATTCTCGGCTATTCCGACAACATCACGCTGGTGGAGCTGTTGCAGACCTTTCAGACCGAAAACAAGCTCCCCGTGACCGGCAAACCCGACAGAAAGACCATCGAGGCGCTCATCCGTCTTTCGGACGCGGGCGAAACCAAGATGCGTAACCGCATCGAAAAGAGCGACTCGCTGTACGATCGCAACGTCCTCTACCTGTCGCTCATCATTGTGCTGCTCTTCTTCAACTTCCTCTGGACGGCCCGCACCCTCCGGGTCGTGCGCGAGGAGACGGGCCGCATCAAGCTGCTCACCGGCGAATTTTAAGATGATTTCCTCGGACCTGCTCAGAAAAATCCGGCGCATCGAGATCCGCACCCGGCGTATTGTCAATGAGGTGCTGTCGGGCGAATACCAGAGCGCCTTCAAGGGGCGCGGTATGGAGTTTTCGGAAGTCCGGGAGTACGTGCCCGGCGACGAAATCCGCACCATCGACTGGAACGTGACCGCGCGCACGGGCCGGCCTTTTGTCAAAATCTACAAGGAGGAACGCGAGCTCACGGTCCTGCTGATCGTGGATGCGAGCCGCAGCCACGACTTTGGCACCGCGTCCCGGTTCAAGGGTGAGACCGCGGCCGAGCTTTGCGCGCTCCTGGCCTTTTCCGCCATCAAGAACAACGACAAGGTGGGGCTCATCATCTTCACCTCGCAAATTGAGAAATATGTGCCGCCCAAAAAAGGGCGCAAGCACGTGCTCCGCGTCATCCGCGAGCTCCTCTATTTCAAGCCTGAAAAGCCGGGCACTGACATTCCGGGCGCGCTCGCTTTCTTCAACCGCACGGCCAAAAAACGCTGTGTGGCTTTTATGGTCTCGGACTTTATGGATGCCGGCGATTTCCGGATGGCGCTCAAGGTGGCGGGCCGCAAGCATGACGTCATCACCGTGTCGCTCTCCGACCCCCGCGAGGCCGAACTGCCGGGCCTCGGCCTGGTCGAACTGGAGGATGCCGAGACCGGGAAGCGGCTGCTCCTCGACACTTCGGACCCCCATTTTCAGGCCGTGTTCAAAAAGCGCGTGGCCGATATCCTCGAACAGCGGCGTCTGACGTTCAGGCAGGCCGATGTCGAAAACATACCGGTCCGCACGGACCGCGATTACGCGGAGCCCCTCATTGCCTTTTTTAAGAAGCGCGAAAAAATGCGGTGAAGCGGAGACGCACCTCCGGGTCCGCTGCGTGGACACGCACTGGACCCTGGAGGAGTACGCGCGCCTTCCCAAACACCCGGTTTCGGTCATCCTCGACAATCTCCGGTCCGCTTTCAATGTCGGCTCCATTTACCGGACCGCGGATGCGGCGCGCATCGAATCCGTGCTGCCCTGCGGGTACACGGCGCACCCGCCACACATCAAGCTCGAAAAGACCGCACTCGGTTCCGAGAAATATGTGAACAGCGAATATTATAAGCAAACGCTCGATGCGGTGCGGGTCATGAAGCAGCGCGGGGTCGCGACCGTGGCGCTCGAGACCGCGGACAATGTCCCTTTTTACAGCGATTTTGTCTATCCCAGCCCGGTCTGTCTGGTGGTGGGCAATGAGGCGCTCGGGGTGTCGCGCGAGGTGCTCGCCGAGTGCGACGCCGTGGTCCAGATACCCCTTTTCGGTTTTAAAAACAGCCTGAATGTTTCCAATGCCTTTGCAATTGTCCTTTTTGAAGTCCTCCGTCAGCGCGGGTTCAACAAATTGTTGGGACTCAAACCGTGATCCGAAAAGTCAATTTTGCCCTGATTGCCGTGCTGGCCCTGGCCGCTGCGCTGCGAATTTACGATTTCCGTGAAATCGGGTTCAAGTTCTGGGACGAGGTGCACTATGTGAGTGAAGCGCGCGCCATGCCCGCGCTGTCCGGATCCACCACGGGATTCAAGGCCGGGAACCTTCTTTTTTTCTGGGCCGCCAATCCCGTTCTCGGCCGTTCTGCGCAGACCTCCATTCTTGTCAGCATCCTTACCGGTATCCTGACCTGTCTGGTCCTATATTTCACCGGAAAACGCCTTTTCTCGCGACGGACCGGGCTGTGGGCCGCGCTGGTCTTTGCGGTCCTGAACTTTTCCATCCACTATTCGCGTTCCGCGCTGGTCGAGAGCAACCTCCTGTTCCTCATTTCCCTCACCGTGCTGGCTCTCGCATACTGGCCACGGTATTGGGTCGTCTGTCTGACCGGGCTTCTGGCGGGCTGGACCTTTTCCACAAACCAGAAGGCAGGTTTCATCCTTTTTCTGCCGTTTCTCCTCGAATCGCTCCGATGGTTGAGGCGCGAACCGCGCGGACCCGTGGGCACGCTCCTGCTGCGACAGGCGCTTTTTATTGCTCCGTCCCTTGCCGTTTTCTTTGCCATCAATGCTGTCTATCCGCCGACCATGCGCCCATTTGACCACGCGGACCAGTTTTTTGCGGACCTTTTGCAGGCCGCGCATCCCGGCTACCTGTTCCTAGAGACCGGACTTATCGGCCCGGTCTTCATCCTCCTGTTCGCGGCCGGGTTCGTACCCGCAATCCGGCGCGCGCAGGCTGCGGGACTGTTTCTTGTGGTCTGGTTCACCCTGTTGTTTTTCATCTGGAGCTTCAACTGCCATCTGGAACCCCGCGATTTCACGGGCCTGATTCCGGCTTTCGCACTGCTCGCCGGGTTGGGCGGGAGCGAAACGGTCCGTTGGTTCGCCGTGCGCCTCCGGCGCTCCGAGGCAATCACCGGGCTTGTACTCGGTCTTCTCGTTGCGGCGTATGGCGTCTTTGCTTCCCGCGAGACCTGGCAGCTCAAGAGTGACGTCCTGCCAATGGCCCGGTTCATCAACGCCCACAACGTGCCTGGCGTCGTGTGCGGCCATCCTCTGTATACGCTGTACGGCATCCCGGTCTATGTCCTGGATTCGGCCGGCGCTATCGCACCGGCCACGCTCGATTCCCTGGCCTATGCCGGCTGGATGTTTGCCACGGATTACATGCTGGGCAAAGCCATGCTCGATTCTCCGCCCGCCTGGTTCAACCGGCTCCAGCAAAGCGCGCCCGAGTTCGGCTTTACCGCGAGCGTGAGCGTGCACCTTCCCACGGTGCTCGAGACCTTTTCCCCCGAAAGGGCGCGCCGTATCATCCGGTCGCCCTGGGCCCGGGAGATACGGCTGTACGCGCTTAAAAATGGCGCCCCGTTTTCCGATTAAATTATTATCTTAACGCTAATGAACCTCAGCCTCTACGGACAGATTGCATTGGCCCAGGCCCCGCGCGTCCTCGGGCTTTGCGATCGCGATGCGGCATCGGCCACCTATGGCTGCTTTGACCGCCATTACTGGCATTACAAGCTGCTTGACCTTGCGAACGTGCGCTACCAGGAGGCGGCACTCTTCCTTGCCCTGCTATATAAGGGTGACCACGCGCCCTGGCGGTTGGACCCGAAGGTCCGCGAATGGTCGCTTGCGGCCGTGCGCTTCTGGGGCGGACTGCAGCAGCGGAACGGCAGTTTTGACGAGGTCTACCCGTTCGAGAACAGTTTCTGTGCGACCGCCTTTTCAACCTGGGCCGTGACCGAGGCCCTGCTCGCCCTCAACGCGCCGGGAGATTCCCGCGTCCTGGAGCGGGCCGGGGAGTGGCTTTTACGGCACGACAACCCGGACGTGGCCAACCAGCGGGCTGCGGCCGTGCTCGCGCTCCAGAATCTTGTTCATTTGACAGGGCGCGATACATTCCGCGCGGGCGCGGAAAGCAAGACCGCGCTCCTGCTTGCATCCCAGGACTCGAGCGGATACTTTCCTGAATATGGCGGGGGTGACGCGGGCTACCAGAGCCTCACGCTCGCCTGCATGGCGCGGTACATGCGCAAGGCCGGGCGCGACGACCTTACGGCCGCGCTCCAGAACGGTGCGGCTTATGTCGCGCACCGCATTGATTCGCTGGGGCGGTTTGTGCAGAACACGGGCAGCCGGCGCACGCAGTTCCTTTTCCCCTCGGGCTTTGCCCTCCTCGGTCGAAATGACGTGATTGAAAAGCACGGGTGCGGCGTTGAGTCGGGCCAGACACTGCAGCCCGGATGGATGGATGACCGTTATTGCATCGGGTTGGCCACGGATTATCTGTTGGCTTCCCGCGAAGGTACCGTATGAGCATGTGGAAGCTTTTAATGCTCCGGCTCTATTGCCGGACCCTCGGCCGGTCCGAGTTTTTTTCGCTCCTGCTGCGGCGGGTGCTGGTCCGCCTCCTGATTAAGGGGCAAAAGGAAAAATACACCGCTTCGTCACGCTTCTTTGATCCCCGCGAACTTTCATGAACATCCTTGTTCTCAACCCGGCCTCTGAGTTCGCCAAAAACGTGGTGCGCGACGTGTTGTACGGCTGCTGGTGCGGGGGCAAACGCATCGGCGGGGGTACGGTGCCTCCGTTCGCGCTTATTCAGGCCGCCTCGGTCCTGAAAAACGACGGGCACCGCGTCCGTTTCATCGATGCGCAGGCGCAGCAACTCCCGTTTGAAGCGCTGAGGCCCGAAGTTGAACGGGCGGACATGGTCGTCATGGCCTCCGCGGCCATGACCTTCCGCGAGGACGCCGCATTTCTTGCGCGCGTCAAGGAGGTGAATCCCGCCACACTCACAGCGCTCTTTGGCGCGCATCCCACCTTCATGCCCGGGTACTGCCTCTCGTCGCCTGCCGTGGATGCGGTCCTCCGCCGCGAGCCCGAGCCCGCGCTCCGCGGCCTGGCGCGCGCCCTCGCCCTGGGCCAAGAATGGCGCACCGTGCCGGGCATCGCGTTCCGACGCGATGGACAGGTTGTGCTCAACCCGGACATGCCCTTTATGGAAGACCTTGACGAATTGCCTTTCCCGGACGTTTCCTTTCTGCCGGCCGACATCCATTATTTCAATCCCATCGTGCGCCGGCTGCCCTACATGACCGCTTCCACCTCGCGCGGGTGCCCGGGCCGCTGCACCTTTTGCACCGCGCCCGCGTTTGACGGCCATCGCGTCCGCTACCAGTCCGCGGACTATGTGGTGCGTGAAATGGAGTATTTTCGCGCACACGGTTTTCGCGAAGTTTATTTTCGCGACGACACTTTTTTTGTGAACAAGGCGCGCGACCACGAGATATGCCGCGCCCTGATTGCGAAAAAGGCCGACATCACCTGGCTCGCCCATGCGCGCATCGGCCTCATCGATGGGGAGACGATGCGGCTTGCCCGGCAGGCGGGTTGCCATACACTCAAGTTCGGCGTGGAGTCGGGTGTGCAGAAAATCCTGGACCGGAGCCATAAAGGCTACCGGGTCGAACAGGCGGCCGAGGCGTTTGCATGGGCGCGGGAGGCGGGCCTTCGCACGCACGCGCACGTGATGCTGGGCATGCCGGGTGACACCGAAGAGACGCTGCGGACAACGGTCCGCTGGATTGTGAAAAAGCTAAAACCCTCCACCGCCACCTTTGGCGTGTGCACGCCTTATCCCGGTACCCCGCTCTTTGACGAAGTGGCCGCGGCTTTTCCGGCCATCCGCGACGGCAGCGCGAGTGACTTTAAACGGCTGCACACCGAAGCCCTGTACAACACCCATTTCTGCGACGTGCCGCCGGACGCGCTTTCCGCCTGGGTCCGGCGCGCCTACCGTGCTTTTTACCTTTCCCCGCGCGTTTGGGCCGAGACCTTGTTGTCCGTGCGCAGCGCCGATGACCTGAAAAAGTATTTGCTCACCGCCTCCCATCTATTTACTTTTATGATGAAAGGGGAGTGACGTTTTGGCGCAAACCGTTTCCATCATCATCCCGGCTTGCAACGAGGCCGCCTCCATTGGCGCGCTCCTGCAGCGTGTCCGGGCCGCTGGCGCGTGGCATGAAATTATCGTGGTGGACGACGGTTCCACGGACGCCACGGCCGCGGAGGCGGAAAAGGCTGGCGCCCGGGTCGTTATGCACCCGTACAACGTGGGCAACGGCGCGGCCGTGCGCTCCGGCATCCGGGCCGCCACCGGGGAGGTCATCGTCATGCTCGACGGCGACGGCCAGCACCCGCCCGAGGCCATCCCGGCCCTTCTTGCGGGCATGGCGCAATATCACATGGCCGTGGCTGCGCGCACCTCGCTGCGTCAGGGTTCTTTCTTCCGCAACATCGGCAATCGCATTCTTATCGCCGTGGCGCAGCGGCTCACCGGCGCTAAGATAGCGGATTTGACGTCGGGCTTCCGCGTTGTGCGGCGTTCCGCCGCGCTCCCCTTCCTCCACCTCTTTCCAAACCGCTATTCCTATCCCACCACGCTCACGATGTGTTTTGTCAAGGCGGGACTTTTCATTAAATACGAGCCCGTGGAAAGCATCAAAAAGAGGGAGCAGGGGAAAAGCCAGTTGAAGCCGCTCACGCAGGGGCTTTATTTCCTGAACATCATCCTGCGGATGCTCATCCTCTTTGAACCGCAGAAGTTTTTTGTGCCCCTGGGCACTCTCTTTTCTTTCGCCGGAACGGCCTTCGGGCTTTACACGGTCATCACGGACCAACGGTTCGAGGAATCCGCCCTCCTCCTCATCATCCTTGGCGTCTTTTTCTTCCTCTTCGGCCTGCTCGCCGAGCAGGTCTCGGCCCTGCGTCGGCAGCTGCTCTAGGGATGGACCGGCGTGACCGGTGTATGGTAGGACAACCGGTAGATGCCTTTGCAGCCTGCAAATCCCGGCAGAGGGGGCGTTTCAATCTTTTCAACAAGCGTGAACGTGATTCCATCCACGGTTGCGGATGCTCCTTGCACGGCCGACACCGTGTCGAGCACGGCCCGGAGCAGGCTTTTGGATAGATAGGGACGGTATCGGACCGCCTCGTTGGCAAGCCAGTAATCAGGCCGATAGGCTTTCAGAAAACCCGAAAGGTCGGAGGCGGCGAGGTACGGGGCTACCTTGCCGTCCACAATACCGTCGAGGCTCAGTATGTTCAAGTCTTCCCGGAGAAAAAAGCGATCCTGGACTTCATAGGCAAGGACGGTCTGCCCCGCGGCAGCCATTCGATTCACGCGTGCGATCACTTCCTTTTCCATGATGATATCAAAGTGCAATCCGCGTTTTTGCTCATAGCGAATGGAATCGTCATACAGGGCTTCGATCTGAAATAGCAGAAAGGCCATCACACCCATTCCAAAAAGGAGCCGTTTTTTCCCTTCGACACCCTGAACCAGTGAGTACAGTCCGATACCGGAGCCGATAAAGAGAAAGGGAAGTGCGGGGAGCAGGTAACGGCCGATGCTTTTGGTCACCGGAGAAAGGAACATCATCATCAGCAGGTAAAGCGCGGGGGGAAGCCAGACGAAACGTTGGAAAACCGAACCGGACGAAGGACCGGTGACGAAACCCCAGAGGGCCAGGAGGGACCAGATTGCCATGGGACCGGTGAAAAGAAAGCGCAGGGGTTGCAACGTATAATGGAAGCCAAAAATGGTTTTGGCGGATTCCTGAAGCGCGAAAGCCCGGCAGACGCCGGCGGCGCTCCACTGCCCTGTCTTTATAAAAGAGAGCGCGCAATAAATGGCGAATGGGAGAAGTGACAACGGCAACAGGAGGGTGATGCGTTTCCGATACGCGGGAGTCTGAAGATAAAGCAACAGGGCCTGTACGCCCGATAAAATAACGGCGTCCGGTCTAATCAGCGGAAGCAGGCCCCAGACGACAGCCAGAATCCGGAGCATTCCGTCCTGCCCCCGGTGGTCCGTACGTTCCAGGTTGTTTTGCAGCCGAAGCATGCCGCAGACGGCCAGGACCGCGAGGGGGGATTCGTAAAGCAGCAGCCCTGGCAGTAGAAGGAATTGGAGGAAACCAAGGGTCGCTGCCGCGGCGATCAGGACCGGCATCGCGCGTTCCAGTGTATTTAACAGAAACAATGCCGCGAGGATCGTCAGCCCCAATCCGATGGTTTTGGCGAAAAAAACACTGTCTTCAAAGTGAAAGGGGATGGACAAAAGACACACCCAGAGCGGGGAGGTGGCCCCGGAGGAAAATTCTCCGGGATTATAGGAAAGGCCCAGTCCGGCCGCCAGGTTTTTCGCAAAGACAAAATATATCGATGGGTCACCGTAAAAGGTGTCTTTCAGCAGCAGACCGCAATACGTCACGAACAGTGTCATCAACAGGTAAACGGCCATGCGGATCCGCTTATGAGCGGGCGAACCCGTGTCCATTCTGGCGAAGGTGTAATAGGAAGTCATG
>JAZDKP010000215.1:0-18613 GCA_043802925.1 Fibrobacterota bacterium | reverse complement strand
GGGGAGACCTTCTTCTTTTCTCCAGCTTCGTCTTTTTCCCCGTTCATCCAAGCTCTTCTTCGAAGGCAGGGTCCATGAGAGTGTGGCCGGCCGGGCCAAGGACGGAGGCTTCCGCTTCAACGAATCCGCCATCAAAATCATCCATACAGGCTACGAGACCGCGGTTGCGCGCGAGGCCAAGATGAAACGCAATTTTTCCATCCTTGAGGCGGAACTCGAAAAGAACCCGGACAACACCATCCACCGTTTCCTGCTTGCCAACACGTTCCTGGCCAACGGCCGGCGCGAGGAGGCGCTGGTCCATTACCAGGCCATTGCCGACAACCGCAACGCGCGCGGCCAGCAGGAGGACGTGTATGTGCGTACGCTCGTGGAACTGGCTAAGGGGAACGGTGAGGCCGGCCGGCTGGCCCGGGCCGAGGAGTGGGCGCGAAAGGCCGTGGTCGTGCGCGCGGACGACATGGAGGCGCAGTACGAGTTGGCCCGCATCCTTTTTCATCGCGGAAATTACAACGATGCCCTGACCACCGTCAACCGCGCCTTTGCGAGCAAACCCTACCTTTCTTCGGTGGGCATTGACTTTATCGCGGTCCGCGCCGGACTTTATGAGCTCGCCATCCGGCTCCAGCACTTGTCGCAGAAGCACCTCGAGGCCGCGGAGTTTGTCCGCAAGGGGTTGGAGGAGCTTCCCTGTTCGCACGAAATGGCGCGCGTGGCCGCGTCCTTTTATATTGATCTTGAGCGCTTTGATGAAGCCGAGGATGTTTACCGCAGGGCCGCGCTTCGCATGCCCGACCTGGCCGGGGAGTTTAACGGGTGCATCCGGGGCTTGAGAATGGCTGCGGCCAGGGGCCGCGAGGGTACCGCAGCGCCGGCGGACTATCTCAAGGCTGTTCCCAGGGGCACGGGTTCGGTTCTGGTTGTTGGCACCGGAAGCGGACTCACGGCCCTGGAGTTGAAAAAACAGGGTGTGGAAAAGGTGCACGGCTTGCTTTTGCCCGGCGACAACCGCGACCTGGCCTCTGTGCGGTTTGACGCGCTCTTCGCTTCAACGGATGAGCTTGTCAACACGGGCTTTGAGTATGACTTTGCCCTGTTCGGCGACCAGCTTTCGCGGTTGGACTATCCCGAAGCGGTGTTGCGGACGGTTCGGGGCCGTCTCAAACCCGACGGCAGGGCGCTCTTTGCCTGCACTAACGTTCAGAACTACACGGTGCTGGCCTCCCTTGGTTACGGCCTCTGGAACTACGGGGAAACCGGCATGCTGCGCACGGGCTATTGCCGGCTTTTCACCCGGCAGACATTCGCCGAATATCTCGATGCGCACGGTTTCCAAATTGATCGCATCCATGAAATTGTGGACCCGCTCTATACCCAGCAGGTCCGGACCGCGCCGGCCAAACTCGTCAACCTCGGCAAAACGGTCCTGGATCTTGAGGGACTCGACGATGTGCGCATGCGTGACTTCTTTGTCATCCAGTTCATCGTTACGGCCGCGAAAAAGGTGCAGGCCGGGGACGTGACCGCCGGGCTGCACATCCGGGGCGATTTGGCCGGGGGAATGCTGAAGGAATTGAACAAAAAAGGACTGAAACTTCTGGAGGAAAAGGACTATGCCGGTGCGGCCGGCTGCTTTTACAAGGTGCTTCGGTCCGATTCCGGCAACAGCGAGGCGTATGCCAATCTCGGTCTCGTGGAATGGTACCAGGGAAATGTTGAAGACGCCTATTTTTTATTCAAAAAGTCCGTTGACCTCTGCCCGGACGACGAGGACGGGCTCCTGAACCTCTGGGACGCGGCACAGAAGACCGGCCGTGAAGCCGAAGCGCGCGTCCTGCTCGAATCCGCCCTCACCAGGACCCCCGGACTCTCCGAGGTTCGACGGGGGTTGGACGCTCAACAGAAGAATCCGCTTTAATTTCCTTCCACTTGCCCGTTCAAATAATGTATCTTTAAACTCTTTTTCGCCATAAGTCTGTTTGTTAAAGGAGGAGAGTGTGGCAGAGGCTGTACTTCATTTGAAAACCCGCACCCCGGCGACCAAAGGCGGACTCCGCCAGCTTCGCGAGGTCGGAGAAATCCCGGTCGTGCTTTATAGCAAGGGCACAGAAACAAAAACCCTGAGCCTGCCCCAGGACGAATACCTTAAAGTCACCAAGGGCCACAGCTCCAACCTCGTTGTTTCGCTTGTCATTGACGGCGACGCTGCGGCCCAGCAGAAGGCCATCGTGCGCGAGTGCCAGCGTCATCCCTACAAGCGCCACATCATTCACATCGACTTCCTCGGCCTCGATGACCAGCATACGGTCAAAGTCAAGGTGCCCATCCACTTCACAGGCGAGGCCTACGGCGTTAAAACCGAAGGCGGCGTTCTCCAGCATGTGCTCCGCAAGGTGCTCATCGAGACATACCCCAACAAAATCCCCGAGTTCATCACGGTTGACGTGACCGAGGTCCGCAAGGGCCAGCCCATTTACGTGCGTGACATTCCCAAGCAGGATTTTTCCATCCTCACATCCGGTAAACTCGTGGTCGGCACCATCAAGGGTACCAAGACCATCGAAGAAGAAGAGGCCGAAGCCGCGGCAGCAGCGGCAGCGTTGGCCGGGGAGGCCGCACTCGCCGAAGGCGAAGCCGTCACAGCCGAAGGCGCGGCCGCCGAAGGCGCACCCGGTGCCGCACCCGGCGCCGCACCCGGCGCCGCTCCTGGCGCCGCTCCCGGTGGCAAACCGGCCGCGGGTGGCAAACCGGCTGCAGCCGGAAAACCGGCCGCAGGCGGAAAGTCGGCCGCAGGAGCCAAGCCCGAGGCCAAGCCGAAAAAGTAAATGGACACCTTGCTTGTTGTGGGCCTGGGCAATCCGGGCGACGAATACCGGCGTACGCGTCACAATACGGGTTTCCGCGTGATCGAGGCGTTTGTCGCGGCCCATTCCGTGAAAATCGATAAAAAAAAAAGTACGAATCCCTGACAGGCCGTACCGAGCTCTTTCATAAAAAAATCATTCTGGCGATGCCGCAGACCTTCATGAACCTGAGCGGCAGGGCGGTGCTGGGTCTTTTGACCGGCTTCCGCCTTGTGCCGCAGGACATCCTGGTCGTTTTTGACGACGCCGACCTCCCGCTCGGGCACTTGCGTTTTCGCACCGGGGGAGGACACGGCGGCCATAACGGCATTCGCTCCATTGTCGAATCCATCGGCCCGGACTTTCACCGGCTCAAGGTTGGAATCGGCCGTCCCGATGCCAAACCAACCGAAGGCCTGCTGGAGCATGTGCTGGCCCCGTTTTCAAAGGCGGAGGCCGCGGCACTCGACGAGGCCGTGGAACGGAGTGTCGCTGGAATCGAAACCCTGATAAGTCATGGCATGGGAAATGCCATGGAAAAATACAACAGGCGCCCCGCATAAGGGCGTCTTCAACCCCCTGCTCGCCCTTCTGGATAGAGGGCGGGCCGAACCTTAAATGACCAAAGGAGGCTGACTCATGAACTATCCGTACGAAACGGTCCTCATCGTTGACGCCCTGCTGACCGACGCCGCCATCGAGGCGGAACTCAACAAGGCAACCGAGCTCATCAAAAAGAACGGGGAGCTGCAGAATATCTCCCGAATCGGCAAGCGCCGCCTCGCGTATCCCATCAAAAAGAAGACCCACGGCGATTACTCGCTCATCACCTTCACGGGCAACGGAAAACTAGTTGATGAAATGGAACAGGTCTTCCGTTTCAGCGATGGTGTGCTCCGCTATCTGACCGTCCGCCAGTGATTTCTTTCCAACGGCAACAGAAAAACCAAGGAGTGACCCATGCGTAAACGTGTCCCTGAAACCAAGTACAAAGGCTGTTTCTTCTGCGAAAACAAGAAAGAGACACTTGATTATAAGGAAGAAAAGCAGATGCGCCGCCACATCGACGAGCGTGGACAAATCGTCGACCGCCGTAAAAGCGGCCTCTGTTCGGCCCACCAGCGGGACATGGCCGTGTCCCTGAAACGGGCCCGGCACATCGCCATCATCCCCTTTGTCATGGAAAATCTGCGTTAAATGCCGTTTTTCGCGCTTTACCTGCCGGTCATTTACCTTTACCTGAAAGGGGCCGGCGTGGTGCTGCATCTGGGGGTCCTTGCCGCGCTCGTGCTTTTGGCCCGGACAACCGGCACCGGTTCTTTGGAATTCTTAGGCTATCTGCTGAACGGCGTGGCCTTTGGCTATGTGTTCGCGTGGAGCTTCCAAAAGGGGTTGCCGGTCTTTTACAGTCTTCTGCTGTCGCTCCTGCCCGGACTCGTGTTCCTCACGCTCTGCACGGAGGTGCCGGTCTATCGTGTCGCCTACGGCGCGATCCTGACCGATGCGGCCCGGCTGGTGGACGGCAAGTTCGGCCTGCCCGCCTTAAGCCCCGAGCTTTTGTCGCTGCAGCGGGACTGGCTTTTTCCCGCCGGCGAAATCATCAAGGACGCGGTCACGGTTTTTCTGCTGGCCTTGATTTTTTACCGGGCCGCAGGCCGCACACGGCCCATGTTCAGCGGGTTTACGGTGCCGGAGGGCTTCATCTGGGCCTTGGCTGCGGGGCTCACGGCCGCGCTGGCCGGCTGGGGCGGCCATGCCGTAAACCTGTGGCTCGTGACTGCGGGGCTCCTGTACGCGCTCGGAGGGTTTGCGGTCATCCGGCTGTTCTACGAACGCATCGGAAAGTCGCGATTTGCCGAATGGTTTTTTTACCTGGTACAGCCCGGACTGCTCTTTGTGCCGGTGGTGGTCATCGGACTGCTGCAGACCTGGCTCGGTTTCAGGGGACGCATCGAAAACTGGGAAACGCCCGGCAACGCCGGGCAATGATTATAGAAAGTAAAACAATAACTTCAAGCGAGGTGCCGATGGATGTCATTCTTCAGAAAGACGTGGCCGGGCTGGGCAAGGCCTTTGAACTTGTCAAGGTTAAGGACGGGTACGCGCACAACTACCTCATCCCCAACAAACTGGCCTATCCGGCCACGGAGGGGAAAAAGCAGCGCCTTGTGCTCGATAAAAAGAACTACGAACGCAAGGAGGCGTCGCATCTCAAGGAAGCCGAGGCCCTGGCCCAAAAGCTGTCGGAGGTCTCGGTTACCATCACGGTCAAGGTGGATGAGGCCGACCATCTGTACGGCTCGGTGACGACCCAGCTCATCGCCGAAAAGCTGGCGGCCGAGGGTTACACCGTCAATAAAAAGGACATCCGCATCGAGGAACCCATCAAGGCCCTCGGTGTCTATAACGTCAAGGTCCACGTGCATGCCGAGTTGACGGCGGCCGTCAAGGTCTGGGTCGTCAAAGAGGGAACGGCCGACGAAGAGGCCGTGGTTCCGGCCCCGGCTGAAAACGTTTGATGTTGTGTTTTGTGATTAACGGCCGCGTACCTGTACGGGTACGCGGCCGTTATCATTGAAAACCACAAACCGACTTACTATTTTTATCTCAACCCTTTAACCCATTCTTAAAGCCATGACATAAAGCGGACTTACCAGGCGGAACCCCTACTTGAAATCATTAACTCTATTATCTTTATTCTGCCTGGTTTTTGCCGTTCTTCACGCTTCTGACAATACTTCCATCGTCCAGTACCGCCTTAATCCGGGGCTGCGCATGCTTGCAACCAAGGATACCTCGATTTACCCGGTCTCGCTCAACCACCCTGATGCGGCCTTTCTTGCCTTCAAGTCCGAACATTTTAAAAAACAGGTCTTTATCAATTTTCAGAAAAAAGAGGTGGAGGTCGTTCTCTATTACAGGGACGCGGTCACGACCGGCGTGGCCGCCACCGAAGATTCTCTGCTTTCGGGCGTGGTCCTCGGAAGTTCCGTGTTCCTTGAATTCGACGAATACCTCGATTTCATGAACGCCCGCCAGTTTGACGACGACTGGAAGCAGGGAAACCCCTTTTTCAACATGACGGAGCAGAAGCGCAAGGCCTTCAACCCGCTTGATATCGAGATTCCTGTCAAATTGCCCGCCTGGGCGCGCCGCGTGGTCGGTTCCGAGGGGCCGCGGCTGACCATCAACGGCATGTTCAAAATCACCGTGGGCGGGGCGAGCCACTGGACCAAAAACGGCCAGAACATTGACAACCAGAACGCAGGCTTTCCCGACATTGCGGTGAACCAGGAGATGAACTTTACGGTCACCGGTAAAATCGGCCGGCTCATCAACGTCTCCATTTCCACGGACAATACGCAGGAGATCACGGACCAGCTCAAAAAGCAGATGAAAATCCACTACAAGGGCGAGACCGAGGATGAGCTCGAAGATGAGATTGTCCAGGAGGTGGAGGCGGGTTACACCAGCTTTGCCATGCCCGGGTCTGAGTTCGACGGATATTCCGAAAACCACGAGGGGCTTTTTGGCATCAAGGCGCGGCTCAAGCTGGGCGACCTCAATGTCACGGCCATTGTGTCGCAGGAGGACGGCCAGGCGGACAAAAAGACCTTCAATCCCACACAGAACGAGGAAAAAAGCACACTGCAGGACCGCGACATCCTTTTCGACAAAGTCTTCTTTCTTGACACAATGTACTACAATGCCTACTACAGTACGCGGGCCGCGCCGCCAATCATCAAAAAAGTGGTGCTGCTCAAGCTGACCACCCAGCCCTCGGCCAACGATTTTGACCGGAACCCGAGTCAGTACACGGACCACCGGAAACTCGGCATCGGCGTGCACAAGATTCTCCGGGAGGTCGGCGACGAAAAGGGGGAGAGCGAGTTTTACGTGGATCGTACGCGCGGCATCGTGGTGCTCAAGAACAACTTGATGAACAAGGAGGACCAGCTCCTGGCTTATTTTATAACCGAGGACGGCCGTACCTCCAACCGCGACTTCAACCTCCAGTATATTTACAGCGACAGCGTGGTGCGCACCTCGGTGGACGGTGATTCGGTGTACCCCTATATCCTCCGTCCCGTGAGCCCCAAGCTCGAAGACACGCTCACCTGGAAGCTCTCGTGGAAGAACGTTTATGACCTGGGCAATATTTCGCAGGAGAACCGCAACAGCGTCAAGATTTCAGTCAAGCGCCAGGACCCGGTCAATCCCCAGCAATGGTACGAGACCGTGCCCATCAAAAATGTGAACGGCGTGTTCAAGGATTCCCTCCTGTCCGATTATTTCGGCCTCACGGAAAACGGCGCCATGCCCAAGAATATCAACACGCTCATCTACATGTTCGACTTTGGCGCGCTTGCCCTGCCCGCGGCCTTTGGCCCCGAACCCTTCAACAGCCCCCTGTTTCCCGATACGCTCAAGAAAAACCCGCTTCTTTACCAGTGCCTCCGCGAGGACCAGACCGCCAAGCAGGTGCCGAATTACTACACCATTGAAATTACGGCCAAGGCTTCCCGCAGTACTTTTTCACTCGGGGTCATCAACATCCTCGAGGGGTCGGAAAAGGTGCGGAACGGGGCCTCGGACCTGGTTCGCGATGTGGATTACGTCATACAATACGACATCGGCCAGATTTCACTTATTTCCGAGACCGCCATCAATTCCATGAGCAATATCACCGTGGAATTCGAGTACGCCCCCTTCTTTATTCCCGAACAAAAGACTTTTATGGGCCTGCGCGCGGAGTACAAACTGCCCTTCATCGGCAAGGAGTCCTACATCGCGGCCTCTTTCCTCCGCAAAAGCGAGACTTCGCAGGACAAACGCTCCCAACTCGGCCGTGAGCCCACCACCAACATGCTCGTGGACGTCAACGGAAAGCTCAACTGGGAACCGGGATGGATGACGGACGTGGTGAATAAAATACCGGGTGTGCGCACGGACCAGAAGTCCAACCTCTCGTTTTCCGCGGAGTTCGCGCACAGTATTGTGAACCCCAACACGAACACCCGTAACGAGGCGCTCCTCGACGACTTTGAGGACAGCAAGACGCTCTACACACTGCAAATCAGCGACGCGCTCTGGCACTGGGCCAGTCCACCCGTGCCATTAATCATCGATTCCGCGGCCGGCATGCAGTGCTGGGGCGGCAACGACCGCGGGCCCGGCAGCGCGCTTTCGGATGTGGGCTGGTTTGCCTGGTACACGCGCGACACCACCGAGGCCTCCATCTGGGGCCGCAATTCCGCGAACCCCCAGTCCCGCTGGCGCATCCTGGAACTGAACATGAACCCCCACAGCCGCAAGGCCGGGCAGGAGGGACAGGGTACGGCCGCGGACTGGTTCAAAAAGGCGAGCTGGGGCGGGTGCATGGCGCCCCTTGGCTTTGGCGTCAAGAGCCAGCTCGAAAACGCCCAGTTCCTTGAGATGTGGGTCTATGTGGACGCAGACGACCGCGCACAGAAGGGGTTCATGCACGTGGACCTTGGCGAAATCAGCGAAGACCTTCGCATCGCCCCGCAGAACCCTTTGAGCACGGATTCAAATTCCATCATGTTGACCAATGCCAGACCGGACGGACAGTTCGAGTCCGAGTTCAACCTCACCCTCTATAAAGAGATGACCCCAAAGAATGACATGGGCCTCGACCTCCGTGATAACGCCTACGAACGGGTTCTTATTCCCGTAGACACGACGACAGTGGGCAATGGGCCCCGCCCTTTTGCCTATAACTTCGACAACTTCGACACCCTTGGCTCCGGGGACGTGGCCGATCCTGCGGGCGATGACTTTTACTGGACCGTTGATTCCCGCGATTTCCGTTCTTTTAACGGCACGCAAAGCAATTCCACGGGTGAGTCCTTTGATACGCGCAAGCAGAATGACCCCGACGACGAGGACGTGTTCACCAGCAACACCATCGTGGACCGCAGCAACGCCTATTTTCATTACTGGATTGACCTGAATAAAATCTCCAAGGTCGACGAGCCCTACCTTGCATCCATCACGGAAACCGGTTGGCGTCTCTATCGGATACCCCTTCTGCAAAAAAAAGTGACGGGCGACCCGGCCCTCGACAGCATCCCTTATAAAATCGGCCTTCCCCTGCTGGCAAACGCCCGCGGCGTCCGTGTCTGGATCGACAGCCTGACAGCTTCCGCGCGTGTGCAAATTGCCAAAATGGAAATCGTGGGCAACAAGTGGACTTCGCGCGATTCGTCCTTCAAGGTCGTGGACACCACGGTCGTCCCCCGCGACACGACCGTCTACCCCAACCTCATGAACGTATCGGTGGTCAATACAGTGGACAACCCTGACATTTATACCCATCCCTCCTTTGTGCCCAACTACTACGACCGCGACCGCAACGTGGACGTGCGCGAACAGTCCCTGCTCATGGCCTACGATTCGCTCCGCAGCGGTTCGCCGCCGCTCCAGGCCGTCAAGTTCTATCAGCGCGGACTCGACCTCCGGCTGTATAAAAAGCTGATGTTCTACTACCAGACCTACGAAAAGAACCGCGAACGCGGAAACGACCCTGCGGACAACGTCATTTTCTTCTTCCGCTTTGGGACGGACACGGCCAATTATTACGAGACGCACTTTTTCCCGCGCCCCGCCGGCCAGGGATGGGACTCGGTCACGCTCAACCTGAACGACCTGGCCCTTCTCAAACAGCGTGAAATCGAACGCATGGGCCGAACCAACGGAAAGCTGTATGCCGAAGAGGGCGCCCTGGCGGTGCGGGGTTACCCCACATTCGCGGACATCAAGTGGCTTTCATTCGGCTTTGTCGTGGACACATCGCGCGTCTCAAAGTTAAGCAACGACATCTTCAGCGGCAAAATGTTCGTGAACGACCTCAAGCTCACGGAGCCGCAGGCGCTTTCGGGCAACGCGGCGCGTGTCAAACTCGACGGCGCCTTTGCGGACCTGCTCACCGTGAGCACGGGCGCGTATTACAAAGACGGCACCTTTCTCAAACTGACTGAAAAACAGGACGGAGGCGGCCAGTCTGAGGTGGCCATGGATGTCAATTCCACGCTCAATCTCAACAAGTTCACCCCGGCCCGGTGGGGCCTTTCGCTCCCGCTTTCAGCAAGCCTCAAGACCAGTATCCAGCGGCCCCGGTATGTTCCGGGCGCGGACCTACGGCTTTCGGACGACGGGTTGTCCGCTATGGCGCCCGCGCTCCTCAACCTGGCCACGGGTGCGGATCTTGTGAACGCGGACAATACGCTCGCCAAGCGGTACGAATCAAACAGCGCCTTCAAGTCCCTGTCGACCTCCTATAAAAAGAACTCGGCCTCCGACAACCTGCTCGTGAACCTGCTCGCGGACCGCCTCACCACCGCGGGCGGCGTCTCGCAGAGCAATGAACTCACCATCACACAGAAAAGCGCCACCCTTTCCGTGAACAACAACCTCGCCTACAACGCCAACGCCAAGTCCGACCTGTCGGTCAAGCCTTTTGAGCGCACGGACCGGCCCCTGCTCAAGGAACACTTCAGCGATCTTAAATTCACCTATTACCCGCAGTCGCTTAACTTCAAACTCTACGATGCGCGTTATTCCCGGGCCGACAAATGGAGCCGGCCCTCGCTCGATGCCGTGCCCGTGCCCCTGGCCTCCAACTACACGTTCTCCATGAGCCACAGTTACGACATGACCTTCCCCCTTCTCAACTGGCGCCATCTCTCGCTCGGGTATAACCACTCCAACAGCGTGGACCGCAACTTCAACGACGCCGTCACCCGCAACCAGGGCGTCAATATGGACGTGATCCAGCGTCATGTTTTAGAGTATGACTCCAGCTGGACGCTCCGTAACGGACTGTTGCCCGAGCACTTTATCCTTTCGGGTGAAACCGGCAACAACCAGTCCTTTTCCTACAATGCCGAACCCTCTTTGGTCAAATGGCTGACGCATACCTTCGACTACAGGGCCACCTATGCCCATAATCTCAACAGCGCGCTTAACAGCCAGAAGGCGCAGACGAACTACCTGAACACGACCTCTTCCACGGCCTTTTCCGCGAATGTGAACTGGATGTTCGTGGACATGCTCGAGGGTTTCGGCGGCGCGGACCCTGCGGCCAAGGCGGGCGGTGTCCGAAAAAGCGTGGTCGATGCCTTCAAATATCTCGGGCTTTCGAAGGTCGGCGCAAACTACGACGTTTCGGTGGGACGGCGCGTCTCCAACCTGGCCGAGATGCCGCTCACCCCGGGCCAATACCTGACCTACCGTATGGGCTTCTTCGGGCAGACCCCGCTCTCCATTGTCACCGGCCGCGAGGACGCAAAGCAATTTGGCGGCTGGAAATACAGCGGCACACCTGACGCGGCCGGGGTCTTTGCGCCCGGCCTCGGTCTCTCCACCACGGACGGCCGCGATGTGAACATCAGCACGGGCACCAACCTCTCCATGACCCTGCCTTTCCTGCTCAACACGAGCCTGAGCTCATCGGTCAAGTATGCGCGCTCGTACAAGGAAAGCGCGGGCCGCGCCAGCGTGGACACCAGCATCACCTGGCCGAGTTTTGGCGTCAGCGGAAGTTTTGGCAACTTCATGACCCTGGCCAAGCAGATTCCGGTGCTGGGGTCCCGGCTTAACGGCAGTTCCGCGAGCAGCACGTTCAATTACGAAAAGCAGACGGACATCCGCTTCAAGTCCGACGACGCCAACGTCCGCTGGGAGAATACCCTGTTCAAGTACGGCCTTTCGCCTCTCCTTAAACTTACCTTCGACTTCAGAAACCGGGTGCAGTTTAATAACGATGTCACCTGGAGTCTGGATCGTAGCCTGAGCACGGAGCCCAATATCAAGAGCCTGGGCAAGGAGGAGTACCGGCTTTCTGACAAGGCGGGTCTGAGCTACACGCTGGCCAAAAACAAGACATTCAAATTCCTCTTCTGGGAAATGGTGTTCAACAACGCACTTAGTATCTCGGCAAGCTATGAATTCACCAAGAACTGGAAATACGAATGGGACACCTTTGTGAACGGCCGCCTTAACCGGACTTACAACGATTTTATCGGGAACGGAACGCCGCAGGCCAAGGAAAAGAGCAAAACCTACGGTGTCACCGGCGGCGCCAGCTACGATATCACGGCCAAAATGAAGGCGGGCGCGGACATGGGTTGGAAAAAAAGCGTCCGCGTGCTTCCGGGCAACGCGGAGGACAGCAGCGACAACCCGACCGAGTATAATATCAACGTTGGCGTATGGGTACAATGGAATTTCTAACTTAAACGATTGGAAACGCATGGAACGTGAAATCATCATCAACGTGGCACCGCACGAAAAGCGGATCGCCATCCTTGAGGACCAGAAACTGGTCCGCATCATTGTGGAACGGCCCGAGAGCCGCCGCCTGCTCGGGAACATCTACAAGGGCCGGGTCGAGAACGTGCTCCCGGGCCTCCAATCCGTTTTTGTCAATATCGGACTCGAAAAAGCGGCCTTCATGAACATCAGTGACGTCAAGGAGAATTACCTGCCCCTTGCGGAGGAGACCGGCGAACTGGAGGAGGCCCCGGCGCAGGCCAACCGCTTCCTCCGCGTGGAGCACCTTTTCAAAAAAGGGCAGGAAGTGCTGGTGCAAGTCATCAAGGAACCGCTTTCGACCAAGGGGGCGCGTATCACCAACAGCCTGTCCATTCCCGGCCGTTTTCTGGTCATGCTGCCGGGCATCGAATTCATCGGCGTCTCCAAAAAGACGCGTGACCACGTGGAGCGCAAGCGGCTCCGCAAGCTCATTTCGGAGCTGAAGCCCCCGGGCATGGGCTTTATTGTGCGCACCGTGGCCTTTACCAAGACCGAGCAGGAGTTTCGCGCCGAGTTTTCGGATCTGCACGATAAATGGCTGGCGGTGAAGCTGGCCGCAGAAAAGAAGGGGGCGCCCACGCTCCTGTACCAGGAGGAGTCATTGTCGGACGCGGCCATCCGCGACCTGTTCTCGCGCCAGGTGAGCCGGCTCATCGTGGACTCCAAGGAGGAGTACAAAGACATCGTCAACTACATCAAGGCGCGCAATCCGGAACTGCTGGACCGCATCTATCATTTCACGGAAAAAGCCCCCATTTTCGAGGTTTTCGGCATTGAAAAGGAAGTGGAACGGTCGTTGCGGCGCAAGGTCTGGCTCAAGAGCGGCGGGTACCTGATTTTTGACTACACTGAGGCCATGGTGGTCATTGACGTCAACACGGGCCGCAATGTGGGCAAGCGGAGCGTGGAAGACACTCTGCTCCGGACCAACCTCGAGGCGGCCGAAGAGATTGCCCGGCAGCTCCGCCTGCGTGAACTGGGCGGGCTCATTGCCGTGGACTTCATTGACATGCGGGGGCAGGACAACCAGCGGAAGTTGCAAGAGGAATTCCACCGTCATCTCAAGCGCGACACCGTTCCGTTCAACATGGGCCGCATCAATGAATTCGGCATCATCATGGTTACGCGCAAGCGCGAAGGGGAGAGCCTGGTCGCCTCGTTCAGCGAAATCTGCGAGGGCTGCGGCGGCACGGGCCGCATCTTTTCCAAGGAGACGGTCATCACAAAAATAGACCGCCTCATGGACAAGATACGTCATATCCTGGAAATCAAGAAGGTCATCCTGGTGGTCAACCCGGGGTTCGCGCAATACCTCATGGAAAACGACAAAAAGATATACAAGGAGATCCAGCGGGCCGCGGACATCAAGATTGTCATTGAGGAAGACCGCCACATGGCCCTCGATTCTTTCCGCATTTATGATATGGACCGTGAAAAGGAGTTTACGAGCATTCTGACCCAATAAATGCTTGAAGTGAAAGGGGCCGGGAATGTATATTTTCGATTCTGTGAATTAACCTATAAGAGGCATTATGTACTCCATTATTGATTTGGGCGGCCACCAGTACAAGGTTTCCGCCGGCACCACGCTCAATGTTGACACCGTTGATGCTAAGCCCGAGCAGGTCGTCACGTTTGACCGCGTTTTGCTCTTTGCCGACAACGAAGCGGTCATTGTGGGCCGTCCGCTGGTTTCGGGAGCGGTGGTTAAGGCCCGTGTGCTCGTACACGGCTTGTCCGACAAAATCACTGTTTTCAAGAAACATCGCCGCAAGGACTACCGTAAAAAGGTCGGTCACCGCCAGGCGTTTACCCGGCTCTTGATTACCGAAATTATCTGCAACGATAAAAAAGAGGTTTATCAGCCCAAGCCAAAAAAGGCACCGGCCGAAAAACCCGTTGCAGCCGCTCCCGTGGCAGTTGCGGTCAAACCCGCCAAAAAAGCGTCCAAAACGGAAAAAAAAGGATAACCCATGGCACATAAAAAAGGCGTTGGCTCCAGCCGAAACGGCCGCGACAGCAACCCGCAGTTTCTTGGCGTCAAATCGTACGGTGGCCAAACCATCCACGCGGGCACCATCATTGTGCGCCAGCGCGGAACCCGCATCCATCCCGGGCTCAACGTGGGCAAGGGCAAGGACGATACTCTTTTCGCCATGAAAAACGGCGTGGTTCGCTTTGAACGGTTCGATAAAAAGCGTAAAAAAGTCTCCATCATCGCGGCATAACAACACACGCATGAAGCGCTTCCGTGAGGCCGGGTTCCTTTTTAAGGGACCCGGTTTTTTTATGTGCAGGGTTGCATGGAACTTCTGATAAAAGCCGCGGTTCTCGGCGTGGTGGAGGGCATCACTGAGTTTCTGCCTATCAGCAGCACCGGCCACCTTATTATTGTCAACCGATTCATTAATTTCACCGGCCCCTTTGCGGACATGTTTGACGTGGTCATCCAACTGGGCGCCATTCTTTCAGTCCTCGTCTATTTCCGGAACCGGCTCTATCCTTTTGTCGCGTCTAAAAACATTGCGGAAAAACATGAAATTTTTGGAAACTGGAAAAAGGCGGTGGTGGGCGTCCTGCCCGCGCTTGTCATCGGTGCGGCGTTCGGCAGCACCGTCGAGGCGAAGTTGTTCAATCCGGTCACGGTCGCCCTGGCATTGTTTGTAGGCGGTCTGCTGCTGATGGCGGCCGAACGGCGCCGAAACGTTGGAACCATCCAGTCGGTTTCGGACCTGGGCTACCGCACCGCGATTGCCATCGGTTTCATCCAGTGCCTGGCCATGGTGCCCGGCACCTCGCGCGCTGCGGCCACCATCATCGGCGCCATGCTGCTTGGGGCTTCGCGGCCCGTGGCTGTGGAATTTTCCTTCTTCCTGTCCATTCCGACCATGGTGGCGGCTTCGGGTTATTCGCTGCTCAAGCACGGCGCAACGCTGTCCGGCAGTGAATGGCTTGCGCTGGCCGTGGGTTTCGCGGTTTCTTTTGTTGTGGCTCTGGGGGTGATTGCGTTCCTGATGAACTACATCCGGAAGCACGATTTTAAAGTGTTCGCCTGGTACCGCATCGCGCTGGCGTTGGTTATCGGACTTTTGCTCTATTCCGGCGTCTTAAGCGGGGTCTGAGACAACAGAAACCGGTCTACCACGGTCAGCAGTAACCGCTTCGGCAGCATGCGCAAGCACACGGCCATCACCCGGTTCAGCCTTCCCGGTACCGCCACCCGTTCCCCCTTCAGCATGGCCCGGTAACCGAATTCAGCGACCGTGTCGGGTTCCATAGGGCGGAAGCGTTTGAAGAGGCCGGCGGATTCCAGCCCGGCATTCTTTTCGAAACGGGTGGCCACTGTGCCCGGGCAGAGGGCTGTGACTGTCACGCCCGTGCCCTTGATTTCACGCGAGAGGGCTTCGGAGAAGGAGAGGACATAGGCTTTGGTGGCGAAATAAACGGCCATACCAGGCCCGGGCATGAATGCGGCCATGGATGCCACGTTCAGGATACGGCCGCGGCCGCGCGCGACCATACCCGGCAACACAAGCTTGGTCAGGCGTGTGAGGGCGGCCACGTTGAGCGCAATCATGCGTTCTTCGCGTTCCCCGTCGGTCTCGGCAAAGTTTCCAAAAAGGCCGAAGCCTGCGTTGTTCACCAGCGCGTCGAGTTCTATACCGGAGGATTGGATGTCCGTGAACAGGGCATCCGCGGCGCCGGGCTGTGACAGGTCCACGAGCACGACTTTGACACCCGCGTTGTATTCGCGGCGGAGGATGGCCGAGAGGGCGGCCAGAGCTTCGCGGCTGCGTGCGGCGAGAACGAGATCCCAGCCCTTTTTAGCCATGTGTCGGGCGAGTTCAAGGCCGATGCCGCTTGATGCACCTGTAATGAGTGCCAGAGGCCGGTTTGGTTCTTCGGGAAGGGGCGGGAGGGAGCCGTCCATTCCAGAAATATAATAATACGAAGTGGAAAAATTGTTATATTTCTAAAAATCACGCGGAACCTGAAAAACAAAGGAGCGGAACCTTGGAAAACCTCTGGGCACCCTGGCGGGCGGAATATATTGATGCCTTTGACGCTCCCAAAGAGGAGGGGTGCATCTTCTGCAACCGTTTTCAAAGTGACAAGGACCGCGACAACCTCATCCTCCTGCGCGGTCAAAGCGTGTTCATTATCATGAACCGTTTCCCTTACAACAACGGTCATTTGCTGGTGGTGCCCAACCGTCACGAGGCCGATATCACCGGGCTATCCGTGGAGGAACACCGGGAGATCTGGGACACGGTGCTGCTTTGCCGGAAAGCATTGGAAACCGCCTTTCACCCGCATGGCTACAACATCGGCATGAATCTGGGCCGCTCCGCGGGTGCGGGGATAGACACCCATTGTCACGCGCATATCGTGCCGCGCTGGAACGGGGACACCAATTTCATGTCCGTGTTCGGCCAAGTGAAGGTTATTTCAGAGGAACTCGGGCGGACGTACGCGAAGCTGAAACAAGTGCTGGAACATGTCATTCCCGCGAAAGCGGGAATCCACCACGTGAAGGTGGATTCCGTGTCAAGCACGGAATGACAGTGGAGCCACAGTAAGTTGCTGGATATTAGACTACTTCGCCGTCAATTTGACCTTGCCCGACGTGTAATCCGCAACCGACAATGTCACGCCACCGGTTGTCTTTTTCCCATCCAGATACTCGGCAAAGGACTCGCTGCTGCCCTTGAAAAGCACGTCGAGTTCGAGCGTACCCGTGCCCTGCGTCCAGGCGCGCTGGGTCACTTTGACCACACTGGGCGAGACCGTGCTGATAAAAGTTTTGACGTCTTTGAGCTTGGCAAAGCCGTCGACACCCGCGACCGTGACCTTCAGTTCCTGGCCGTTGTTGGCCATGTCCTGCCAGTTGGCCACGATTTTTTCGAACAGCTCGCGGTCCATGAGCTTGTTGGCCGCTTTGACGAGTGCATTGTTCATGGCCGTCTCTTCGGCAATGTGGGCCATGGCGCCGTGCGCGGTCTTGGCCGCAATGATTTTGCCGTTCTGGCAATTGATGACCTTGATGTCAATGTCGGCCTGGCCGGACTTCATGTTGGCGAGCATGGGGTTGTCGGCACCGAGGCTGGCCGTGGCGTTGCCCACGAGAATGACTTCCGCGCCGTTGTCGCGGCCGAGTTTGGCCGCGGCCACGGGGTCGCCTTTGGCCGCCCGCGCGATGTCGTCATCGTCTTTGCCCATCATGGCCGCCACTTGCGCGGGGTCGATGAGGTTGAATTCCTTCTGGGTGAGGAAATCAATGACGGCCGTGGTGGCCGCCGTGTAGTTGGGCCGGATCTCGTTTTTACGCGATTCCTGGATGAGCACCATAACGCGCGGTTTGTCCATGGACTCAAGCAGTATTTTGAGGGCCGCGAGGTCGGCCTTGATGCTGGCCAGCGAGACCTCGGCCCTGATTTTAACCTCAAAGAGTCCGTCCGGGGTCTTGGCATTGCTCAGTACATCGTACTTTTTCACGGCCCCCATGGTTTTGGTGATGACCACGTCTTTTTCGACCATGAAATTCTTGACTTCAGTTTGTGAGATCAGCATGACGCCGATGCCTTTTTCCACGGCGTCGCGTTTGGCCTGTGTGAGCGCGTCCTGCTCGGTGGTCGACAGGCCGGTGCCTTCGACGACTTTGACATCCGGCTGCGGGGCCTGCGCAAAGCAGGGGAAGGCCAGGAGAAGCGCCGTTAGGAAAAGGGGGAGGGGTTTCATTTGTTAAGCTCCTTAAGCTGGCGGATGGCAAGCAGGGCCTCGGTGCCCGAGACGGTGCGCAGGGGCTCGAATTCGCTCTTGAGGTTGGCGGAGAGGACGCCCTTGTCGGCCATGTTGCAGATGGCGTTGTAGTAAGGGGCGCCGGGGTTGACATCCGGAAAGCGGGAGGTCTCGGCGCCCACGTGCTTGGTGGCCAGCGTGGGTTCACGCAGGATGGCGATGAGCATGTCTTCGAGCATGAGCGCGTATTCGCCGCGGGTGATGAGGGTGTCGGGGCAGAAGGTGTGGTTGGCGTACGGTTCGAGCCCGCGGATTTGCAGGTCCACCACGTCAGTGATGAAATTGCGCGCCCAATGGCCCTGAATGTCGGAGAGACGGTCAGCCTTGACGAGGGAATCGCCGGCCAGGGTGCGGGAGTCGGACGGGGCCTTGAAACCCGTGTCATAGTTTTTGGGCCGTTTTTTCTCAACCAGGCGTACCGCATCGAGTTCGCTGATGAACAGGGCGGCCACGTCGGCGCGGGAAATTTTTTCGATCAGTGCGATTTTCATGCCCACTTTGCTGCCGGGTGCGGCGCGCTCGATGTCCTGCATGATTTTCCATTCGCGGTCAGCTTCGGCCGTGTATTCTTTATTGAGGTCGAGGACCTTGCGGAACTGGTCCGAGGCATCGCGGAACTTGAAGGCGTATTTGAG
>JAZDKP010000214.1:0-23231 GCA_043802925.1 Fibrobacterota bacterium | reverse complement strand
AGCCTTTTGCTTCCACCGAATGTGAGAGGGTTTTAAATATGGCCCTGAAGAACCTGGAAATTGCCATTGCTGAAAAGAAAGCAAGAATCACCCATGAACCTTTGCCAACGGTAAACGCCGATGAAGGCCAACTGATTCAATTATTCCAGAATTTGATCGGAAATGCGTTGAAATTTTGTAAAGACAGGGGGCCGGAGATTCATGTGTCCGCAAAAAAGGAAACCAACCAATGGGTCTTTTCCATAAAAGACAACGGAATCGGCATTGCCCAGGATCATTTTGGCCGTATTTTCCAGATTTTTCAACGGTTGCACACCCGGGATGAATATCCTGGGACCGGGATCGGCTTGGCCGTATGCAAAAAGATAGTGGAGCGGCATAAGGGGAACCTATGGGTGACGTCGGAAGTCGGGAAGGGGACGACATTTTCGTTTACGCTGCCACCGGGTAACCAATAGTCAACAAGACGCTGAACTGTTCTGGCGCGGTCACCGCTTATGCAGGCATCAATCGCAGGATTATTCAAACTCAAATCTTGCGCCCACTCCCATCTCTTCAACCGGAACAATAGCTGAAAGCGCCACTTTGGAGGCGAGGTCCGTGCAATGGCAGGCGTGAAGCCGGGGTAATTTGAGGGTCTTGAGATAGGCAAGCGTGCCTTCCAATTGGACGGAATCCGGCTTCAGCAGATGAAGGCCGCCGATGATATTGGCAATGGTTTCCTGTTTGCAGACCCGTTTTGCCTGTTCCGTTATGTTACAAATTCCGGAATGAGAGCAGCCTGTTATAACCGTCACCCCTTGGGCCCCCCTAAAGGCGATGGCTGAATCATCCACCATGGAATCCGGTGTCCATTGTCCATTGGAATAGACCCGGCCCATGGTCTTTTTCCCTTCGAATGGCAGGCGCCGGTCGATTTCACCCAGAAAAAAAAGCTTATCCGTAATGGAAACTGGTTGTTGGCTGAGCTGAAGGTTAAAACAGCGTTCGATTTTATCCTTTTCTACAAGGACCCCATATTCCACGCCCGGGTCTGATATTTTAGGGCAGAAGACATCCGGATGGGCAATGAGTCGAGGCCGCGTATGTGGCCGTTTTTCCTTGACCGCTTCATTGTATAGAGCAAGAAGGGGGAGGAGCCCCCAGGTATGATCGGAATGGCCGTGAGACAAGACAATGGTATCTAGCTGAAGCAGGTCAATCCCGAGTTTGGAAGCGTTCCGGATAAAAGCGTCCGAGTAGCCGGTATCAAAAAGAATCGAATGGTGACCCTCTTGAAGGTGATAGGAGAGGCCGGGCTCACCCTGGAAATAGTGATCGATCAGCGTATGGTTGTCAATGAGAACGGTGAGTTTCATGGTCATAAAAGATAGGCCCTGTTGATAGGCGGAATCAAGGAAAAAGCCCCCCACCCATACGTAATGCAACGACCATTCAGCATGTCGATACCGTTGACATGCTTTATTCACTCCTGAAGGTATAAAGTATGTCGATATGGTGAAATGTATATAACGAATATATTATCTTTCCCATGGATGGGGATTGTGAAACTCCCGCGAGTTGTATTTGGTAAAAAATTAACCGCCCCTCAAAGGAATATTTTATGAAACATCAAGACCTCGACGAACTACTCGAAACATGCATTGCTTTTCATGGCCATTTATGCATGGGTCAGGTTTTAGGCGTAAAGATTGCGGTTAAAGGGTTGGCGCTTGCCGATCCTTCCACCTCAAAAGAACTGATTGTGATCGTGGAAAATGACCGTTGTATTGCCGATGCCATTCAGACCGTGACCGGGACCCGTCTTGGCCGTCGAAGTTTTAAGTTTAAGGATTATGGTAAGATGGCGGCCACTTTCTTAAATACAGCGACTCAAAAAGCCTACCGTGTCCGGGCTGCATTTGAAGGGAGAGTCGATCCCGACAATGAGGCGGCCGTCCGAGCGACCCTGCATTTGCCGGAGGAACAGATGGTGGCCTGGGAAGAGGTCAAAACCCGTCTTAACCCTCAAGAAATGCCGGGCAAACCTCAACGAATCGTCACTTGCGTTGTGTGTGGTGAAAAGGTTTTTGACGGGAAAGACAAGGAGACTGACGCCGGGCCCCAATGCCTTTCCTGCCTTTCCGAAAGCTATTACAGCCGGCGGGTCTCCCGCTGAACACGCTTTGGTATAACCATGCCTATCACTTCTCCCTTTCGTCATGGCTTTTTCCACATGGACCGGGGGAGAGCGGTTATCTTCGTTCTGGCTGCGAGCCTTTGCGCCATGGCGCTCTTTGCCTTGGGCGCAGGCCGCTATTCGATTTCCATTACAAAGATTTGTTCACTGATATGGCACCACGCCCCGGTGGGTGACGCGGGACGGAACGATCCTTCCGGGTTTGTCATTTTCCATCTGCGCCTGCCGCGTATTGCTGCGGCCATACTGGTGGGCATGGCCCTCTCCGGCGCCGGAGCGAGCTATCAATGCATCTTCCGGAACCCCATGGTCGATCCTGCTCTCCTGGGCGTCACTTCGGGCGCGGCATTCGGCGCCGCTTTGGCCATCTTTTTCTCTATGATGATAGTACTGATTCAGGTCTGGGCCTTTGTTTGCGGCCTTTGCGCCGTCGCGGCCACTGTGCTCATGGCCCAGACCGTACGAAAAATGGGCGATCGCACCATGACGCTGATACTCTGCGGTATCGTCACCAGTACGTTGTTTACGGCCTTTCTTTCACTGGTCAAATACGTGGCGGATCCCAATGATAAACTCCCGGCCATCACCTACTGGCTCATGGGGAGCCTTGCCACGGTGAGTATGTCTGAAATTAAAATAACCGCAATCTGTATTCTGGCAGGCACGCTCCCGCTTTTCCTTTTGCGCTGGCAGGTCAATGTGCTGTCAGCCGGCGAGGAGGAAGCGAAGAGCATGGGCATTCCCGTTGGCAAAATCCGCGCCGTCATCATCGCCGCGGCCACGCTCATGACCGCTTCAGTGGTTTCCATTAGCGGCATCATAGGCTGGGTTGGTTTAGTGGTCCCGCACCTGGCGCGAATGCTCGTGGGCCCTAACTTTACTTACCTCTACCCGGCCTCTCTGCTCCTGGGCGCCCTGTTCATGCTCACGGTCGACACGCTTTCCCGCGTGCTCTTCCCGGTTGAAATACCCATTGGCATCCTGACCGCCATTGTCGGCGCCCCTTTCTTCGTCTTCCTGCTCTTCCGAGGGAAAAGGGGGTGGGTATGAACCTTTCCACCCGAAATTTATCAGCCGGATATGGAAACAAAACCGTAGTGTCCGGCATCAATATTAAAATCAGCGCCGGAGAGGTCGTCTGTCTGTTGGGCGCGAATGGTTCCGGAAAAACAACGCTGTTCAAAGCCCTCCTGGGCCTTATCCCGATGCGGGGCGAACTCCTGCTCAACGGCAAGCCCCACCATGAACATACGCGCAAGGAGTTGGCATGCCTCATGGCTTATGTACCCCAAACCCATATCCCTTCCTTTCCGTATACCGTGCTTGACATGGTTATTATGGGCCGCACCCCCTATATCGACGCTTATTCCGTACCCTCCCGAAAGGATGGGGAGGAAAGCCTCCGTATCCTCGGCAACCTGGGCATCCGCCACCTTCAGAACCGTCCTTACGACGAACTCAGCGGAGGCGAAAGGCAGCTGGTCCTGATCGCGCGGGCGCTCGCGCAGGCGCCCCGCTTTCTGCTCATGGACGAACCCACCTCGCACCTCGACTTCGGCAATCAGATCCGGACCCTTCAGCTTATCAGCAGGCTGGCGGCATCGGGCATCGGCGTCATCATGACCACCCATTTACCCGATCACGCCTTTATCTGCGCGACACGGGTTCTTGCCCTGCACCAGGGAAAAATCGTCTCTGAGGGTGCCCCGCGCGAGGTGATCGATTCTTCACTCATGAAAAAAATGTACGACTTCGATATTGATGTCATCCCGCGACCCTCCGGCCGCTGTTTATGCGCCCCGGTCCTGTAAAGGAGGCTTTCTTGACGAGCATGACGCGTCTTTTTCCCGTGTTCTTCGCGGCATTCCTGCTGACCCATGGAATGTCCGAAGCGCGCGACATCGTCGACATGGCTGGCCGCAAGGTTCATCTTCCCGATACCATCAGGACCGTCTATCCCACCTCGCCCATGGGCGACATCATTCTTTATACCCTCGCCCCGGACATGGCCGCTGGAACCAGTTGGAACTTATGCAAGGAGGAACGGGCCTATTTGAATGACGTTTACAACAAGAAACCCGTGCTGGGAGGCTGGTACGGGAAAAACACGACCGGCAATCCCGAAGTTATTTTAAAGGCGCATCCCGACATCATTCTATCCATCGGATACATGGACCAGAGCGATGCGGCCTTTGCCGACAGAATTCAGCAGCAAATCGGCATCCCGGTCGTCATTGCGGACGCCCGGTTGCTGAAGATGGATACGGCCTACCGCTTTCTCGGTTCTATTATAGGTATTGCGGCCCGGGCCGACTCTCTGGCCGTCTATTGCCGTCGGACGCTGGATGAAGTGACAGCCGCGGTTTCCAAAATTCCCATGGGAAAACGGATTCGGACTTATTATGCCGAAGGCTTGAAAGGGCTTGAGACCGATCCATCGGGCTCCATGCACGCCGAAGTGCTTGACTTCGTGGGCAGCGTCAATGTGGCCGACATACCTATGGCCCAGCTTTACGGCCGGGCCACGGTCACCTTCGAACAGATTCTCTTCTGGAAGCCCGAACTTATACTGGTCTGCCTGGACATGGGGTATGCGGGAGGAGATGGTATTTACCAGCGGATAATGAAAGACCCGGATTGGCAAAACATTCCGGCCGTCCGCAGGGGCCGCATATACCAGATACCCACGCTTCCCTTTAACTGGATTGACCGGCCCCCTTGCGTAAACAGGGTCATCGGTATCAAGTGGCTCGCCAATTTGCTATATCCGGATTATTACAGAATCAACATCCGCGACGAAATTCAAAGGTTTTATTCTCTTTTTTATCATAAACGATTGACGGACGCGGAACTGAAACAGGTGCTTCAAAACGCCCTGCCGCGTTGACCTTTCAAGTTCAAGAGGAGGTTTGCATGTGGTTCAGGGCATTGTCTGATTGGAAAAACAGGGGCGTTCCCTGCGCCATTGTCACCATCATCCGCGCCGAAGGCTCCACTCCGCGGGGGATGGGGGCAAAAATGGTGGTCAATGCTTCGGATGAGATTGCGGGCACCGTTGGCGGGGGGCCGGTCGAGCATATCAGCCGCCACGAAGCCCTTGGCGCCATCAGGGAGAACAAATGCAAGACCCTCGACTTTTCCCTGGCAGGCGATCAATGGCAGGTCACGCCTGAAAAGACAGTCCAGGGCCTGTGCGGAGGGAAAGTCACGGTATTCATCGAACCCGTGCTTCCGCAGGAGGAAGTTGTCATCTTCGGGGGAGGTCATATCGGTGAAAGGCTCGGCAGACTCTGCGAGGTCCTGAACATGCCTCATCGCGTTCTTGACAATCGGCCGGAATTCGCTTCCGTCGAACGCTTTCCTTCGGCTGTTGAGCGCGTCTGCAAACCCTTTGAAACCCTGTCGGAATCCATCCGGCTCTCCTCCGCCAGCTATTGCGTCATTCTGACCCACGGCCATGCGCATGACGAAATCTGCCTGGAACAGCTCCTGAAAAACAAGGCGGTTCCCTATATCGGCATGATCGGCAGCCAGAACAAAATAAGTATCATCGTCAACAACATCCGTTCCCGGGGCGGGCGCGTCGATGAAAGGGTCTATTCGCCCGTCGGCCTGAAAATAGCGAGCAACCTGCCCGAGCAAATCGCCTTGGGAATCATCGCCCAAATCGTCTGCCTTATCAACAAAGGGAATCCGGAACATTTCCGGTTTCCATGGCATGAGGAGGCGGATAAATGAAAAACCCCGATTGCTGTCATTCCTCCCACGCTGTCCGGCCGGCTGCGGAAACTTCTTCGCCAAGGTGGGGATTATACGATCAAATGATTTCCCTGATCCCCGATGACCTGATTGTGGACGACGCGCTCATCGGGCTTCACTGGACCCTGGTGCGGTCCGCGGGCGTGGGCATTTCCATGACGCAGCCTGGTGGACCCCGTTCGATTCCCGGGGCGGGCGGGTTCAGGGGCCGCCGGCTGAAAGAACTCGCCGCGCTTGTCAAGTCGTGGCATCCGCACGAGGCGGCCCTGGGCCTTGCGGCCATCAATGCCTATATGAATGCGCCCTCCACCCTCGAAAAACATTGGAAGATTGGGCCCGAGACGCAGCCAAACCAAAGTGTCTTTCTTTACATGAAGCCTGAACTGGCGGAAAAAAGAGTCACGGTCGTGGGCCATTTTCCCGATCTGAATGAACTGGAACCGGTTTGCCGCCTTTCGATTCTGGAAAGGCAGCCGATGGAGGGGGATTTCCCGGATCCGGCCTGTGAATACATCCTAGAGGACCAGGACTACCTGTTTATCACGGGCGTCACCATTATAAACAAGACGCTGCCCAGACTGATTGAATTGGGCCGTCATGCCCGCATTGTCATGGTCGGCCCCAGTGTTCCGCTGGCGCCCTTCTGGTTCAGCAGGGGTATTTCGTCCCTGGCCGGCACCACGGTGACTGATGCCGATAAAGTCTGGCGCCATGTGGCTGAAGGGGGCGACCGCTCCATCTTCAAACACGGCGCGCACATGTTCAAGTTGTCCAAAGCGGACGCCAGGTAAATGATATGGAAGCGTTTGTCCGTGAAACTCTGGTTACCGCCATTACGGATCGTTCTGTTTTGATAGAAGATATCCATCTTTTCCGTCACTGGGTGGTGGTCAAAGCAGGTCGCTACGAAATGTCGACCTGTTTTACAGCGACTCTCGGATTGACGGAGGATTCCCGGGACACCTGGCTGGGAGGACTGATAGGTCAAAATGCCGCTGAGACGGCGGAAAAATATCTCGCCGCTGCCGACGTGCTCCGCATTGCCGTTGGAATGGCCTGCCTCAAGTGCGTCATCCCGTCCGTCTCCAATGTCAGTGAAAGTTCGGCGTTCGCCCCGTTTTCCGAGCAGACCAGGACACAACCTTCGTGTTTCATCGGCCATTTCCACGATGCCGCGGCATGGCGTGACGAAGGGCGGCCGGTATCCATTGTGGAACTCCAGCCCAGGCCGGGCGACATTCATTGGAATGATGCCCACGCCGTGCTTTCCCGGGCGGAACTGGTGTTCATGACCGGGCTGACGCTGGTCAATGGGACCTTCGGCGAGGTCATACGCAGGACTCCCAACGCAACCGTGCGCGTCATCATGGGGCCCACGGTCCCCCTGACGCCTGCGCTTTTCAAGCTGGGGCTTCACTGGCTCGGCACCTGCCGCATCTTGGATATCGCGAAGACCCTGCGTTATTTCAGTCTGGGCGGAGGAAGCATCCTGTATGCTCCGGAAGGCGCGTTGCAGAAAATCAATATCGGAACGCCTCACTGAAAACTATTTTAATCAAGTTGATTCACCCTGACAACGGCCCTGTCTGACATGAAAAAAACGCCTTCATTGCCGGATATCTTTATCAGTTTTTTTTTCCTGGGTTGCCGATCTTTCGGCGGGCCGGCCATGGTCCAGAACATTCGCGGCCTTGCAGTGGAAAACAAGAAATGGATGCGCGAGGAGGATTTCCGGCATGCAACGGCATTCTGCCAGGCCATTCCCGGCGCCATTGCCATGCAGGTGGCCGCCTATGTCGGCCTCACGACAAGGGGCCTGAAGGGTGCTGGGGCGGCGTTTATTGGTTTTGGCCTGCCTGCTTTTTTGCTGATGTGTCTTTTCGCCTTTCTTTACGGCCGTATCGGCTTTCCCATGTCCGTTTTTACGGGCATGCGCATCGCAGTCATTGCGATCATTTTCCATGCGGTCGTCGTTTTGGGCAGGAATCGGACCAAGAATTGGAAAAATACCCTATTCTTTGCTCTAGGATTTGTTCTGTTTCTATACCACGTTCACGTGGTTTTCGCCATCCTTTTGTCAGCGGCCGCCGGCATGCTGCTGCTGCACGGGCAAATGGAAAACCCTCCTGTTGCATTTACTTCTCCTTTCGCTTCGTCCCGTTCCCGTTTATGGGGTCTTTCGGCTGTTTTTCTCGCAGGAAGTCTCGGTCTATTAATGCTAAGATTGTTTTATCCGCCTCTTTTTTCGCTTTGTCTTACGATGACCCATGTGGATCTAATGGCATTCGGCGGGGGATTCGCATCGGTCCCTCTCATGTACCACGAAGTGGTCGAACGGCTCGCAATCATACCATCGTACGATTTCGTCGCCGGCCTGATTCTGGGACAGGCGACACCGGGCCCGATTGTCATCACCGCCACCTTCGTGGGCTATCTTGCGCAGGGATGGAAAGGCGCCATTGCGTCAACGGTTTATGTGTTTCTCCCGTCATTTCTTTTAGTGTGCGGACTTTCCGGGGTTTATGCTAAAATAGCCCATGTCCGAAGGATCCAGAACGCATTGGAGGCCGTTTTTGTTTCCTTCATCGGATTTATCGCAGGCACAGGAGTCCGATTGGCGTTGGGTGATTCTTTCGGCCTCAAACACGGGGTGATCGGCGCATGCCTTTTCGGATTGCTTTTTCTACGGATACCGGCGCTCGTTGTCGCCGGTATCGGGATATTGGCCGCTTCGTTGCTGCTCTGATTGATCACCCGTAAGGGTGTGATTTATTCCATTCGGTATGTTCCGGGAATCGCTTAAGCCTTGCCGCAGGCGTTTGAGCCGTGGATTTCAGGTTGGGGTAGAGGCCGCTCTCTTGGGTTTCCGCATTCGGGACATGCCGGATTGCGCTTTATTTTCATAGTGCGGATGAGCATGGTTTCAAGATCGAAACAAAGCAGCTGATTAAAAAGAGGCGCTCCGAAGCCTGTGAGCACTTTGATTGATTCCATGGCGCCGATACATCCGACAGTACCGGATACGGCACCAAAAACCGGGAATCGCCGTTTCCAGGCAGGCGGATTTTCAGGGAAAAGGCAGCGCAAACAAGGTGTTCGGCCCGGTAAAATAGTGGTAATTTGCGCTTCCAGATTGAACATCGCGCAATCGATCATGGGTTTATTCTGTTTTACGGCTTCATGGTTCATGGCGAAACGTTCTTCAAACAAAGGGGCGCAATCCACGATAAGGTCTGCCTGGGACACCAAATCATGGGCATTGCCCTCGGAAATATTCTGAGGAACCGCCACAATGTCGATTTCTGGATTCAGCTCTTTAAGCCGCCGGGCCGCGCATTCCACCCGAGGCTTGCCAATCCAATCGGACGTCATTAAAAGCTGCCGGTTCAAATCATCCACCTTGAGATTGCCGCCGTGGGCCAAAATGAGCCTGCCGATGCCGGCTGCCGCGAGTTCATAAGCCACCAGGCCTCCCAATCCGCCGACCCGGGAAATCAGAACGGTGGAAGCCTTGAGTTTTTCCTGGCCTTTTTCGCCGAATCCAGATACGGAAAGCTGCCAATCGTAGCGCGCCTTTTCAAGCGGGGTGAGCGGGGAGAGATTTCGCATGGCCAGGTATCCTTTTTTATCCACCGGACATGGGAGAAAGCAGGGTAACGCGATCATTCGGCTTGAGCGCTCTCCGCAGATCCGCCTCAACCTGTTCATCGTTTATCATGATAAGCAAAGAGGAGCGGAAGTGTCGGGATTCATTAAACACCAGCGAAGAAAAAGCGGAACCCAGCCGATTTGCCGCATCCAAAAGCACGGAGCCAAGCGTCGCCGTTTCGTCGGTGAGGATCGTTTCAGAGGATTTTCCGGCAGCCTGTTTTATTTGTGCCAAATATTCCAAGGTAAGGTTCATTTAAACTCCTCGTTGTATGAGTCATTATAGAATATACTTAATGAATTTATAAACGCAAAGTTTAGAACAAAATATCCTATACTGCCGCACCCCTTTCACGGAGATGGCAATTTTATAAAACTTAGCCGCCACTATTTACTTTACTTCCTGAAGTTCGCGCTCACATTCGCGAAAATGTTCCTTCCCTCCGCGGGATAACCTTCCTGCAGGCAGTAATCTTTGTCAAAAAGATTGTTGACGCCCAGTTCCACGGCAAAACGGGAATATGAACATTTCGCCTTGACGTTGGAAACGCTAAAACCTTTCGCACGCCATTTGCCATCGCTACTGCTTAAGCGTTCGGAATTCAATTCCGTACTCCAGACCAGACCCACCCTTGTGATGGGGTTGTATTCCAGGCCGAGTAAAATCTTATTGTCCGGTACGTCGGTAAAGAACAGGCTTGGATTTGTCAGGTTTCGCCTTTTCAGATAACTGTAATTCGCTGAAACGGAAAGGAATTGTGCAAAGGGCATGTCCTCTAGAACCGTGTAGGTGATACCAAGCTCGGGCGCGGGTAACGCAAATTTCTTTGTTGAGTCGCCGAAATCCGGACCCGAAAACCGCGCCTTGCCCGTATTTTGGAGCTGGTAGGTGGTGCCAGGCCCGACGGTAACCGACTGAATGATATCCTCCAGATAAGAACCGGAAAGGCTTGCCTGGATTTTCAGTCTTGCAAGCGGCGTTCCCGCATAACCGACTTCCACATGGGTCGCCCTTTCAGGTTTCAGATCAGGATTCGGAATCGCGGAACCGAGACGATAAGAATACCTGTCTTTAATCGACGGGAACCGCGTCCGTTGCGCCAAAGAGGCATTGAACGTGTGCGCTCGTGATGGCCGGTAAAATGCGGCCATTTGGATATCCCAGGCATGTTCAGTGAACATCGGGAAATCCGTAACTGCATACGTACCCGGGTTCCCCGTCAAATTTTCGGCGGTCAGGGGTTTGCGCAGATTATAGGCGATTCCCGGAACCAATGAGATTTTCGGAGTCACCATGTAAAGGTTTTCCAGTGCATAAGAGAGCGTATAATCCCTGAAATGGATATCGGGCTTTACGACAAATTTCTGCACGTCCGTTGCTCTTGCCGTGTCGTTGGTCGTATTCCATTCCCTGTGATAGTCGTTTTTGTAGTGAATGGCGGCCTTTAATGTATCGCGCGGTATCAGGCCGGTTCCATATTCCATGGAACCGCCGAAAGAATGGTCAGCGTATGCGCTTTGAAAACAATAGGGTCTTTTCATCGTGGTATAGGAGGTGTCGTTGTACGAATACAAGGAATTCTGAAGCTGGTCATAATAGAGCGGAATCTTCAAATATCCGGCTTTGCCGAGTTCGATACGCGATATGGTATACAGACTGCGTTTGTCGTAGTAGGGCCATTTCCAATAACGATAGCTGCCGGCGGGGTTTGCTCCCGCGTAAACAGGGGTTCCTTTGCGGCCATGCTGATCGCTGAATATGACATTGAAATCTCCCACTCCCTGGGGGGTATACCCTGCGAGAAGGTTGATGGTCCGGTCTTCGCTGTATGAATTGTCATAATCGCCGCCATTCTCGTATTTCGTCGGGACAAAATGGCTCGATAGTTTGTAATTATCGCGGTAGAGGTAAGCGACGGAACCCATGCCGTAAAAATCGCCCTGTTTCGTTCCGGCATTGAGGGAAGCACGCCTTCCCTCGCTGACATATCCGAGGGTTGCCGAGAGGTCGAGGGGGCTTACCGGTTTGAGGCTCGTTATATTGATGACCCCTCCCATTCCATTCGGGCCATAGAGCAGTGAGGATGCGCCTTTCTCTACACTTATCTGAGAGACGCCGGAAGAGGAAAAACGGGTTAGATCGATATTGCCGTCATACGGGACATAAACGGGAATGCCGTCCATGAAAAGCGCCACCTGGCGGCTGTCGAATCCCCGGACATAAACGCCGCCTTCGTTGCGGGCGCCCATTTGGGAAAGGGTGACGCCGGGAAGCAGGTTCAGGGCCTTGGCCACATCGGATTTATCGTATTTGGCGATATCGTCGGCGCTGACAGTGTTGTTCATGTCCTTTTTAGCCTTACCGGTGACCACGACGGCTCCAAGCGAAAATACCGGGGAAGGGGGTGCGAGCGCGCTGTCGGAGGGAGGAACCGGGCCGGTTTCCGCGACAAGCAGGGAACCTCCCAGCAGAAACATGTTGGCACATGCAAGCGTGCAACGGGAACGGAAATTCATTTTGCTCTCCTTTTTGTGATTGTGTTTATAGCGCTATCTTCGCTATTCCATAGCTGTATATCATTATATATAAAGATATATAACGATGGCAACGATAAAGTGCCCGAAAGCTGAAGGCGGGACTTGTCCTTTTATTCGTGAACTTCCAAAAACTATATTTCCTACAATGGAGAAATCAAAACTGCCCACCGCTTCCGCACCCAAGCATGAGCCCGCGTTGTGGCTTTTGTTCCGGGAACGCGAAATCCTCATCAAGGACCGCATCCAGCTTCTTTCCAAAATAGAGGAAACCGGCAGCCTCTCCGGCGCCGCCAAATCAGTCGGGCTCAGTTACAAGGCCGCGTGGGACACCATTGATTCCCTGAATAACCTTGCCGAAAAACCGCTGGTTTCCAAGGCAACGGGGGGCCGTGCCGGGGGCGGAAGCCTGCTGACGAGTTACGGACAGGAAATTCTCCGTTCTTACCGCACGTTGGAAGCGGAATACCGGCGCATGATTGCCAAAGGCGGTCATGCCGTTGAAGGACTCGGCAATACCGCGCGTACCCTGGATAGGCTCTCTTTCAAGATCAGCGCGCGAAACCAGTTTTTGGGGACCGTGGAACACCTGGCCGTGGGGCTTGTCAATACGGAAGTCACCCTGCGTATCGGTGAAAACATGCGCCTGATCGCCCTTCTCATGCGGGAAGGGGTGAACGCGCTGGGCCTCAAGGTGGGCATGCCTGCTATTGCCTTGTTTAAAGCGACCGCACCGATACTGGCCTATGGGGATGCCCCTCCTCGGACCAGCGTGACCAATTGTCTGCCCGGCACTGTTACGGAAGTACGGAAAGGCCGCGTCAACGCGGAGGTCAAACTTCAATTGGTCGAAAATCGCATTCTTACCACAGTGGTTTCGTTAAGCAGTATTACGGATCTTCAAATCAAAAAGAACCGCCGTCTTTATTGCATTATCCCGCCATCCCAAATCCTTATCGCCCTCGAATAAACCCAACTGTTGTGAAGCAAGACATTGACGGCGATTCCCGTAATTATTTATCGTTATATATGAGAGTATATACCGTTAACGACTCACGCAAAAGGAGGTTTTTATGCGTTGTATGTTTATTTGTACGATGGCGGTTGCGGTCTTATTCCTATCACCGCTTTATGCCTTGGAAAAACCGACTCCGGCGGGAGATAAATCCCCATCCACGATTACCGTGGCCGCAGCGGCGGACCTGCAATACGCGCTTTCGGAAGCCGCCCGGGTATTTCAGGATGCGTCTGGTATCACCGTCAAGACCGTCTTTGGATCAACCGGGAAACTGACGACCCAGATAATGGCTGGAGCGCCTTTTGACATATTCCTGGCGGCAAACATGGCCTATCCGGAGACTTTATACATAAAGGGCCTTGCTGTTACCAAACCCACAATCTATCTTTACGGGATTCTTGTCCTTTGGACGGTCCGGGGTGTTGATTTGAATAACGGGCTGCGCTCCTTGCTTGATACGGCTGTGAAAAAAATCGCCTTGCCGGACCCAAGGCATGCGCCTTATGGACAAGCGGCTGTTGCTGCTTTAAAGCAGGCCGGGCTTTATGATAGCGTAAGCCCAAAATTCGTATTCGGAGATAATATTTCACAGGCCGCTCAATTCATATCGTCCGGAAGCGTGGAAATTGGGTTTAATTCAAAAGCCATTGTCGTCTCTCCTCAGATGGCCGGAAAGGGACAATGGATCGAATTGCCGACAGAAAGTTATCCTAAGATTGCGCAGGGGGCCGTGATTCTGAAGTATGGACAGGATCACAATCCGGAAGCGGCAAAACAATTTTATGACTTCATTCTTGGAGAAAAAGCCCGGGCAATATGCCTGAAATACGGATTTGTCCTGCCGGCAAAATAATCGCCATGACTTACGATCTCACGCCGCTTCTTTTGTCATTGAAGCTTGCCACGGTCACGACGGTCATTCTTTTTGCCGTGGGGGTTCCCCTCGCATACTGGCTGTCGCGTTCCCGTTCCTGGTTTCGCTTGCCGGTCCAGGTATTGGTGACCATGCCGTTGGTATTGCCGCCCACGGTCCTTGGATTTTACCTGCTGCTTGGGTTGAGCCCCGCTTCGTTTCTCGGGCACCTCTTTCTCAAATACCTTCATTTGCGGCTGGTTTTTTCTTTCACAGGAATTGCCATTGGTTCGGTTATCTTCAGCTTGCCGTTCATGGTCAATTCCGTGCTCGCTGGTTTTGAAGGCCTTCCTCCTTCGCTTGCCGAAGCGTCGCAGGTGCTTGGAAAAACAGAACGACAAACCCTGTTCCACGTTCTGCTGCCCAATATAAAACCCGCACTATTCACCGGGCTGGCGCTTACGTTTGCGCATACCATGGGTGAGTTCGGCGTCGTACTGATGATTGGCGGTAAAATCCCGGGAGTGACCCGTGTGGCGTCGATGGCCATATACGACGAGGTCGAAGCGATGAATTATTCCGCCGCGCATCTCTACGCAGGCATACTCTTCACGGTATCGTTTGCCTTCTTGCTTTTGCTCTTCTTTGTTAATCGCCGTTTTTATCGGGGGATTCAGTGAGTGCGGCACTTTCATTTTCACTGAAGAAGCGGCTCCGTTCCGTTCAGGGTGAAATGTCGCTTGCGGTGGAAGCGGAGGTGGGGCCATCGGAATTCGCCTGCTTCTATGGCCCTTCTGGAGCCGGAAAGACGACAATCCTCAGGATGATTGCGGGACTTACGGTTCCGGACGAAGGTTATGTAAAATTCGGGACCACGGTTTGGTTTGACAGCGCTGCTAAAATCGACATTCCGACCCGTTTGCGGCGCACCGGCTTTCTCTTCCAGGATTACGCGTTGTTCCCCAATATGTCCGTGCGCGAAAACGTTGCATTTGCACAAACAAATGGCGGGAAAGATGGGGCCGTGGACGCGATTCTTGACATGGTCGGCATCCGCGCCCTGGGCGATCAATATCCCGGCAAACTTTCCGGCGGGCAGAAACAGCGTGTGGCCCTTGCGCGCACCCTCATGGAAAAACCCGATGTCCTGCTCCTGGACGAACCCTTGTCCGCGTTGGATTGGGAGATGCGGCTCAAGCTGCAGAAGGACATTGCGAATATACATGACCGTTTCAGCATCCCCACCCTCATGGTGAGCCATGATCCAATGGAAATCACCAAGCTTTCAGACACCGTTTACCGTTTGGAGGATGGCCGGATTACATGCAACGGCAAGCCCGCCGAGGTGTTTGCCGCTGATAATCTTTGGAAAGAGTACATTCAAAAAAACATAGCTATCCGCACACCGGGCAATCGCGCTTCCTGCTGACTTTCATTTTTCGGAATTCCATGCTGCGGGTGTCGATCAGGAGCATTTGGTCTGTCACCAATTCCCCAACGCCGGCAATGATTTTCAGGCATTCCACGGCCTGAAGCGAACCCACGGCGCCGGCCACGGGCCCGAGCGGCCCGGCAACGGGCGCCGGTGACGGCAGGGCGTCGGGCCGGAGGTTGCGGTAGGCGCAGGCGTAACAGGCGGTCTGGCCCGGAAGAATGGTCATCAGTTCCCCGCTGTACTGGTAGATGCCGCCGTGGATGAGGGGCTTTCCGGCCTTCACGCAGGATTCGTTGATGAAGAGCTTGGCGTCTAAATGGTCGGTGGCGTCAACCACGACGTCAAATTCACCGGCCAGCTGCGTGAGGGTTGCGCGGTCCAGAAAGACCGGGTATTCCTTCACGCGCAGCGCCGGGTTGATGGCCTGCAGCTTGACCTTCGCCGAAGCCACCTTCTGGACATTCAGGTCCTGGTTGAAATGGATGATTTGCCGCTGCAAATTGGTGATATCCACCTTGTCGCCGTCCGCGATGCCCAGCGTGCCGACACCGGCGGCCGCCAAATAGAGCGACACCGGCGAACCCAATCCGCCCAGGCCGATGACAAGCACCCTTGCGTCCAGGATTTTTTCCTGGCCCTTTTCGCCGATGTCATCGAGCAAAATCTGGCGGGTATAGCGTTTCCGCTGTTCCGCGGTCAAGTCAGGATTCATGGGAGACCGCTGCCGTCGAGTGGTGGATTCCCGCTTTCGCGGGAATGACAGAGAAAGCCTTTTTGCCTTTCGATACCCCGTAGTTTGCTGCGGGGTTGTTCATTTTGCGCCATAAACTCGAGTGTTATTTCCATGGGTATTTCCGGATCCTTGTAAAATATAATTATTCGGAATCCTTACGCGTAAAACGCGAGGAGTGCTTCGCGCACGGCCAGGATGTTGGCGCGCGGGTTCTGGGCGGGCAGAATACCGGTGCCCAGGATAAAGTTTTTCCGGCCCTGCATAAGCGTCAGGACCTTTTCCGTTTCCTTTTTAACGTCATCGACCGACCCGTTGCAAAGGAGTGTGGGGCGGAGGTTATAACGGAAGAGCATGCCCGGGTACTGCGCCAGGATGTCCGAGGCCTGTTCGGGCGGCACGGTGTCGTCGAGAAGGAGCTGGTTGGCGCCGCTCTTGAGGAGTGCGGGCAAAAGGGGAACGGTATTACCGCCCGCGATGAGCGCCCGGTGAACGGCCCCCTGTGCCTTCAGGAAGGCGAAGAGGCGCTGGTGGTGGGGCAGCACGATTTCCTCGTACGCGGCAGGGGAGAGCATGGGCGGGACAATGAAGGAATCGAAGACCGCGATGCCGTGTGCCCCCGCGTCGAGAAAAGCGGACGCATACATTTGAACGAGGTTGTTGCACCAGGCAAGAAGCCGGCCCACCTTTTCCGGATCCAGGAGCGTGTCCACGAGGAGCTGTTCGTCCGGGTAGATTTTTGACGCCAGGGAAAAGGGGCCCGAAAGTCCGCCGCGCACAGGGATGCTTTCGCCTGTTTCGGCCGCGAGTGCGCGCGCCGCGCCGATGAAAATGCCCATGCGGCCTGCGGGCACGGTCAGTACGGGTAGGTCGTGGATCTGGTCGAGGTCGTGGAGAAGGGGTTCATCGAGTTCGGGCGTGGCGAGTCCGGAGACGCGCAGGAGGCTGGCGCCGAGCGCCTCGGCCTCGATGTTGTAGATGTCGTAGGTGCAGGTGAGGATTTCGGCGTGGAGTTCGGCGGCCTCGAGACGGAGGGCGCGGAGGAGTGAGGCTTCGTCCTGGCCGAACAGGTGTGGGGGCACGCCCGCGAGCGCGGCCTTGTAGTCGTAGAGGGCCGGAAAAAACGGAGGGCGGTCGACAGGCCGTCCATCCAACATAGCATCCAATCGTTCACGTGGTGTCATAGTAAGCGCCCCCCTCTCCGCGTCCTCGCGGAGAGGGGGGAAAGGGGGGTGAGGTGTGTCATTTTTCCAGCTCGAACGCGTCGTGCAGCGCGCGCACGGCTTTTTCAGCGTCCTTGTCGGGCACCACGACCGAGATTTTTATCTCGGACGTGCTGATCATGTCGATGTTCACGTTATTTTGAGCGAGGACCCGGAACATTTTGGCGGCCACGCCCGCGTGGCTGCGCATGCCGATGCCGACCACGGACACCTTGGCGATGCTGGGGTTGATGTCCACGTCGCCGGAGCCGATTTCGCGGGAAATCTCCCGCGCGGCCTCCATCATGACGGGCAGGTCCTCCTTGGGCGCGGTAAACGAAACATCAGTGGTTCCGTTGGACGAGGAATTCTGGACAATCATGTCGACATTGATGTTGCGCTCGCAGATTTTGCTGAAGATTTCGGCCGCGATGCCCGGGCGGTCGGGCACGGACTTGAGGGTGACCTTGGCTTCCTTCTTATCGAGGGCGATGCCGCGGATGATGACTTTTTCCATGGTTTCGTCTTCCTCCTTAATGAGCGTTCCCGGATTGTCGCTGAACGTGCTGCGGACCCAGATGGGCTGGTTGTACTTTTTGCCGCATTCGATGGAGCGCGCCTGCATGACGCCCGCGCCGCTGCTGGCCAGTTCGAGCATTTCGTCGAACGAGATGACGGGAATTTGCCGGGCATTGGGCACCACGCGCGGGTCGGTGGTGAACACGCCGTCGACATCCGTGTAAATTTCGCAGCATTCGGTTTTAAGCGCGGCCGCGAGCGCCACGGCTGACAGGTCGGAGCCTCCGCGCCCGAGGGTGGCGATTTGGTTTTCCTCGTTGATGCCCTGGAACCCGGCCACCACGACCACGTGGTGCGTTTCAAATTCCCTGCGCATGCGTTCGGTGTCGATGGAGACGATTTTGGCCTTGCGGTGCACGGAGTCGGTGACGATGCCGGCCTGCTGGCCCGTGAGCGAGATGGCGGGTATGGCGAGCTCATGCAGGGCCATGGAGAGAAGCGCGATGGTGACCTGCTCGCCCGTGGCGAGCAGCATGTCCATTTCGCGCGCCGAGGGTTTGACCGTGATCTCCTCGGACAGCTTGATGAGGTTGTCGGTGGTCTTGCCCATGGCCGAAACGACCACCACCAGCTTGTATCCCTCGTCCACGCGTTTTTTTATTTTTTCCGCGATTTTCCTGATTTTATCGGAGGTGGCGACCGAGGACCCGCCGTATTTCTGGGCGATGATTCTCAAGGGAAGGCTCCTTGGATTTTAAGGTTTTTTACGTCAGTTGGTTTAAAATGCGGATCTTTAGCGACGGCCCGGTCACGATGTCGAGTGCGTCAACGACTTTCAGCGCGTCGTCGAGGTTGCGCGTCCGTATCCGGTGCGTTTTGATGACAATGACCGCGCTGCCGTCTTCCGCGGCCTGCTTCTGCAGGAGCATGGCGATGGAGACCCCGTGTTCGCCGAGTGCGCCCGAAATCTTTGCCATGACACCGGGCCGGTCCGCGGCCGAGAGCCGGATGTAATGTTCAGCGACAAAATCGTCGGCCGCGACCATGGGGCCGTCCGGGCCTTCGGGGTACATGCGAAAGGCGTCGCGTTCGAGCGAACCATAGGCGGCCAGATGCACGAGGTCGCTTAATACCGCGCTGCCCGTGGGAAGCGCGCCCGCGCCCCGCCCTGTGAAAAGCATGGGTCCTGCGGCCTCGGTCTCAATGAGGATGCCGTTGAACTCGTGGTTGACCTCGGCCAGGATGGAGTCGACCGGTATCAGCGCGGGCGCCACGGAAATGAAGGGCAGCCCGTTTTCCGTCAGGCGCGCCAGGGCCAGCAGTTTGATGACGCAGCCCATTTCAGCGGCGTACTGGATGTCGAGGTCCGTGATGCGGGTGATGCCGCACACCTGGAAGCCACGCCAGTCGTAATGGCGGCCAAAGCACAGCGATGCGAGCAGGGCCAGTTTGTGCGCGGAATCGATGCCCTCCACGTCAAAGGTGGGGTCGGCCTCTGCGAACCCGAGGGCCTGGGCCTGCTTGAGCGCCGTGGCGAAATCCTTTTTCTCAAAGCGCATTTTGGTGAGGATGAAATTGGCTGTGCCGTTTAAAATACCGTGGAGCGAGAGGATGCGGCTTCCCGACAGCCCTTCCTTGATGGCGCGGATGACCGGAATGGCGCCGCACACCGCGGCCTCAAAGGCGAGCACGCATCCGTTTTCGCGCGCCAGGGGGAAAAGCTCGGCCCCCTTTTCCGCAAGCAGGGCCTTGTTGGCCGTGACCACGTGTTTTTTGTTTTTGAGCGCGCCGGCGATGACTTGATACGCCACGCCCGTGCCGCCCACCAGTTCGATCACGATGTCGACGGCGGGGTCGTCAATCACGGCGCGGAAATCGTGCACGAGGGCGCCGGGGGGCAGCGCGATATCGGGGTGCGGGTCCTTGAGCGTGTCCGCGACCCGGACGAGTTGCAGGTCCACGCCCGTCGCGGCCCGGATCCGGTCCCGCTCCGAAAGGAGCAGGCGAACCGTGCCGCCGCCGACCGTGCCATAGCCCACCACGCCAATGCGGACCGGTTTTGCTTCCATGTAAACGTCGTTTAGAAAAGGAAATTAATTTTGTGCTTCAGGCTGAACTTGCGCTTGAATTCACGCTGTAAAAATAATCTAATCTGGCGTGAGGTTTCAAGCTGGAGGGCGCGGGCCACGATGTCGTGCATGTCGTCGTAGGTGATGGCGCGGACGATCCGCTTGATTTCGAGCACCGAGGCCGCGTTCATGGAGAGCTCATCCACGCCCATGCCGAGCAGCAGGAGCGCGGAGAGCGGGTCGCCGGCCATTTCACCGCAGACGCCGACCCAGATGTTGTTTTTGTGCGCCGCGTCCACCGTCTCCTGCAGCAACCGCAGAATGGCCGGGTGCAAGGGGTCAAAGAGGCGCGCCAGCCGTTTGTTGCCGCGATCCGCGGCCAGCACGAACTGCGAAAGGTCGTTGGTGCCGATGGAAAAGAAGTCGACCTCCCGGGCCAGGACTCCGGCCGTGAGCGCCGCGGCCGGGACCTCGATCATGATGCCTATTTCGATGTGCGGGCTGACCGGGACCCGTTCCACGGCGAGTTCGGTCCGCACGGAGCGGTAAAAGTGCAGGACGCGGCGCAGCTCCTCGAGGGAGGTGATCATGGGAAACATGAGCTTGAGGTGGCCGTGGATCGAGGCGCGCAGGATGGCGCGGAGCTGCGTCCGGAAGAGCTCCTTTTCCTCGAGGCACATGCGGATGGCGCGAAAACCCATGGCCGGGTTGGCCTCGGAGTCGTCGGACGCCATGAAGCCGGTCCGCTTGTCGTTGCCGATGTCGAGGGTGCGGATGATGACATAGCCCGGCTTCATTTTCTGGAGGTAGTCGGCGTAGATGGCGGTCTGCTCGTCCTCGGTGGGCGGCTTCTGTTTGAGCATGAAGATGAATTCGGTGCGGCAGAGGCCGATGTTCCGGCAGCCGTGGTTCAGGACGCCGTTGATTTCGGAGGGCAGTTCGATGTTGGCCGAGAGGTCCACGGGTTTGCCGTCGATGGTGACCGCGGGCAGGTCGCGCAGCGCCAGGAGCTCGCGTTCTTGTTCGCGATGGCGCTCGCGGGTCTTTTGGTACCGGTCGAGGGTTTCGCGGTCGGGGTTGAGGATGACCAGTCCCTTGGTGCCGTCCACAATGATGCGCCGGCCCGTGGCCGCGTGGCGGAGCGCCTCTTCGCAGCCCACCACGGCCGGGATGTCCAGCGCGCGGGCGATGATGGAAAAGTGCGAGGTGAACCCGCCGATTTCGGTGACCACGCCGAGGATGTTGCCGCGCTCGAAGTGGATGAACTCGTAGGGCGGCAGGGAGTGCGCCACGAGGACGATTTTGTCGTCCAGGGCGATGGAGTCGGCGCCCTCGGCGAAGTCCTCGAGCAGGTGGTTGAGCACGCGGTGGTACACGTCCTTGATTTCATAGACACGGTCGCGGAGGTACTTGTCCTTGATGCCCTGCAGGGCCGTGACGGCCTCCTCCACGGTGCGCTTGAACAGGTAGGCCGCGTTCTTCTTTTCCCGGCGGATGGCCTCCTGGGTCCGGCCCACGATGGTCACGTCCGAGAGCAGCCGCAGGTGGCTTTCGAGGATGCGCGCCTCGTCCGTGCCGAGATGGCGCGAGAGTGAGCGGTGGACGCGGGTGAGTTCGGCCCGGGTGCGCGTAAGCGCGGTGCGAAACTGCGAGAGCTCGCGCCGGATGTCGGCCGGGGTCGCGAGCGTGATTTCCCGGATGATGTGCTCTTCCTGGCTCACGACCTGCACGCGGCCGATCGCGATGCCGCCGGAGGCGGCGATGCCCGAGAGCGTTTCCATCGCCTTAGAGATCTTCTTCCTTGATGTTGAATTTGTTGTTGATGAGCTTGACGAGCGCTTCCATGGCCTCCGCTTCGTCGTCGCCGTCAATGCGCAGCGTGACCCGGGCGCCGCATTCGGCGGCCAGGACCATGAGGCTGATGATGCTCTTGCCGTTGGCGAGCCGGTCCTCATTCACGAGGTAGATATCGGACTTGAACTGGCTGGCGGCCTGCACAAAGGCGGCCGAGGGGCGCGCATGGAGGCCGTACTTGTTCCGGATGATGATTTCGCGTTCAGTCATGGCGGCGTTAATCTTTCTCCCTGGGTTAGAATCCGATTTTCACTTTCAGTTTTCCCGTCTTGTTGATGGACTTGAGCAGGGAATCGGCTTCGGTGATGGTGCTTTTGATGGTGCCGTAGAGTTCCTTGTCGTTCAGGAGCTGGCCGACCGCGCTCTCGTTGCTGCTGATTTTCCCGAGCAGGCGGTCGATTTTGGCCACGAGGCTGTCGGCCTTGCCCACGAGGTCGTTGGCCTTGACCGAAGTCTCGGAGAGGTTGTCGACCATGCCGTTGAGCTTGCCTTTGTTCTGGTCCATGAATCCCTTGAGGTCGGAGGTGGTGGACTTGACGTCGCTCACGATGGTGTTGAGCGAGGCCGCGTTGCCCGTGACCATGCGGTCCACGGTCACGGTGAGGCGGTCGAGCCGTTCGGTCACGTTTTTAAAGGTGCGGAGGAACTCCTCGTTGGCCACGGTCTCGTCCAGGAGCTTCCGCACCAGGACCACGAGCTCCTTGGCGTCCTTGAACACGTCCCCCAGCATTCCCATGGCCTCGGCGATGCCGCTGTCAAAGGCGCCCTGCATGGGCCGGGAGAAGTCGAGCGGGACCTTGGATTTGCCCAGCCGGATGCCAATCATGCGCTCGCCCATGAGACCGACGTTCTGGATGGTGATCCGGGAGTCTTCGGGAATGAAGGCGGAGGCGTCCATTTCCATGGTCACCAGCACCTGGTTGCCCTGGAGCGTGCGCGTCACGACCTTGCCCATTTTGACGCCGTTGATTTTGACGGGATCGCCCTCGGAGAGCGTGCCCACATCGTCAAAGAGCGCGGTCAGGGTCTTCTGCTCCCGTCCGATGTTGTATTCCTTCAGGTAGATGATACCGAAAATGAGGATGGCGATCGAGAGGGTGATCACAAACCCCACAATGAAATCGGTATGCTTGGCCTTCATGGTTTTCTCCTCATTCCTTCGACCGGGTGGAGCGTTTGTTCTGCAGGGTCGTGATGAGCCGCTGGTTGAACTCCTGGGCGGTGTTGACCCCGTTGTATTTGAGCAGCATGTTCATGGCAATGACTTCGGATATGACGGTGATGTTTTTGCCGGGGAAGATGGGGATGGAGATTTTATCGATCTTGATGCCGAGCAGGTCGGTGGTGTTCTCCGTAAGCCCCAGGCGCTCGTAATTGGTCTTGGGATCCCATTCCACCAGTTCCACGATGACCTCGATTTTTTTGTCGAG
>JAZDKP010000213.1:0-12396 GCA_043802925.1 Fibrobacterota bacterium | reverse complement strand
GGCGGCAGGTTGTATTTCCGCGCAATCTCCACGCCCTGCTTGACGTGCGATGCGATGATGAGCGCGCTCATACGGGGCGATATTTTCTCGTACAGGTTGTCGCGCAGCCCCATCTGGTTTTCAATAAAATACTCCGCCTTGGAAATTTTTCCGATGTCATGGTAATAGGCCAGGACGCGCGTCTTGAGCGGGTTGGCGCCGATGGCGCCGGCCGCGGACTCGGCCAGGTTGCCCACGAGCACGCTGTGATGATAGGTCCCGGGCGCCTCCAGGGAAAGCTGCTTGAGGGCCGGGGAGTTCATGTCCGACAATTCGATGAGCGTGAGATTGGTGGTGATGCCGAAGAGCCGCTCAAAAATCCAGACCAGGGGAATGGCGAGCATGAGCGACACCGCACCGCCCGCAGCCGCAAACCCGATATTCGTGAGCGTGGCGCCAACGGTGAACGGGCCGTATTTCAACAGGCCCATCAGCAGGATGAGAACGGAATAGGCCGAGGTGTAAATGAGCAGGGACAGGAAAAAGTGCGCCCGGTAGCGGATGTTGCGCACGCCCCACGCGGCGGAAAGGCCGGCCAGAAAATGGACGAGGGTGATTTTGAAATCAAAGCCAAGGAGCACGCCCAAAAGCAGCGCCGACACAAGGGTAAAGACCATGGCCAGCTCGAGGTCGTAGAGCACCGCCATGAGCAGGGGCCCAAAGACCATGGGCAGGAGGTAGAGAAGCTCCAGCCCCTCACCCCATTCAAGGGGAACCAGGACGGTGTTGATGAGCCGGAGCGCCGCGGACGCAATCCCGAACTGCAGGAGCAGCGCCAGGGAGAGCGACAGGATCCCCGGCAGGCGGCTGGACAATTTGCAGCGGGCATGGTGGAGGTACAGGAACAGGAGGAGTACCAGGAGCGTGTTGATGAGCACCCGGCCGAGGATGGGAAGCGCGGCCGACACACCCTGCTCCTGCATCCGCCGTTCCTGGGCCGCCTTGAGCGAATAGATGTTCCGGTGGATTTCCGGGGTGACCAGCTTGTTCTTGCCCACGATTTCGAGGTCCTTGATGACCTTGCCCCGGGTCGGGAGCACGTCCCGGAACGCGGCTGCGCGCCTTTTTTGCGTTTCAGCCTCATCGTAGAACAGGTTGGGCGCGGTGTAGGCGTAAAGCAACTCGTAAAAGGCGGACCACAGCTCCTTGTTGACCCTGTGCTTGATCCGGGCGCGCTGGGACTCAAGGACTTCCTCCTTTACCCGCAGGTCCGTGACCGGCACGGTCTGCTCCTTTCCATCGCGCACCCGGGTGGCAAAGCCGGCAGGGGTCACCAGCGGGTTCAGGACATCCGTGTTAAAGCGCCGGGTAAAGGCCTCGATCTCCCGCGCATCCTTGACAATCAACGTCCCACAGATTCCGTCGTTCAGGATGTTATCCACCAGCCGGAGAATCTCCGTGGGTTCCACGGACGTGCGGAGGAACGCGTCCACCGCGCCGGCCGAAAGGTCACGCTTCAGGTCCGCCCAGACCGCTTTTTTCAGGGAATCGGGCGCGGCCGGACTTTTGAGCAGGGCCGTTTGCCGGAAAAAGCGCCGGAATTTGGCGAATATCTTTTCCGTCACATCATAATTATACTCGATGAAAGGCAAAACCGCGGCTTCCGCCTCGGCGCGCTCCTTTTTCAGTTCCTCCGCGGTCTTCAGGATATCAAACGTAAAGGGCGCGACAATCGTTTTCTTGGCAATGTCGCCCTCCCGGGGCATGTCAAAGGTCTCAAAACTTTTTTCCCGGGGAAAGAGCAGATTGATGGCCGTGACCAGGAGCAGAAAAACAATCGCCCGAAAGCCTGCAATGCTGAACAGGTGCTGAAGCAGCGGCCGCGCAGGCTCAAACAGGATCCGGCCGGACTTGAGGGCTCCGGGACCGGGCGCCTTATTCGCCATGGCGGGATTGACAAGCGATCCGTTGCGTTTTTATGGCTTCCGCTCCGTAAAAGGGAGATGGCGATCAGTTTCCGAGCTTGGCTTTAAGGGCGTCGCGTTCCTCCTGCGCCTTGCGGAGTTCCTCTTTTTTGGCCTCCAGCGTGGCTTCGAGCTGAGCGCGTTCGGCGCGGAGTTCGGCAAGCTTTTTTTCCGCGGCCTCGGCCGAGGCCCGCGCTTCGGAGAGCTTGGAAAGTTCCTGCTGGCTGGGCTTGGACGTGCAGCGAACCGTGAAGAACAGGGCAAGGACCGCGCAAAGCAAAAATGTCACCGCGCTTTTTTTCATAGGGATCCTTTTTATCGAAACAGCTCCCTTCATCGCTTTCTCCCTATTTTTTATAGTATAGGAATTCCAGCGAATCGAGTCAAATAAAATTACGTCCGTAAGGAAATGCCCAGTTCCTTGAGCTGCTCCTCGTCCACCGTGGAGGGACAGTCGTCCATGAGTGACGAGCCCGTGGTCGTTTTCGGGAACGGGATGACGTCGCGGATGGAATCGAGCCCCAGCATGAGCATGACCAACCGGTCGAGGCCGAATGCGATGCCGCCGTGCGGAGGCGCGCCGTATTTGAAGGCCTCGAGCAGGAAGCCGAACTTCATTTGCGCTTCTTTCTTGTTGATTCCGAGCAGCTCAAAGATGCGCGACTGCAGGCCCCCGTGGTGGATTCGGATGCTCCCTCCGCCGATTTCGTTGCCGTTCAGCACCATGTCATACGCCTTGGCGCGGGAGAGATAATATTCCGGCCCATGGAGCAGGCTCACGTCCTCATCGAGCGGCGCGGTAAAAGGATGGTGCGTGGAGGACCAGCGCTTGTCCTGTTCGCTGTATTCGAACATGGGGAAGTCGGTGACCCAGAGAAACTTGAATTCGTCCGGCTTGAGCCATTCCTTGCGGCGGGCGATTTCGAGCCGGAGCTGGCCGAGCGAAAGCCCGCACGTCTTGCGATCCGCGGCGACCATGAATATCATGTCCCCGGGATGGGCGTTGAGCATGGCGCGCACCAGTGCGCTCTCCTCAGGCGTGATGAACTTGGCGGCCGCGCCTTCGAACGCGCCGTCCCCGACCTTGAGGCTGACCAGCCCCCGGGCCCCGTACTTGCCGACAAACCCGGTGAGCTCATCCGTGGCCTTGCGTGAAAAATCGCCGCACCCCTTGGCGAGGAGCCCCTTGACTGCGCCATGGCCCGCAATGGCGTTGCTGAACACCTTGAACCGGCTCGCGCTGAAGACCTCGGAAAAATCGTGGATGCGCATGTCGACGCGGAGGTCGGGCTTGTCACAGCCATAACCGTCCATGGCCTCCTGCCAGGTCATGCGCGGAATTTCGCCCACATCAATGTCAAGGACGCCGCGAAAGAGCTCGCGGATAAAACGGCCGAACACATCGTAGATGTCGCGGGGCGCGATAAAGGAGAGCTCGCAGTCGATTTGCGTGAACTCAGGCTGGCGATCCGCGCGGAGGTCCTCGTCGCGGAAACATTTGGCGATTTGGAAATAGCGGCCAAAACCCGCAACCATGAGAATCTGCTTGTAGGTCTGGGGCGACTGCGGCAGGGCGTAGAATTTACCGCGGTTCATGCGCGAGGGCACAAGGAAGTCGCGCGCGCCCTCGGGCGTGCTTTTCATGAGGATGGGCGTGTCGATCTCGACAAAGCCGAAATTCGACAGGAGACGGCGGCTTTCCTGGAGCACCTTGTGTCGAAGGAGAATGTTGCGCTGCATGAAAGGACGGCGCAAATCGAGAAAACGGTACCGGAGGCGCACATCCTCGCTTTCACCGCCGTCTTCGTTGATGGAAATGGGCGGTGTTTCGGCTTCGTTCAAAATGCGAAGATCGCCGGCCTGGACTTCAATTTCACCTGTGGGCAACTTGGGGTTGGGCGACTGGCGTTTCTGCACCAGCCCCTGCACCGCAATGACGAACTCATGGCGGAGCGTTTCAGCTTTTTTGTGCATCTCCGCGTTCTGCGAGGAATCGAACACCATCTGCGTTTTTCCGAAACGGTCGCGGATGTCGACAAAAATAAGGTTCCCCAGGTCGCGGCGGCGATCCACCCAGCCCTTCAGCACAACGTTTTTTCCCGCATCGTCGACTTTCAGCGCGCCGCAATGATGGGTCTGTCTCAGATCATAGTCGAGATCCACGGGAAGACTCCTTTGTTCCGTAAAACGGGATGAATGATAATGTAAAGATAATAGATTGCGCCGCGCCGGGGAAAGAGGGGCGGGAGGTTGCAGGGGAAAGCCTATGGTCGCCTATCTACAGACTCTAATCGGCCATCACCGCCTTTTTACTCAGGTATTGCCCGTTGGTATAAAGCCGGGCAATGTAAATGCCGGCGGACTGGGGCTGAAAAGAATATTTTTCAGCAAAGCCGAGGTTCCCTTGACCGAGCACGCGAATCAACCGGCCGCGGACATCATAAACCGCCAGTTGAAACGGCGCGGCTGAGGTAACGGTCATGTCGAACCCATTTGCAGAGCGCTGAAGTCCAAGGAAGGGCTGGGTTATTGCCTGGGCTTTTTCGGAATTTTCCGTTCCCGTCGTGGTCTGGAGCGTCCAAACGATGCTATCGGTCATTATTGAATCGGGCAGGGCAAGGGCGTTAAAGACCGCGGAATCAATGAGGGAAACCGGATATTTAAAATTCGAAACATCGCGGAAACGGCATTTGATTTGACGCGGGGTTTGCGCGTGTTTCGCTTCGGGTTTCAATTGATATGAGAACCCGCTTGCACCCGCAATTTCCCGGCCATCAACATACCATTTTACGTTGTACTTTATATTCAGAGTGTCGGCCATTTTAACGGAAAAAGTATTGGAATGCGCGCCAAGGGCCACACTTTGACGAACCGGATAAATGGCATCATACATCTTGGATTTTTGATGGTACCGCGAAACGAGGATTTCAAAATCCAGCGCGCTAAAACCCGTGCAAAGTTCATCAAGATTGCCGAAAAGTTGGCCGAATTTATGGGGTCCTGTCTTTTGCAGGGAGGACCTGAAACAAATGGCGGTTGCGTTATCGGCCAATTTATATCCGTCAACCATGGGCGCACTGGAATTCGCGATTAATACCACAAAACTTTTTTTCAATTGAAAATTCCAATTCGGAAAGAACATTCTGAGGGAGTCTCCCAATATACCGGTATCCGTGGCCAGGGTGCCGATGGCGGTAGAGGTTGTATTGAAGGTGTTTTCAACATAGTATTGTTCAAAATCATCCGAGATACCGGAATCAGGCGAAATCGTATTAAGACGATATATATTGAAAAGGTTCTTGTATGTTTTGAACGGTTGGCTTGAGAAAATGGCGTTTATCAAAGTATCTGTCCAGCGTTCATAGGCCTCTTGATGGTTCATCGTAAATCCATCGCCGACTATGATTAAACGGATGCGGTTTGAGTCCGGACCGGTTATCTGTAATGGTGAAAGGGATGTTGTCCAGGCCAGACCCACTAACAATAATAATGAAGAAACGGTTATTTTTTGCATTTTTATACTCCGGTGAAGTTAGATCCGCGAAAACAAGCAGTAAAACAGGCAATTAGGTAAAGGGGTAACATGGTAGTAAGTATAGCGTGATTTCTTTGGTTTGTCAATAGAAATTTAAAAAAACTTTTTATTATTGTAGTGATTTAATTTTTATGAATTGATTGAATTATCCGAAACATGTTAATTCAGTTGAAAAGAATGAACATGATTCCCATAGGTTCCAAGCGATTCCAATTCAAAACCATACCGTTAGCTTGGCACGACAGCTTTTTGCGGATGGTTTTCATGGAGGACGCGCTGGATGGAATAAATCATATGCAATCGTCCTTTTTCATGAAAAATATTTCTGCCGGACGACATCCGCCTGTTCCGCGGCACGACCCGGCATCTTTTTCAAGTCCACAAACAGCTGATTTTCTTTATTATAAGAATCGATGCTTTGCTTTCTTTGGGCGACAACAGGATTTGACAATCTTAGGAAGCAAACAGTAGGAGGCTTCATAAGTACTGCTCCCTTCCTACTTCTAACCTTCCAAAGGGAGGAGGGGGGGGGGTGTTTCCTCCCTTGCCCCCTCCTCCGGGCTTTGACTATCTTTTTATCGTGAAGATTCCCTCGGAAAAACTCCGTATTTCCAAGCCCGTCCTCTATTTTTTCAGTATCGCTTTTTTTATCATCGGCGCCGCGGTCATGACCTATCTATGTTTCCGGGGGTCCTTCTCGCTCTGGAACACCCTCTTCATTGTCCTTCCCCTGCTCGGGGCCTTCACGCTGATGACATTTTATTTCACCGATGCGCGAACGTTCCACCACCGGCTTGAAAACATGAAAGGCCAGCTGGAACGCCAACAGATACTGACCAAACGCAAGACACGCCTCGCCGCCTATTTCAACCGCGTGCTCAAGGACGCGGCGGACATCATCTTCACCCTCGACATCGACGGCTATGTCCTCAAGTTCAATACCGGCGCGGAGTCCATCCTGGGCTTCCTTCAGCACGAAATCGTGGGACGTCCGTTCACGGACCTTCTGCTCAATCCCGCGGACGCGGCCCTCATCTTCGACGCCGTGCTCAAGAGCGACCGCGTGCAGAACCATGAGATCCGGATGAAAGCCAAAAACGGCACCGAAATCATGGTCAGCATGAGCATTTCAGAAATGCGCGACGAACGAAGCCAGATCCTCGGCATGGTGGCCACCTGCAAGGACATCACGGAGAACAAGCGCCTGGAAAAGGAACTGATTGAAAAAAACGCGCTGCTCGAGGCGCTTGCGATTACCGACAATCTTTCGGGCCTTTACAATGTCCGCCATTTCCATTCCGAAATGACGCAGGCGTTCACCCGGCTCCGCCGCAGCCTCTATTCCTCACTCACCCTGCTCCTCATCGACATCGACCATTTCAAGGAACTGAACGACACGGCCGGCCACCAGGCCGGTGACACGGTCATCGAATTTGTCGGCCAGGCGGTCAAACTCTCTATCCGCAAAGACCTCGACTCCGCCTACCGTTACGGCGGCGACGAATTTGTGGTCCTTCTGCTCGAAGCCGACGCCGCGAGCGGCACCGTGGTGGCCGAGCGCATCCTCAAGCGCTTCCGTGAAAAAAAATACGGCCGCACAAGCCTTTCCATCGGCATCGCCACGGCCGACAAGGAGGACGACGAAGAAAAACTGGTACACCGCGCGGACGCTGCCATGTACGAGGCCAAACGCAACGGCGGTGACCGCGTGACGATTTTTACCTCTTAAAAAAAGGACTTGAAACTATGCCGCTTTCAAAGCTGATGGTCAGCGTCTCAGGCGTCCGGGGCATTGTGGGTGACACGTTGACCCCCGAGGTCCTCATCCGGTTTTCCTCCGCATTTGCACAATACTGCCACTACGGCACCGTGGTCATCGGCCGCGATTCGCGGGTCACCGGGGAAATCATGTTCTGCGCCGTGGCCACCGGGCTCCTTGCCTCGGGCTGCCGCGTCATCGACCTCGGCATCTGCTCCACGCCCTCCATCCAGCTGATGGCCCGGGAGCTCTGCGCGGACGGCGGCATCGCGCTCACCGCAAGCCACAATGGCGTGGAATGGAACGCCATGAAGTTCATCGGGTCCAACGGGCTCTTTCTCACACGTGAAAAGTTCGATCATTTCCTGCCCATGTTCAAAAAAGGGGTCTTTGAACGCGTCCAATGGGACCGCGTCCGTAAAATCGAACGCGAGGTCTCGGCCAACCGCGTCTACCTCGACCGCCTGCTCTCGCTCCCCTACCTCGACATCCCCCGCCTGCAAAAGCGGCGCTTTCGCGTGGCGCTCGACTGCGTCAACGGCGCCGGCGGCGTCATCTGTCCGCACCTGCTGCGCGAACTGGGCTGCGAGGTGGTGGAAATCAACTGCGAGCCCAACGGCCTCTTCCCCCACGCGCCCGAGCCCATCCCCGAAAACCTGGGCCAGCTCTGCAAGGCCGTAAAGGAGACCGGCGCGGACGTCGGCTTTGCCGTGGACCCGGACGTGGACCGGCTGGCCGTGGTGTCGGACAAGGCCGTGGCCATCGGTGAGGAATACACGCTCGCCATCGCGGGCGATTTTCTGCTGCGCCGTAAAAAGGGGCTGGTGGTGGTGAACCTCTCCACCTCCCGGATGATCGAGGACATCGCGGAAAAGCACGGCAGCCGGGTGCTGCGCACGCCCGTGGGCGAAATCAATGTGAGCTCCGAGCTGCTGAAACAGGGCGGCATCTTTGGCGGCGAAGGCAACGGCGGCGTCATGCTGCCCGAAATCCACCCCTGCCGCGACGCGGTCGTGGGCATGGAGCTCATCCTCCAGTGCATGCTCGAAACCGGGAAATCTATTTCTGAAATAGTCAAGACCCTGCCCAAATACTTCATCAAAAAGGTCAAGGTCGACATCTCGCGCCTGGACGTGGAGAAGGGGCTTGCCCGTTTCAAAAAGACTTTCGCTGACGGACGCATCGACGCCCAGGACGGCCTCCGGGTCGATTTCAAAAACAGCTGGGTCCAGCTCCGCAAATCCAACACGGAGCCCATTGTACGCATCATTGCCGAAGCCGCGTCCCAGGCCGAAGTGGACCGTCTGTGCGCCCGGGCCGCGAAGTGCCTCAAGTAGGGGCCGGACCCTGTTTTCGCATTGTGCCCGCCGTGTCAATAATGGTATCTTTTTCACATTAACGCCCCTCTGTCAGGAGGACGCATGGCCCGGATTCTGATTGTCGACGATGACACCGATTTTGCCCGGGCCGTCCAGGCCCTCCTGGCGTCCAAAGGCCACACCGTGTCGCATGCCCCGGACGGCGCAACAGGCTGCCGGCTCGCAAAGGCCGAAAAACCCGACCTTTGTATTCTTGACATTATGATGACGTACGACAGCGAAGGGCTCGACGTGGCCCGAAGGCTTTCCGAGGACCCCGAAACGCGGCGAATCCCGGTCCTCTGCATCACGGGCATCCGCAAGGCCCGCGATTTGCCCTTCAGCCTTGCACCCGACGCGGACTGGCTGCCGGTCAAGGCCGTGCTCGAAAAGCCGGTCAAACCCGACCGCCTGCTCAAGGCGGTGGCCGACGCGCTGAACCCCTGAAAAACCGCCGGACTTTTTTTGACAAGGAAAACCCTATGGCCGTCTCCAACCACACCATCGCACGGCTCACGCGTTACCGCCAGGTCCTTCAGCATTACCAGCAGTACAACACGGACTTCATTTATTCCGATGAAATCGCGTCCTCGCTCCACCTGACCGCGGCGCGGGTCCGGAAAGACCTTTCGATCCTGAAAATATCCGGGCGGAAAAAAGCGGGTTATCCCATTCAGGCGCTGCTCTCCGCCTTTGACCGGATTCTTGATAGTGAACGGCCCCATACCGCGGTGGTGGTGGGTTCCAATCCGCTGGGCCTCGCCCTGGCCCGCGACCCGCTCTTTTCCGCGAATAAAATCCGAATCACCGCGGTGTTCGGCGACAAACCGCCGGCCGGGAGCGCGGCCGCAAAGATCCCGGTGCGGCCCCTCCGCGCGCTGGTCGCTTATGTCAAACAACACCGGACCGGCCACGCCATCCTCGCGGCCACGGACCCCGGCGCGCAGCGCGCCATGGACCACATCCTCCTCTCCGGCATCCGGAGCGTCCTCTCTCTTTCCCCGCTCGAGCTGAAAGTGCCGCAGGACTGCGTGGTCTCCCGGATCAACCTGGTCCATGAGTTCGAAAAACTCGTCTACTACACGCATGAAAGCCGCCATCCTTAACCAACGCCTCTTCCTCTCCTACCTGCTGCTCATCGGCGTCACGGGTCTCTTGCTCGGGCTACTCGGGATGCGTGTGATTCGGAACGACATCGTGCGCAGGGCCCAGCGCGAGGTCCGGCACAGCCTGGTGAGTGCGCGAAATGTTTACAACAGCGAACTCCGCGCCATGGCGTCCGGCCTGCGGCTGGCGGACCCCGCGCAATCCGTGGAACGGATGCGCGTACGCCTGGGCCTGGACTACCTCCGGTCCGTGCCGGCCGGCGATTCCGGGGCGCTTATCAGCACGATCGCGCAGCAAGCGCTCCGCGCGGGCGAATGCGCGGGCACGCGCCTCATTGACAGCGCAGAACTTGACCGGCTGGGAGGCAATCTCGCGGAGCGCGCAGGGATGGACATCCGGGCCACGACCCGCGCCACGGGCGACGCCCGCACGCGGCTCACGGGCGCGCTCGCCATCGAGACCGCGCTTCGGCTGGACGATGCGTCGGGCCGCGCCATGCGCGTGCTCTACGGCGGCCGTCTCCTGAACCGCTGCAACCGCTTCGCGGACCGCATCCGTGATCTCGTTTTTGAGGACACGCTCTATGCGGGCCGGCCGCTCGGGACCGTCACCTTTTTCCAGGGCAGCATCCGCGTGGCCACCAATGTGCTGGATGAACAGGGCGGCCGCGCCCTGGGCACGCGCATTTCGGACGTCGTGAACCGCACGGTCCTGCAGGAAGGGCGGACCTGGGCGGATCGTGCCTTCGTGGTCACGGACTGGTACCTCACCGCCTACGAACCGCTCCGCGACATCCGCGGAAACGTCATCGGCGCCCTTTACGTGGGCGCGCTCGAAAAACCTTACACCGACCGGAAGCGTTCCCTGTTGTTCGCCTTTGCCGGCATTCTTGCGGCCTGTTCGGGACTTGCGGTGCTCCTGTCGCTCCTGCTGTCGCGGGCCGAGGCCCGGCTCAAGCGCGCCAACGCGCAGCTCACGGCCCTGAACAGGACCTATCTGGACCTGGTGGACATTGTTTCGCACGAGCTCAAAGGCATTCTCGCCCCCATGGTCCTCAATACCGGCAGCGTGCGCGACGGCCACCTGGGCCCGGTCAACGAGGCGCAGCAACAGGCGCTGAACGCGGTGGTCCGCAACCTCGATTACTTCGAGTCCACGGTCCGTCATTTTCTCAACGTGAGCCGCATCGAAAAAGGGGAGCTCACGCTTTCCCCCGTGCGCCTGCGCCTGCGCGAAGACATTCTTCTGTTGTCGCTTTCGGTTTTTGAATCCCAGGCCTGGGAAAAAGGGATGACGCTCCTGTGCACGGCGCCGGACAACCTTGTACTGGAGGCGGACGCCGCGCTCCTGCAGATGACGGTCAACAACCTCCTCGCCAACGCCGTCAAATACGGTAAACCAGGCGGTCGCATCCTTCTGGACGCGGAAGACCTCAACGGGCAGGTACGGCTCACCGTCTACAACGACGGCCGGCCGCTGACCCCGGCCGAATCCGGGGCCCTCTTCCGCGCCTATACCCGGCTTGCCACGGACGAAACCAAAGGCGTGCGCGGCACGGGCCTGGGGCTCTACCTTTCGCGTCACATCGCCGAACGGCACGGCGGTACACTGGTTCACACGTCCGGCGAAACGGGCAATTCCTTCATTTTGACGCTGAAAAAACAGACCCGGGCGCTTCGGGATACGTGAGCGTTACCGGATGATCGAAGTCTTGTAACGATTTTTTTTGAAATATTTTGCCAGACCCTCGAAATTTCGCAAAAAACAGCAATCCATCTAACCAGACTTACCTCTTTTGAGGTAACTCTGGTTAGATGGATTTTCTTTTCATGTATTATATTATTCTTTTTGTTGTCGCGCTTGTAATGCGCCAACGGACAAGAAACATTGGTTTGCAGAGGAACTGATCGATAAACAAATAAACAAAAGGAGAGGGTATGTTGGTTGGCAAGGTCTTTTCAAGGCAGTCCGGGATCCAGGTTGTTTTATGTCGGGTGCTTGTGGTTATTTATCTGATGCAGTTGTTGGCGCCGGGGTACAATCACTATGCCGGTTTAACGTCAAAGGATGAAACGCCGCACGCGAAAAGTAAAACAAGCGCACAAATGGGTGGATGTGGTATTGGGCTGCCTGTAATGTTTTTGGCTTTACTGGCAATGACCCCGACGATTTCAGAAGCTGATGACTGCGCCGATTCCGCATGCGATTATGCGCGCGTAAGAGCGATCTTGGACGCTAATGGACTGACGTCTACGACTGTTCAGTCTGTAACATCTTGGTCCAACCATCGAGTGGTGACGCTAAATCTACCGAACAAGGGATTAACTACCATTCCTGATGATATTGGAAGTTTAAAGGAAATGAAAACCCTTAGTCTCAATGGTAATGCCGGATTGACCGCGCTACCCGACACTATGCGTAATCTAACAAAGCTAGAATACTATTACATCTACAGCACCAAAATCACCAGTTTGCCCGCCGTTAGCGCAATGACGAATTTAAAATACCTCTGGGCTTTTGCTGATTCACTTACTAGCTTACCAGACTTTAGCACCAGCCAGACAAACTTAACCGATCTTAGAGTACAAACCAATAAAAAATTATCTGCCCTACCCAATTCAATAGGTCGTTTAACAGGGCTAACGTATCTCTATGCTAATGATTGTGGACTGACTTCTGTTCCAGATGGAATTG
>JAZDKP010000212.1:0-3653 GCA_043802925.1 Fibrobacterota bacterium | reverse complement strand
GCTCCCCGCCACTGGCAGCTAAGATTCCGGCGCCTTTTGAGGAACGGCCACCCCCTGTCGCGTGCCAGTTTACACTGCCAATTCAAGAGGAGTGCTCCAGCTGCCGCCATCGACATCCTTTGTACTCATCAGTATTTGCGTCCCGGAACCCCAAACACAAACCACATAATTACCGCAATGCGAAAGCAAACCCGTTCCTGCGCCGGGGGGAGACTCAATATTCCAAGAACTCCCGTCATAGCATAAAACCCGGGCTGGGTCCGATGAAGCAAGATAGATTTTATTGTTTACGGTGACGACAGAATAGGCTTCTATACCGCTGGAAACAACCGCTGGCGTTGACCAGGCTTGTCCGTCAAAATAGGACCATTTATCATCATAGAAACAGGCCGCCTGACCATTCCATTCGGTAAGATAGGGCCCCCCGGAGGAGCTGGTACCGATCCGCCCGTTGTGATTCGTGGTATTCCATGTGACGCCGCCGTCATCCGAATATTTCGCATGTGCTTCCGTTGCCGTCCATAACAAAATCGGCGTGTGGTTCCACGCCACCCAGATGCGTCCGGCGCTTGTTCGAATCATCGAAAGCCGATCCGTGCAATGGCGCACGCCTGTTTCAAAAACAACTTCCGGCCCACACGTATATCGGCTGCCATTGTAAACCGCTTTCGTGAATTTCTGCATGCTTCTGCCGCCGCCGCCCGCGCAGGCGCTGGTGATATACGCGGCCATAACATCCGTGCCATCCACTAGGACCGTGGCGCGATGCGCGCGCATGTCGCTGGTAAGCTGCTGGTAGGTGCTGCCTCCATTCAGGAATGTCCAGGTGATTCCGCCATCGCGTGAGAGGTAAGGAATGGCGCCAATCATGGCAATAACACCGCTTGTTCCGAATCCGCCGATGGCGCGCTCCCGCGCGGTGAGCAAGGGATAGCTTCCCGTGGGAATGGTGATGACGCCCACCGTGCCGCTTAATGTCCCTTCTGTCAAAGCAACCGGGCCAAGGTTTACAGGATTGGAAATCGAAGGGGATGAAATCAGCATGGAACTGGTGTCGGTCAACAGCAACAGGCCGTTGCCGGGTGAGGCATTTTGCTGGGCAAGACGGATATTGTCCACGCGGGCCCTGAGGGTATCGACATCCGTTGACAATTCGGTGACCGTAATCATGATGTTCGCCATTTTTGTCAGATCGAGTCCGCGATCCTGGACGGCTTTCGCCAGATTGATTTCAAGCGTGACCCATTGATCCGCGGGTACCAGAAACGTACGGGTGACCGGGTCGGCGATGAATTCATCTTCCAGGTCAAAACGGATAGTAGCGCCCGTTTCCTTGGCTTTGAAATCCAGCCAGAGTTTCGTAAATCCAGACCAATCCCCGGGCATGGCCCGGCGAAACCATCCATGGGTGTTCATCATACAGCCGGTCCTGTGAAGGATGTAATCGCTTGTGGTGTTGTTGGGATTCAGAAAGTGCCAGGAATTCACCACGTTTTTAATCAGTGAATAACTGCCCTGCGTGGCCTCTTTGGTATCGCCTGAGCCGACGTTCACGTAATAGGTATATTGATTGGTGGCATAGGAGCTGTCGCTGGAACTTGAAAAAGTCGCGCCCCACCCCGTTACTTCATCCTTTTCAAAACCGCAGATGACCGCAACGCTGTCCTGGCTCTGGACGGTTGTGGCGGTTAACAAGAAAGAAAAAAGAATAATTAAATATAAAGGGTTTTTATTTAACACGATCTGTTCCCTTCTTCAATTCATTTGACTAGTATTAATTTCCGCTGGAGGCTATGGGACCCCATGGTTAATTTTGCCAGGTAAATTCCCGGTGACATTCTTTCAGGTATCCATGTCACGCGGTGCTGTCCGGCGGTCTGCCTTCCGTTCGCCAGGGCCTTAATAAGGCGGCCATCCATGGAATATAGCCCTAATGAGACATCATCGTTTTGTGACAGGGAATAGTGGAGGGTGGTGGAACGATTAAAGGGATTGGGTTGGTTATGCAAAGACAACGCGAGGGGGCTCTTTTTATTGTCCCTTATTTGTGTTGTAGGGCCGACAATGAAATCCAACGGTATTTGGCAGAATTTAATATAACCCGCATTATCATACCAGGCAAAGGGTATTGTGTCGTTTGCAGGGCATACGAACATGGCGGACAGGTTCCTGTTGCTCTTGCCATCGGCAATAATGGTTTTGGGTTCTGTCATCCAAACGCCTGTGGTTCTGTTATATCCCAGGCAATATATGTTGTTTCCCGTATCGTTAGGCGCTGTTTCCGTCCAGAAATTCAGCATGTAATCCCCGCAAATGGTGTTCACGAAATAGCCTAATTTATATGCTTTACCTGTTACGATTTCTTTTTTTGTCCATGTGGCCCCGTCCCATATGAGCGAAACGAATTTTCCCACGCTGTTGGAGCTTTTGGAAATCACATAGACGTTGTTCTCGTCCACATTGGTGCGGAAGGTCTGCGATCCGCCGTTGTCCGGATAAAAGGCGTCATTTAAGATGCTGCTGGGCGTGCCCCAGGCGCTGCCGTCATAGTAATTCCACCGGAAATCAAATCCCGATTCGGACCAGAGGGCGAATACGCCATTTTTGTATTTGACGACCTGCGGGGCATGTTCCATGCTCCATACGCCCGGAGATTGGCCGTTGCCGACCTTGGCCGTGCCGCCCAGGGTTTCAAAGTCCTCTCCGCCGTTGTAGGAAATCAACACATGGGGTTCGACGCTGGTGGAGGCCGTCCATTGATAACCCATCAGTATGGTGTCCGGGGAGACCGGAAACAGGCTGAATCCGGTGTAGCTGCAGAACCAGTTATTGGGATCGTCAACTTCATAATCAAGGGCCAGGTCCGTAACCGTGCCATTCGTATAGGTCACTTTCTTAAAATATCGCGGGACCAATGCGCCAAGGCATCCATTGCATCCTTGTACGTAGACTTGAAACAGGTTGCCATGTAAATCACCGTAAGCGCCATGATGGTTTTGAACGGATCCGCCTGAAGGGTGGGCCTTACGATAGGCTAAAGAGGTTTCTGTCCAGTTTTCCCCGTTATCTGAAGTGTATATTTTTTTGTTTCCAGTAAGAATTATAAATGCGCCGTCCTCGTTCATTCCAATATTTCTGGAATATTCATGTCCAATGGGCGGATAACTCCAAGCCCCGGTCGTTACGATAACAGGTGAAAGTGTGTTCTGTGAAAACACTTGTGGTATCAGAATAAAGAAGCAGTACCATATGATTTTAGCAAATCCAACTCTTCTTTTCATATTTACTCCTTTTTCGAATGGTTTATTTCAAAATATATATTTGCAAATATTAAACCTTTGTTTCAATAGTTGATTGAATGTTGTCTATGTGATTGTCACATTGTTAGTTATTAAGTGTTGCGCCAATTATTTTAAAACCAATACTCTTTTAGATAATGCAAGAGTGTGATACCGTATGAGACGTGATGATACGGTGTGAAACGATAAACTTTAATTTCGCACGAAATAATATTTGAGCCGCCCATTCGGAAAAACTATATTGTGCAATATAGTAACACATATGAAAGCGCTTCAGAAGAATTATCTTGAACCCACAACATAATAAAGAGGAGCTATCATGCGTTGGTATTATCTGAAGACGATTCTTTTAGC
>JAZDKP010000211.1:0-2879 GCA_043802925.1 Fibrobacterota bacterium | reverse complement strand
AGATTTCCTGACAGCAGAAACAGCGAATACAGAGGGTCCGGTCAATCCGGATCCTTTTGTTTTTGACGGCCATGACTTTGGCCGGGCAGATACGCACGCATTCGCCGCACCGGGTGCAGTCCGCGTTGTCAATGCGGGGTTTGATGGCGAGCATGTCGCGCAGCCGCTTTTCCACAGCCGGGGGAAGGGGGATGAAGGTGACCGGCGTTTCGCGGTCAGCCGGGACGAAGTCCGTGACCGCAAGGTCCTCCATTCGCGCGCCCGAGATTTCGATGCGATCCATATCCCATGTGCCAAAACCTAGTTTTATCGCTTCTGCAAAGATTGGAATATTCTCCTGTTTAAAACCGATGAGCGCAGTTGCCACCGCATCCACGGCCAACGGGTCGGTTCCGGCCAGCACGATACCTAGTTTGCGCGGGTTGCCGCTGCCCGGGCCGTTGCCCTCCATGGCCACCACCGCGTCCACAAGTGAAAGTGCGGGCTTGCGCAGGTAGCAAATCTCGACCAGCATGCGGGCAAAGCGGGCGGCGTCAGCGCCGGCTTCAATATGCAGCTTTCCCTTGGTGAGGCCCAGCACATGGCCGTAGGTGTTTTTAACCGCGCAGGTGAACGTCATCATGCAGTGGGTTTTGAGTTTGGGCAGGTTGACAATGGCGTCGCATTCCATGACTTCGCGTGCGACCACGAACTCCGGGAGCGTGGCACCGGCCCTGGCCTTCAGCGTTGCGGGATATTTGAACTCCGCAAAAGAGAGGGGGAGGCCTTTCAGCGCCTCACGGATTCCGCACTCCTCAAGGCATTTCGGAAGATTATAAATGCCCGGGCTGTCGCCCACGGTCACGACTGCGCCGGCATCGAGCAGAAGTTCGGCAGCGGCGCGGACAAAAACAGGGTGGGTGGTCACTGCTTTTTCCGGGGCGGAGGGGGAGAGCAGGTTGGGCTTGAGAAGTATCTTTTTCCCGCGGAACACGGAAAGGTCGAAACCGATGAGGACAACGGCCTTGGCCAGCTGTTGTTTGAGCAGGGGGAGGTCGTAGGAGGCGCAGGGGAGGAATGCGACTTTTTCGCGCGCCATCAATCGTCCGCTATACGTTGAACCGGATGTTTATGATGTCGCCGTCCTGCACAACATATTCCTTGCCTTCGAGCCGCTGCTTGCCCGCAGTCTTGCACTCGTTCATGCCCCCGCATGCGACAAGGTCGGCGTAGGCCACGGTTTCTGCGCGGATAAAGCCCTTTTCCAGGTCCGAGTGAATTTCACCCGCGGCTTTTTGCGCCACGGTGCCCCGGGCAATGGTCCAAGCGCGGCATTCATCTTCGCCCGCGGTGAGGAATGAGATGAGCCCCAGGAGTTCGTACGATTCCTTGATGAGCCGCTTGAGTGCGGGTTCGGAAAGGCCGAGGTCCGCGCGGAAGGCCGAGGCCTCTTCTTCGGAAAGCTGGGCCATTTCCGCTTCAATCTTGGCGGAGAGCGCGAGGACTTTGGTCCGGGGCAGCTTTGAATAAGCGGCAAAGGCAGCGGCTGCCGCGTCCGCGGATTTTAATTCACCCTCGTCAATATTGACAAGGAGAAAAAGAGGCTTCTGGGTCAGAAAGCGGAAGCCTTTGATGACCGACTCCTCAAAAGGGGTGAGGGGTTGGAGACGGATGGGCTTTCCATCGTCGAGAAGGGCCTTGAACTTTATCATGAGCTCTTTTTCTCTTTCAAGTTCCTTGGTGACCCCCTTCTTCATGTCCTTGTCGATGCGTTCGAGCCGTTTTTCCACCACAATGAGGTCCGCGAACATGATTTCGGCGTTGAGATTATCGGCGTCGCGCAGGGCGTCGATGCTGTCGAGAGGATGGGCCACGCTATCGTCCTTGAAGCGGCGTACCACCATGAGCACCGCGTCCGTGGCGCGCAGCGAGGCCAGGAACTCGGCGTTGATGCTGTCGGAGGTGATTTTTCCGCGGCCGAGGCCGCAGAGGTCGAGGTAGGTCACAGTCGCGGGCGTGGTCTTTTTTGGTTTGAACATCTTTGAGAGCGCGTCGATACGTTCGTCCGGGACTTTGACGATAGACTGGTTCATATCCTTGGCGCCGCCCATGCCCGTGGCCGCGCTGCTGCCGGTGAGGGCGTTAAAGACCGTGGTTTTGCCGCTTTGGGGAAGGCCGATGATTCCAATGTGCATTGTGTATCCTTTAAAAAACGAAGGGATTACGAGGGTAAGTAAAAAGGCCTTGACCGGCGGGAGTGATGGGGCTCGAACCCACGGCATCCTGCGTGACAGGCAGGTACTCTAACCAACTGAGCTACACCCCCGCGAATCAGGGCAAAGGAATTAATAATATAAACCATTGGAGGAAAAATGATCAAGTTTTTGATTCTAATCGCGGGTGTTATTTTGTTAGCGGCCTGTGCTTTACAGAAAGAGGTTAAGAACCAGGATGCGGAGAATCCCAAGACAAAGGCTGATTCTGCTTTTCAGGAACTGGACAAAGAGACGGGAAAATAAAAAGACCTATACGTGGATTGCCGGTACAAAGTCCGCCTCTTGCGGCGCAGCAATGAAACGATCTTTTGAATTAAGATTTATTCCAAGGCGTTTCACGCACTTAGGACACCATACCCCGTCTCCTGCATGGGCTGAATTCGCAGAGTCCGCTTTTGTTATTACCGCACGGCAAGTTGCACAAGTCATGTCATCCTCCTTAAAGCATCAAGTTTATGTAGGGCAGATAACGTTATAGGGAAAACATTGTCTTTAGGATATTTCGCTACCTATAGAAAAGATCATAAACCGTTTCAAGAGCCTTATATATAGCTTATTCCAGAACCCAATTGATATTTCAGATTAAAAATAGAGTCAAGAGACGGGATTCAATAAAAGAAGACT
>JAZDKP010000210.1:0-2029 GCA_043802925.1 Fibrobacterota bacterium | reverse complement strand
GAAAGCCGTCCTGCCCTTTGAAGTGCGGGGCGAGCATGTCCCGGAGCGGGTGCTCTACCAGGTGAACCGGAAAGGCAAGGGGTGGGTGATCTCGCTTTACAATAACGCTGGCCGCGAGACATTTATGGCCAATGGTCCGGAGAAGGTGTGGCTGGAACACAGGGTGGACGTGGAAATCGCGGTGGCCCCCGAAATCACCCATGCCGTCGAATGGATCAGCCGTGACCGGGTGGGGATTATCCGGGAAAATGAAAAGCAAGCCGGCGTTTTGCGGATTGGTCTTGATCCGGGCGAGGTGCGGGTCGTGGAGATCCAGCCGGAGGATATTCCGCCGGCGCAGGTCGTGGAGCGGGTCAACCTGGCATTGAACCGGCCGGTCAAGGCGTCGTCATTCTGCACGGATCATGGCCCGGAGCTGGCGGTGAACGGGAACCGCGATATTTATGATGCCTGGTGGAGCAAGGAGTACTGCACCCCGAAGACTCCCCAATGGCTCGAGGTGGATTTGGGCGCGGTGAAAAAGATCAACTCCATCAACACGATCTTCATGTGGTCGGAGGACAACCAGATCCTGCAGAGGGTCTACCAGTATTACGTGGAGACCAGCGTGGATGGCCAAACCTGGAACAAGGTGTTTGACGAGTCAGAGAACATGATGCCGGCGCATCCGCGGGGGCATCATCGCTTTTTTGACCCGGTGGATGCCCGGTATGTCCGGATCACGACCACGATGAACACTGCTATCAGCGGGGCGCAGATCGTGGAGTTTGAGGTGTACGGCGACGAGAAAGCGCCCCGCATCTACAACTGGAAAAAAACGCCTCCGTTGCGGACAACTTCCGGCAAGGCGACTTTTCCGGATGGGATTGCCCAGGCGAAAGAAGTGAAGTACTTGTCGGATCTACAGCCCAAGTTCTGGAAACAGGGATACATGCAACTGGCGTTTGACAAGGACATGTACAAAGGCGGTCCCATCAGCATCCGGGGCCATAAATTCACCAAGGGCCTGGGGACGCACGCCTATTCGGAGATCATTTATGACCTGGCATCCATCCCCGGCGGTTGGCGGTATTTTGCGGCCTCGGTGGGGATTGACGACAGTTCCACCCCCGACGGGACGGTTGATTTTGTCATTTTCGTTGACGGCGTGGAAAAGGCGCGCACCGGGCGCACGACAATGTCCGACGCCCCGTACCCGGTCTGGGTTTCACTGGAAGGCGCCAAGGAACTAAAACTGGGCGTGGAGGACTGTGGTGATGGACTCGTGGGGGATATTGCCGACTGGGCCGAGGCGCGATTGGTAAAATGAGAACAATTTTCTGAAACAGACCCTTGATCGTCCGCTCATAAAATATGTGGATTAAGGACAGCAGGTTTATCATGCAAGATAGTGCAAACGAAAAGCAATTCCGTGCATTTACCCCGCGCCGGATATGGCAACGCAGTCGGCAACCCTGTTGAATCCGCTACCCTACCGGCAACCGCTCGTCCGCCCCCTGAATTCTGAATCGTTAATAACGCAATTTGCCGATTGCGGTTGTATGTTGGAATTGATACCATCTAATTCAAATGGATATTGAGCAGATACGCAAAGATATTGCCTCTGGACGCTTTGAATTCAGCCGCCATGCCTTTCATAGGGCGGTCGAACGAAACATTAGTGCGGAGGAAATTATTCAGGCTGGAACGATGGCAGAAGTCATTGAAGAATATCCCAATGATAAATACCTGCCCAGTTGTCTGTTGGTAGGGTTTACCCGGGAACAACGGCCATTGCACCTGCAGGTGTGCTATGCGGATGCGGACATCGTAAAGATCATTACGTTGTACGAGCCGGATCCGCGACAATGGACAGGATATAAAAAACGGAGGATGTTATGAAAAAATGTGAGGTTTGCGGGAATACTATGTTTCACCAGGAATACGTGGATGAATTCCTCCGCGTAGGCGGAGAGACTATTCTGGTTGAACAAGTGCCGGCCCAGGTATGCGATCGCTGTGGGGAAGCGGCTTTTAGTCGGGAGACGGT
>JAZDKP010000209.1:0-9278 GCA_043802925.1 Fibrobacterota bacterium | reverse complement strand
GAGCTCATGGAGTGGATCCGCCGGTACTGGATCATCGGCGGCATGCCCGAAGCGGTGCGATTGTTCGTTGAGACCCGAGACCTGGCGCGGGTAACCCGCGTTCACGACTCCATCCTCCAGAATTTCCGGGATGACTTCGGCAAATACGCAAACCGGGTCCGCCATCCGGAACTCGAAAAGGTATTTCATGCCGCCCCGAAACAAGCGGGAAGCAAATTCCAATACAAACGGGTCGACCCGGAAAGCGGTGCCAGGGAACTCAAACAGGCGCTTGCGCTGCTTGTCAAGGCCGGTGTTCTGCGCCAGGTTTTCAGAACCTCCGCCGGCCAACCCCCTCTTGCCGCGGGGATAAGACCCAACCATTTCAAGATGCTGTGCCTGGATATCGGCCTGATGACAACGCAAATCGGAATGGGCGGTGAGCTTTTTCGGTCAACGGACCTGCTGTCCGCCTGGAACGGCGCCGTGGCCGAACAATTTGTCGGCCAGGAAATCACCGCCTATTCCTCACCCTACCGTCAACCCGAGCTCTTTTTCTGGGGAAAGGAAGAAAAAACAGGACACGCCGAAATTGATTATATTATTCAGAAAGAAGGGAAGGTTTTCCCCATCGAAGTGAAATCAAATGCACCGGGCCAGCTGAAAAGCCTGAACCGGTTTCTTGAAAAGTATGCGTCTTCCGGCAACGGCCTGCGCTTCTGCGCCCGGCCCTATAAAAAGGAAGAACGCTTTACCTCTTATCCCCTGTATGCGGTTGCAAAGGTAATGCAGTGACAAAGTGGGAAGGGAAAATAATCCGAACACATGAACAACAACCTTCCCGCCTTCTTCCTGCTCCTCCCCGCCCTTGCCTGCGCCCTCACCTTCGACCTTTCCACTGACGCAGCCCTGGGCTACGAAACCGGCCTCTACGACCCCGCGGATTCCGCCTATACACAGAACGCCCCTTTCTTTGCCGCCTCGGCGGAACCGATTCTGACACAGGAATTCTCCGCAGACTGGAGCGCGGAACTCAGCCTGCCCGCATCAGCCGCAATAAGGAAAGTGGCAGGGAACGATTATTCAGCCGGCCCTTCGCTGGCCCTCATCCGCGAATGGAAGAAAAAGAGCTTTCAGCTCGCGGGCTCTGGAGAATACGTTTCACAGGCCGGGACCCTGGATCCCGATCAGCCCATGAAAAACCGGCTTTACCGCCTTTCCGCGGAATACGGCTGGAAAGGGGCGCAAAACCTGAAGCTTTCCTATTTTCTTATCCGGCTTGATGAAATCGGTTCAGACCGGAAAGACCTCTCCAACAAAATCCGGTTCAAAGTCGGGTTCAAGCCCTCGGATTGGGTCCTGCCTGGAATCGGTGTGGGCGCGGGCCTCAACAGCTCCAATGTCCGCGATTACCGTTACAAAGAATTCAGCTTTTCCTCCACCCTTCTGCTGCTGCCGGACAATAGAAATAGCTGGTTTTTTATGGTCAACGGGTCGCGGCGCGTCTATCCAGGCGAAAGCACGGGCATAAAGAAGAACGGTGCATCCTCCAAAATGATACTGATCCGAGATCCCGCCAATCTGACAGACAACACAGCCCTCACCGCGGCCTATACCCGCTCTCTTTCCGAAAGACTCGACGCGGAGATATCATACGATTTCTCCCTTTACCATTCAGGCCTCACCCGCACAACCGACGCCTCCCACAAGATTGCACTCGGCCTCTCCTGGCACCTGAAACCTTTGTAATCTTTTCCGGAAAGACCGTGAAAAAGAGATTTGTAACCTTTCCGGTGCTCACAACGTATATTATCATGAAAGCTAACAACCACTAAACTTAAGGAGACCCAATGTATCAAAAGCTCATTCCTCTCGCGATTGCCCTCATGTTCACGCTGGCCGCTGCACAGGCCGTTACCAACGACCCCGCGGATCAGGACAAGAACGTCAAAGCCGCGGACGTGGCAAAAGAATACGGCACCACGGAAGTTGCGGTCAAGGCGCTGAAGGATAAGTATTCCATCGGTTATGGTGGTGTGTCCAAGGCCCTCGCGCTGTCAGCCAAGTCCGGCCTCACCGTTGATGAAATCCTTAAAATGAAAACGGAAGAGAAGATGGGCTGGGGCCAGATTGAAAAACACCTTGACATGAAGGCGAACAAGAAAGAAACCAAAGCGGATAAGCAGGAAATCAAGGCCGACAAGACGCAGTTGAAGGCGGACAAGGCCGAGCTCAAAGCCGATAAAGCCGAACACAAGGCGGAGCGCAAGGCCGAAAAGGCGGAAAAAGCACAGACTAAATAAAAGCGTCCTGCATCAGATATTCAAGACGGGTTCCGGGCAAAGAAAAGTCCGGAACCCGTTTTTATTAATAATTACAGTGTGAAAAATTAACGTCTTTTAGCCAAGAAAACGTTAATCCGACCAGAAAATCATACAAATTAACGGTGTTTTTGCTTATTCCGTCTCAACCCGGAGGGTGCGGAGCGAGCGGCTGCGCGAACTGTGCTTGAGCCGTTTAATGGCCCGTTCCTTGATTTGGCGCACGCGTTCGCGCGTGAGATTGAACTTTTTCCCTATTTCTTCGAGCGTGTGGGCGTTTTCCACGCCGATGCCGAAGTAGAGTTTGACCACGTCCTTTTCGCGCTTGGCGAGCGTGGAAAGCGTGCGTTCCACCTCTCCGGCCAGCGAAAGCCCGCGCAGCACATCGTCCGGCGCATCGGCGTTTTCGTCGCGCAGCAGGTCCATGAGCCGGCCGTCCTCTCCGTCCTGAAAATTGGCGTCCAGCGACGTGTGCGTGTTGCCGATTTTCAGCGCCTCGCTCACTTCGGTGGGCTCAAGCCGGAGTTTGTGCGCGATTTCCTCGGCGCTTGGGATGCGCTTCAGGTCCTGCTCCATGCGGCTGGAGATACGGCCGATTTTATGGATGGCGCCGACCCGGTTCAGGGGGAGCCTGACTATACGCGACTGCTCGGCCAACGCCTGCAGGATGGCCTGGCGCACCCACCAGACCCCGTAGGAGATGAACTTGAACTTCTTGGTCTCGTCAAACCGCTTGGCCGCGCGAATGAGCCCCAGGTTGCCTTCGTTGATGAGGTCCGCAAGCGGCAGCCCCTGGTTCTGGTAGTTGCGCGCCACCGAAACCACGAAGCGAAGGTTGGACTTGAGAAGTTTTTCCAGGGCCGCGGTGTCATCCTTGCGGATGCGCACCGCGAGCTCGGCCTCCTCCTTCATGGTAAGGGCCTTGTGCCGCGCGATGTCTTTGAGATAGTGGACAAGCGACGCCTCTTCGATAAAGAAGGCGCCCCGGTAGGTTTCGGCCATGGGTCATTCCGCTCTGGAAAAAGGACGGGTTCTGAGGAGGAAAAAATAGGTGAAACAATTGCGGAAGAGCAAGCAAAAACATTGAAAACCCACCCCTTTACCCCTCCTTCCCGCGACGGCAGGGAGGGGTTACCCTATACAAAACAACAATATTATCTTACTTCTGTTGTTTACAGAAAGATATCGTTAGGACGGGTAAAAGTCCCCCTCCCTTTTTCCGGAAAAGGGAGGGGGCAAGGGGGTGGGTTTCAGAAAGGTGGCAACAGGGGGAGCTGCTTCAGCTTCTCCTCCAGTTCCTCACGCGAATGGAACTCGATTTCCAACTTGTACACCGCGTCCTCGAGCGGGGACTCGACCGAAAGCCGGACTCCCTCGGGTAGCCGAATGCGCCGCAGGTCCTGGTGAAGCTTCTGAAGGTGAGCGGAAAGGGCCGGGAAGCGGAGCGCATAAAGCCGCTCGCGGAAACGGCTGCATTTCTGCGGGGAGTTGAGCATTGCGTCCGAAAGAAGGGCGTCGAGTTCCAGGCTCCGGCAAAGATCCGGGACACTCACGCCGTCCCGGTGAATGACATCCTCCAGCCATTCGACGATTTCACGCTGCTTGTTCACCCCAAACCGGAGCGCTGAGAACAGCGAGAGAAGGGGTGCCCGGTCGCTTTCCGCAAGCCCGGCCAGGAACTTCGCGGTAGTGATGTTGACCTGCCCGCTTTCGACCCGTTCCGCCACGCCTTTCGGAAACGTTGGCTTCATGCGCTAAGCCTCCCACCGTTCGGGGATTTGTTCGTACTGTTCGGCCTCGTTGACGCGCCCCCGCTTGCGGCAGCCCGCGGCGTACACCGCGCACTTTTCGCGCAACACCGCGACCGTGGCTGCGGCCTGGCCCGGCGTGAGCCCGCCGTTGGTGAGCAACGCATCAAGGGAGCGAATACGATACTTGTCGAGCCCCGGCAGGGCCGAAAGCTGATCCGCATGGCCGCCGTACCGGATAAGCAATTCCTCGTCCACCAGCCCCACGGGCCAGAGGCGGGTGATGCGCAGCCAGAGGTCATAATCCTCACAGGCAGGAAGCGCTTCATCAAACAGGCCGGTCTCGTCCAACAGACTTCGTTGGAGCATGACCGAGGACGGGGTGATGAGGCAGCGCGCCAATGAAGCCTCAAAGAGATCCCCTTCAAACTTTTCATGCACAGGCCGCGGGTTCACGCGCACCCCTTTGCGCACCCAGCGCTCACGGGTCTGGCAGATACGCCACTCCGGATACACGGAGAGATAGGCCATCTGGAGTTCGAGTTTTCGCGGGAGCCATTCGTCGTCCGAATCGAGGAACGCAATCCATTCGCCGTGGGAAGCCCGGATGCCCGCGTTGCGCGCCGCGCTCACACCCCGGTTCTCCTGGCGGAGCAGGGTGAGTTCCTGCGGAAAGAGGGCGGCCAGGGGGTCCGCGGTCCCGTCCGTGGATCCATCGTCCACCACGATAAGCTCGTAATCACGGAACGTCTGCGCAAGCACGGAGCGCACCGCGTGCTCGGTAAGTTCCTTACGATTAAACGTGGGGATAATGACGGAAACGCGCGGAGCCATTGTTTAGAATTCACCGAGATAGATGACTTCGGTCTCCAGCCGCACACCGCAGAAAGCATGGACCCGCGTCCGTACCTTGTCAATGAGCGCCGCGATATCCGCGGCCGTGGCGCTGTTGTCGTTGATAATGAAGTTGGCGTGCTTTTCCGAGACGCGCGCGCCGCCGATACGGAGCCCCTTCAGGCCGGCCTTGTCAATGAGCGTCCCCGCATATCCGCCAGGCGGACGCTTGAACACCGAGCCGCAGCTCCGGTTCCGGTCCGGCGGCTGTTTGTCATTGCGCTTCCGCAGGGTCTCGGCCAACCGGGCGCGCAATACCGCGGGCTCGCCGGCCGAAAGCATGAAACAGGCGCGCACGATTGTTTCGTTGTTGTGGCGGAAAAGGCTGTCACGGTAGGCAAAGGCCAGCTCCGCAACGGGCCGCCGGTGTTCAACGCCCTTTGCGTCGAGGGACACCACCTCGACAAGCCGGTCCGCCACGCTTGTCTCGAACGCGCCGGCATTCATAAATACCGCGCCGCCCACAGTACCCGGAATGTCATAGAGGTCCTCGAGGCCCGAAAGACCGCGGTCCGCACACGCCTCAAGAAAACCGCCAAAATAAGCGCCGCATTCCGCCTCCGCGCGGGGACCGTCAAAACGGATGGCGGTCAACTGGTCCGCAGTGCGAATCACGAGGCCGTCATAGCCTTTATCGGAAATAAGCAGGTTGGAGCCCCGGCCGAGTACAAACACGGGCGTGCCGCCCGCATGCGCCCAGACCAGCGCTTTTTTCAGCTCCCCGGCGTCCCGGGGTTCATAAAAAAAACGGGCCGGCCCGCCGACCCGCCAGGTGCAGTAGTTTTTCAGGAGAACATTGCGAAGGAAGAGTCTTTCCACAATGAAAATATAAATTATTATATTATAGAGACAGTATGAGTCCGGTTTTTCTCTTTATTTAAGGACTTTTCATGAACCTCAAACGTTCCACCGGCATCAGTTTTCTATTGATCGCACTCATGGTCTTTTCGGGCGGATGGTTCTACAGCCGCACCTTTGCAAAAGGTGACGATTTCTATGAAAGCATCATCCGATTTGACGACGTCTTCAAAAAAATCAAGACCAACTACGTGGTGGACGTCCCGGCCGAAAGTCTCCTGGTCTACGCCATCAATTACGGCATGCGCGACATCCTGGACCCGCACACCAGCTATTTCGAGGAAAAGGATTATGACAATCTGATGATCCACACCAAGGGCGAGTTCGGCGGACTCGGCATCACCATCGGGGTGCCCGACAACATACTCACCGTCATCGCGCCGCTGCCCATTCCCAATTCCCCGGCCATGAAGGCCGGCCTCATGGCGGGCGACCGCATCCTGAAAATCGACGGCAAGACCACCGAAGGCATCGAACTGGACGCGGCCGTTAACAAGCTCCGCGGCCCAAAAGGCACTCTTGTCAAGCTCTCGATCGGCCGCGAAGGCGTGCTGGAGCCTTTTGAAGTGGAGCTCGAACGCGACATCATCAAAATCAACAGCGTCGAATACGCGGGCATTGTGGACGCCAAAAACAAGATCGGCTACATCAAGCTGGTCAGCTTCACCCAGACCACTTCGCAGGAAATGGACGAGGCCCTCAAGCAGCTCAACGCCAAAGGCATCCAGTCGCTCGTACTCGACCTCCGCAGCAACCCGGGTGGCCTGCTCAAAGAGGCCGTGGGCGTGTCCGAAAAGTTCCTGCCCGCGGGCAAGCTCGTGGTCTACACACAGGGGCGCAACCCCTCGCAAAAGGTCGTGTTCGAATCCACGGCCCAGCCCGTACTCCCGGACAACATACCGCTTGTGGTGCTGGTAAGTCCGGGCAGCGCCTCGGCCTCGGAGATTGTGGCCGGCGCCATTCAGGACCACGACCGCGGCGTCATCATGGGCAACGAGACCTTTGGCAAGGGCTCGGTCCAGACCATCCTCCCGCTTGAACAGAAGCACGCGCTCAAACTCACCACCGCCTATTATTACACGCCCTCCGGCCGCTGCATCAACAAGCTCAGCAACGAGGTGGGTGAAAAGCGGCATGCGTTTGCGCAGAAAGAAGACGAAGAGGACGCTTCCGGAAGACCCGATTCCCTCAAAGCCAAGGATACGAAAAAGAAAGAGGAGTTCAAGACCCTCCGCCTCGGCCGCACCGTGTACGGCGGCGGCGGCATCACACCCGACCTCGACGTGGCGCTTGAACGCTACACGCCGCTCGAGCGTGAATTCGCGAGCAAGCAGTTCTTATTCAAGTTCGCGTCCTCGGAGCTGGCGAAACAAAAGGCCCAGGGCGGCAAAAACACCGTGCCCGACACTTTCCGGGCCACGGATCAGACTTACAACGCCTTCCTCGCCTACCTCAAAACAAATAAGTTTGAATACACCTCTCCCGAGCAGACCCTCCTGAAGGAACTCCATAAAACGCTCGACAATGCGCGAAAGGACCCCTACGACTCCACCAAGGTGATTCCGGCCGGACCCAACGACCCGACAATCAACCGCGCCATCGCGGACCTCGACAGCGCCATCAACCGCGACAAGGAATACGCACTCGTCAAGAACAAGGACATGATCAAGGACCGGCTCACCCAGGCCTTCCTGACCGCTTCGGTCAACAAAGAGGCTTATTACGACTATGTCCTGAAAAAAGACCGGTATGTCCTGGAGGCGAAAAAAGTGCTCCTGGATTCCAAGCAGTACGAGCGCGTCCTGAAAAAAGACTTCAGGAAGAGCGGAATCTAGAACGCAGCGCTCAGGGTGCCGTACACGCGGCTGGTAAAATCATCGTCCAGCCCTTCCTTGTGTTGGAACAGCGTGATCCCCGCGCTGGCCACATAACCCAGCTTCGGATAAATAAGGCGGCCGCCGAACCCAACACTCGTGTACAGGTCGCGCGGCAGGCGGATGTCGCGGAACACAATGTCCGCTTCCGTCCCGTTGTAGACCCGCCCGAAAAAAACCCCGTTGTCCACGTACGCCACGGCCTCCGCGGAATAGGAAAGCTTGTCCAGCATCCGGCGGGTCTTAAGCGGCAGGTTCAGATCCTCCAGCCCTTCGAGCATGTCAAACCCAAAGAGGTGGACCCGGTATTCCCAGTTCCAGAGCAGGAGGTTGGTGCCCGCCAGCGACTGGAACCCTCGGAAATGCTGGCCGTCATTGTAGAAAATGAGCCGGTGCGCTAACCGGTCCGGGTCAAAGTGATCGCGAACCACGGCCTTGAGGTGTGTGGCCACGGTCTGCCGGGCAAAAGTCGAGACGTAAAAACGGACCGAACCCGTGGCCTGGTTGAAATTGAAGCGGCTGCTGTTTTTGAGATTGAGAATGAAATACCGGCGCCCTTCAAGAAAGAACGTCATCCCGCGACTCGGCGTGTACGGATGGTCTCTTTTATCAAGCAGCCCTGAGAACGCCACCGAGGGCGCGTTTTCTTCGCGCGGATAGACTTGGGAATAACGATTGTCCTGGATGGCCCCGGGGTCCGTGATCAGCACCTGCCAGTCCAGCGCCTTCCATTTATTTACGTCCACCCGCCAGGTCTTGGACAACTCATCGGCCAGGGAGGCCCGCACCGAAAGTCCGGGTAGAAGCCGGCGTTCGAGGTAAGCCGCGCCGTAGAAACTGCGGGCGAGGTAACGGGAATACTGATAGGGAAAATACTGCGCGGAAAGGTCGAGGCCCGTCGTATACCCGTGGACCGGCAACGCCTGGCCGATCCAGTCCGCGGAAACACCGTATGAATAGGGGAGCGTGACTGAAAACCGGAGCACATCGGGCCGGCCGGCCGGGTAGCGCCGCACATAACCCGGCGTCACGCAGAACCAGTACCTGTTCTGTCCGAACAGGGTCGTGGCCAGCGTGCCGCCCAGGAACTGAAACTGGCCGCGGGATTTTTCAAGAACCAATACATGAAGGTCCGCGCCCCCTTCCGCGGCGGGAACGCACTTGACCGCCACGGAATCGAACAACCCCGTTTCCTGCAGATACCGGACGCAACGGTCCACGGCATCGTCACGCAGGGAATCCCCTTCGTTCAGGCCGCAGAGCCGGAGGATTGCGTCCCGGCCCAGGAGCGCATTGCCGTACACCGTCACCGAACTCAACCGTTCGGCGCCAACAAGGGCGGGCAGCAAAAGACAGAGACAAACAAGTATGAAGCGCATGGGTTGATACCCGAAAGAAAAAGGAGCGGATCTGTAAGCCGGGTCCTGTCTTTGTGCAGCCATCTCTCTGGGACCCGCTTCGCAGCGGGCCTCTAGCGACCTACCCGGGAGTCGGATGAAGCGGGCCGCTTCGTCCCCCCTTATTTGGTCTTGTACCGGATGGGGTTTACCGTGCCTCTTCCGTCACCGGAAGAGCGGTGAGCTTTTACCTCGCCGTTTCACCCT
>JAZDKP010000208.1:0-4057 GCA_043802925.1 Fibrobacterota bacterium | reverse complement strand
ACCCCCCGGCCCCCTCTCCTAAAGGAGAGGGGGAGCTATTGTATATTGTATAAACCAACCGGGTTTACGGAAATCAGCTGTTTTTCTGGTATAATTTACCATGTAATCCCCTGGTGCCATTACTATTACCAATATCACCGTGGACTCCCTCCGCGATTCGGTTATGAGCTACGGGCGATCAATATTCTGAAGAACCGGTAACAGGTCGATAAAACGAAACGCCTCATCCCGAAAAGGGTGAGGCGTTTTTATTCTACCCGGTCCAGGACTCGAACCTGGGGCCTACGCTTTAGGAAAGCGTCGCTCTATCCACCTGAGCTAACCGGGCAGTATTTTTTATTTCTTCAGTTTTTCAAGCAGGTCCGCGATATTGTCCCCGAGCCGGTCCATGGTGGCCATGCCTTCGGTGTCGTTTTTGACCTCGCCCGGGGCTCCGGCCACACCGTTGTTCCAATACGTGGACCCCGGCACAATCATTTCGTTAATAAGAAAGAAGTAATTGAGCTGCGCGAAGGTGAAGTTTTGGCCTGCGCGGCGCGCCACCACCACGGCCGCGCCGATTTTATTTTTGAGATAAGGGACCTTTTTGCCGCGGAGGGCGTACCCCACGCGGTGGAGAAGGCCCATCACCTGGGCGGTCGCGGAACCGAAATAAACAGGCGAGCCCACGAGAAGGACGTCCGCGGCCAGGATTTTTTCGATGACACCCTTGAAATCATCCTTTTCATCCTGCGTGCAGCGCGGTTCAACGAGCGCTGCGTTCCGGCACCCCATGCAGGCGATGCAGCCGTCAATTCGCTTGCCGGCCACGGACAAGGTTTCGCATTCCACACCGCGGGCCGTGAGGCGTGCGAGCGCCCGGTCAAGCATGATGCCTGTGTTGCCGTTTTTGTGGGGGCTTCCGTTGATGGCGAGGGCTTTCATGTCATCCTTCCTTCACGTTTGACGGTTTTTGACCTTTTCAACAGGGTAATATAATAACTTCCAGAGAACGTTTTTTAGTATTTTTAAGACATGCGTGTCCTTGCTCTGATGCTATGTTTGTCGGCCGTCCTGTTCGCCGACAGCGTCATTCTCAAGACCGGCGTTGTGGTCGAAGGCGACATTCTCGGGAAGTCCGATGCCATCCTCAAGGTCTATGTGGCGCAGTTCCAGCGCGCCATCGCCATTGAACGCGATAAAATCGACAGGGTCGTGATGAGCGACGACACCCTCACGTTCGAACAAATCTTCCTCAAGCAGCGCGACTTTAACCCCAAGTTCCGTCTGGGCCCCCCGCGCGAAAGGGTCCGGCCTTCGGCACCCATTGATACCACTCAACCCAAGGTGGACGTCTTTGAGAACGCGCGCCGCGAAAACGCGGAATCAACGGTCCAGGCCAGCCGGGGGCTCAACCGATTATTCAACGCGCCCGCGCGATGGGGGAGCTGCGGTATCGGGTATCTTCAAATGACGAACCTTGATGCCGAAACTCCGGAAAAATTCAGGGAATACGATTTCAACTACCGCGGACGCGGCATGGATCTGCGCTGCCTCGACGCGCAGGTGCGCCGCAACTTCAGCAATGGTATCGGCACACTGCTCATCGACATCGGCTACGGCAAGCGGAACCTCGAATCCGACAGCTTTGGCATGGCGCGTGAGTCGGCCATGATGCGCTATGTGGCCGTGCGTTATGTCTTCTGCGCCAACCGCTGGCTTTTTTCCCCGGGCCTTTCGGCCGGGGCCATGTTTGTCAAGTCCGGCGTCATCCGCTACGCTGCGCGGCGTACGGACGGCACCAGCACGCAGGATGTCCAGGTGGACATGGAAATACACGACCGTTCGTTGCGTCCGCTTGTGGGGCTGGACCTTAACTTTTATGATGTGATTGCCGCCAACGTGAGCGTGGACCTCCTCCGCTTTGGCGGTGGGCGCTACTGCGCCGGTCTGGCATTCTTACTTCCATTTTTACAATGAAAAAACGGTTCCGGTCCGGTGTAGATTTGCGGCTTTCCCTGATACTGGTGCTGGCCATCCTTTTGCCCAGCGCCCTGCTCGTGCTGTTCGGCCTGCGCGCGGTGCGGAACGAGCGCTTTGTGCTTGAGCACCGGCTCGCGTCCGAGTACCGCGACAACGCGCGGAGCCTCCTCGAACGCGCGGACCGCGAACTTTCGCGCCTCGACAGCCTGGTGCGCCGCAGCCCGGACCCCCGGGCCCTGTCGCGCGCGGACCATCCCTGGATTGGCCGCATCTTCATTCTTGGCATGAACGGCCGTGTGGTCTGGCCCACGCGCATGATGAGCCGTCGCGCCATGCCCGCGGCCTTTTACGGCGAATTCCCGGAGGCCGCGGCCCGGTGGCTGGCCGGTGCGTCGGTCTGCGGGGCCGCACTGCAGCAGGCGCCGTCCGCCGAAGGGGAGGAGCGGCTCTGGATGATGTCCGCGTTCGTCCGCTGCGGCGTGCGTTCCGGCAATTTCGCCGGGGCCCGGCGCATGGCGGACCGTATTCTGCAAGCGCCCGCGCCCGTGATTTCACCGGTCTCGGTGTCGCGTGACCTCCTCGGGCTTTACCACCAGGCGCTCGTGGCGCGCGCTTCGGGCGCACCGGACCGCGGACGCGCTGCGTTTGAACGGTGCTACCGTTACCTGGTGTCCGACACCGCGTCCGTGTACCTCGAGGAATTTCATCACTATACCGCGCGCCTTGAGCGCGAACTGGCGAACACCGGTGCGCGGCCGGCCGGCCTCGACGCACTCCGGAGCGCGGCCTGTGAGCGGCTGCGCAGCCAGCGTGTCATTGCCCGTCTCGAAAACTACGCGGAGCGTGGCTTTCTCCCGGACACGGGATTCATCTACCGCGATTCCAGCGTGGTCGGCTTTCTCCGCCTCGCGGACGGCCGGCGCGCCTGCGTGCTGCTCGAGAACCGCGCCCTCTCCGCCACCGCGGCCGACTGGGCGCGCGGGGAGGAAGGCATCGGGCTTTCGGTGAGTTTCATCGACGGTTTCCCGCTCTACCAGACCCACCCGGACGCTGTGGCGGACGAGAACGCCTTTGTGTTTACCGAAGAAATCCACCGTCGCCTCCCGTTCATCACCCTCACGCTCACGGAGCGCAACCCGGGCGAGCTTTCCCGCATGCTCACCGCGCACCGCACCACCTACCTGCTCTTCCTCACGCTGTTGCTCGTGACCATTGCGGCGGGCGCGGCGCTCACCTACCGCGCGGTCCGGCGCGAACTCTTTCTTTCGCGCCTGCGCTCCAATTTCATCTCGGGCGTGTCGCACGAACTCAAGACGCCGCTGACCTCCATCCACATGCTTTCCGAAATGCTCCAGAGCGGCCGCGTGACGGACGAGAAAAAACGCGCGGAATACTACGCGCTCATCACGCGCGAAAGCGAGCGCCTGACCCATCTTATCAACAATATGCTCGACTTCTCCCGGGTCGACGACGGCCGTATCCGGTACGACTTGGCGCCCAACGACGCAGAGGCCGTGCTGGACGAGGCCCTGTTCTCCATGGCCGCGCTGCTTGACGAGCGGGACGCTGCCATCAACCGCACACGGTCGCGCACTCCGCTTCTCATGCGGTGCGACCGCAAGATGATGGTGCAGGTCTTCATCAACCTGCTCGATAACGCGGCCAAGTATTCGCCCGAACGGCCGGTCATCGACCTGTTTGTGACGCGCGACAACGGTTGCGTCGCGGTCTCCGTGCGCGACCACGGCATCGGTATCCTGGAAACGGACCGCGAAAAGATATTCGAGGCCTTTTACCGCGCGGACAACGAGCGTGTTAAGGAGGTGAAAGGCACGGGGCTGGGGCTGGCTCTGGTGCGACGCGTGGTGTCGGACCACGGCGGCACGGTGACCGCGGAGCCCGCGGAAGGGGGCGGCCTCCGTATCACGGTGGCCATACCCGAGGGTGCGGCCGACGGCCCGGCAAGACAGAAGGAGAAACCGGCATGACCAGCGCAGGCGTTATCGTGGTGGTGGAGGATGAGGAGGCGATCCGTATCGGGCTTTGCGACAGCCTCGAAATGGAAGGCTATACCGTGCATGCGGCCGCGGACGGC
>JAZDKP010000207.1:0-9816 GCA_043802925.1 Fibrobacterota bacterium | reverse complement strand
TAGCTTGCTACGGCTTGTTTGTCATTCCGGGCTTGACCCGGAATCCATCATCAGGTGGTGGATTCCCGCTTTCGCGGGAATGACAGAGAAAGCCTCTTTGCCTTTCGATACCCCGCAGCTTGCTGCGGGGAGGATTCATTTTCTAATGTAATGTAAATATAATTTTTACATCCCTCTGCCTCCAGAGGTTATTTTTCCTTCTATGCAGGACGATTTTCAGCGGCTCATGGCGCGCCTGGCCGGTCTTCCGGGCCGGCCAGGCCTTGCTGGCAGCGATATCCTTTCGCTCCTGCGTATCACGGACAACGCCGGTCCGGCCTGCAAGCTGGCCGCGGCCTTCCTGATCGCGCTTTGCGGGCCCGGACATCCGGGGCATGGCGATGCATGCCACTGTCTGGATGCGTATGCACACGATCCGGAATGGGCACCGCTTGCGCGGGCGTTCCGGCGCTCCCTTTCAGCCTGTGCGCGGGAAATGGAAGCCGCGGCGCACGCTTCCCCGGCTTTCCGCAGAGCGCTCGTTTTTGCGGCCCATGGCAACGGCCAACAACCGCTCTGGGAGGTTTTTTTCCCCGAAGGCCGTTTTACGGACAGGAAAAAATCGGTGGCGCGCTTGCGCCGAGCGCGCACCGTCCGCATCACCCGCCTTAACCCGGAACCTCTTACGAACCCGGCCCGTGAGATACTTTTCACCTCCAACCTCCTGCTGACCCTTCCGCGCACAATCTCGCCCGCATTGCGGCGTCTTCTGCCAACCCGCGCCCTTGCGCGGCTGAAAAAGGCCATGCGCGACCCCCAGCGCTACTGGTACGATCATCCCATCCCGCTTGATGCGGACGCGCGCAGCCACGAGCTTCTCTACGGCCTCCGGGAACTTGACAAAGCTGTGGCAATGGAAAAAAAGAACGGCGGTATGGGGCGCGATGAAAAAGCGACCTGCCTTCTTTCGGTCTCCGTGACCCATACGGGCCTGGATACAATGATCCGCGATTATCTTGATGCACTCTTTCGCACGTTTCCGCCTTTTCCCAATCTGACCGTGTATGTTTTTACCGAGTACGACACGCGCGCCCTCCTGCGCACGGTCATCGTGCCTGCCATGGGCAAAAGCGCAGGGCCGCGGGACCTATCGGACGTGTTTGGCGTCAACGGCGAGTATGGCCGCCACTATTCCTTTCTCAAGGCCGTGGCCGTGTTTTGGCAGGTCTGCGTGGATCCCGGCGTCCGGGCCACCTTCAAAATCGACCTCGACCAGGTTTTTCCGCAACATGAACTCATGCGCCAGACCGGCCGGACCGCCTTTGCGCATTTCACCTCCCCGCTCTGGGGGGCCCGGGGCCTGGATGCGGAGGGCCGCCCCGTGGAACTGGGCATGGCTGCGGGAAAACTGGTCCGTCCGGAGGACGCGCATTGTTCGCTCTTTACTCCGGACGTGCCCTACCCTGCTTCTGCAAAGGATGCCGAATCCGCGCTTTTCTTTGGCCCACGTCCCATGGCCCTTTCCACGGAAGCGGAGACCGGCTTCCGGTACGGCCAGGGCCTTGACGGACGCAACCGCTGCCTTCAGCGCATCCATGTCACCGGCGGCATCAATGGCATCCTTCTGAGCGCGCTCCGCAAACACCGGCCTTTCACGCCTTCCCTTTTCGGCCGCGCCGAGGATCAGGCCTACCTCCTGTCCGTGTTTTTTGCCGGGCGTGCGCCCAGGCTGCGGTGCGTTCACCTTAACGGACTTGTCATGCGGCATGACCGTGACGGCTTTGCGTCCGTGGCGGTTGCGCAGGCCGAAGCGGGCCGCAAAATCGGGGATCTCCTTCGCATCCGCCTTTTCTCCAGCTATGCCCGGGCCGTGCCCGGAGGTTTTGACCGGATCAAGTCCGCGACGGTTCCGTTTACCGGTTGCGCCATCTCCCCGGTTCCCATGACGCTTGCGCTCCTCCGCTTTGCGCTGGCCATTCTCGACCTCCATCACAACGGCGCTTCTGTCAAGGCCGCTGAACTGGCGCGCCTTGGCGCAAACCAGCCGCTTCTCTTTGAAAGCGGTCGAATCTCTGATGCGGTCCTTTGCCGGTGCTACCGGACTGAGGCCCGCGCCTGGGACGTCTATTTCAAGGCCATGGACACGCTGGAATCCGGACTGCGGAGCGGCCATGCCAAGGCCCAAAGGTTACGCAGGGATGCTTGTCGTATTGCAATTCGCTGCCGTTTTTGTTAAACCTTGTAAGACTGCTGGGGCATAGATTATTTTTTAACCAACCCACTAAATCCCATGGTAAAATTCGAAACCATCCTCAGCGGTATCATCGGAAAGCCAGCGGGAAAAACCGGCCCTGGTAGCGTGGACATCAGCGGCCAGTTCGACCCTGATTCCACGGACGAACCGGGACGCAGCCTGAACGCCGCATTTCTCATCGCCCTCTGCGGTTCCGCGCATCCCCGGCACGCCGAGGCGCTCGGCCACCTTGAGGCGCTTTCGCGCCACCCGGAATGGAGCCGGATCGCGCTCTTTTATCTCGATGGCATCCGGCGCGTACGCGATGAAATCAGCACACTGCTCCAGCATGACGACGAGTTCCGCGACAGTCTTGACGTGGCATTCCAGTGGTCCCGTAAAAAAGGCGACGGTCCGGTCGATGCCGAGGCCCGCCGCAATCTGTGGGGGCTCTTTTTTCCCGAAGGCGTCCGTTGCGACAACCGCCGCAACGAAAAAGTCGAACAGCTTCGTGAAAAACGAAAGGTCCAACTGACCGCCTCATGCGCGGACCCCATCACCCATGTTCCGGGCGAACTGCTGATCACCTCCAATATTCTCCTGACCCTGCCCACGGACCCAGCACAGGCCAAAAATCTTCCCTTCTCCCAGGATTTTCTTGTCAAGCTCGCGGATGCGGTGGCGGAGCCCCAGTCCTACTGGTACGATCATCCCATTCCCATCGGCGTGTCGCCTGAAAAGAACGAGGCGGTCCACGGGCTTCGGGGACTCAACGAAACCATGGCCTTTGAAAAGACGCGCGGCAATGCGGCCCAGGACGACACGCTTCCCTGCGTGCTCTCCGTTTCCGTCACGCACAAGGCGCTGCACGGCATTGCGCGCACTTATCTTGAAGAGGAATTTGCAAAGATAGAGCCCCTCACCCACCTCAACGTATTTATCTTCACGGAAGTTGAAACGCAACGGCTCATTGAGGAATTCCTTTTTCCAGCGGCCAGCCAGTACCTGTCTGTCAGCGACATCGGCCTGCTTAAAGAAGTCATCGGCGTGGACGGCGAATACGGGCGCCATTATTCCTTCCTCAAAGCCGTTGCCGCTTTCTGGAAGGTCTTCATTAACCGCAAACTCAAGGCCACGTTCAAGACCGACCTTGACCAGGTCTTTCCCCAGAAAGAACTGGTCGAACAAACCGGCGGTTCGGCCTTTGACCACCTCAAGACCCCGCTTTGGGGCGCGGAGGGCACTGACAGCGATGGCGAAAGCGTGCACCTCGGCATGCTTGCGGGCTCACTCGTCAACCGTGACGACGCCGTCACTTCGGTCTTCACCCCTGACATCAAATATCCACCCGACACCACGGGTGGCGAAGGGTTGTTTTTCAACAGCGCGCTGACCATGGCGCTCTCGGCCGAGGCGGAACGGATGATCCGCTACCGGCCCGGCTCCATCGATGGCCGGGAGTCCTGCATCCAGCGTGTGCACGTCATTGGAGGCATCAACGGTATCCGCGTCGACAGCCTGTTCCGGTACCGCCCCTTCACCCCCACCTTCATTGGCCGCGCCGAAGACCAGGCCTACCTCCTCTCTGTACTTTTCCGGCAGGCCAAGGCGGACCTGCGCTACGCCCACGAAGAAGGGCTTGTCATGCGCAACGACCTCAACATGCTCGCGGACGAAGCGGTCGGCATCAGTGAAATCAGCCGCAAAATCGGGGACCTGGTCCGCATTCTTGCTTTTTCCTATTACGCCAAGGCGCTTCCATGGCCGGTCAAAGCCGCCAAGTCCGTACTCGATCCCTTTACCGGCTGCTTTATCAGCCGTATGCCGGTCACTGTGGTCCACCTCCGGCTCTCCATGGCGCTCGCCGAGTTGTTTGCCGGCAGCGCGCCCGAATCTCATGCCAAGGCCCTCCGCATGCAGGAGCAGGGGGCCCGCCGCCTCGACCGCTCCCTGAATGCGCTTGCAGGTAAAACCAACCCCCTGCTCGAGCGCTTTGAAAAGGAAAAAAAGGCCTGGGAACTGTTCTACGACACGCTCAAAGCCGTTGAGGACAACGTGGCGGCACAGGATTTCTTTGCGCTCAAGCTTATGCGGCGCGCCGAAAACTTTGTGCAGGAATGCCGCCTCCGCATTGGAAAGGGCGCTTAAATATGGGACATCGCGGACCGTTGACGCGGCAGGAGGTCATCAACGCCATCGAGCGCAAAGGCGGAACGCAGACGCCGCTGGTCATGCACAAGTGGTGGGGCCAGGGCCTTTCTGAAAAATATGGTGTTGCGCTCGAATCCATGGCCGCCAAATACCCCGACGACATTTTCAATGCCTGGCACATTGCCCCCGGCGACACCGAATCCCCGAACAAAAACCCCTCCTACCGATGGGGTTATAAAAAAGATTATTCCTCCGCAGTACGTCACAGCATCGGCCATAACGCTGAACTCCTGCCTGACTGGTCCGAACTTAATCAGTTGCTCGACGATTTTCCGGACCCCGGCGAACCAGGGGCTTTTGATCGGGTTGAGCAGCAGCTTCCAACGGCCGCGGGCCGTTACCGGCTCGGCGGCTTCTGGCGGGTTTTTCACGAGCGTTTCTGGGGTATCCGGGGCATGGAAAACCTCATGCTCGACTACTACGACCACATGGATAAACTGCAACTCCTGGGCCGCCGCCTTCTGGATTTCCACAAGGGCACTGTCGACCGGTACGCCGCACTCGGTTTTGACGGAATCTTCACCTCCGACGACCTCGGTCACCAGCGAGGCCCCATGATGTCGCCCGAAGTCTTCCGCGAACTTTACTTTCCTCTGTACCGCGAATTCATCAACCATGTCCATTCCAAGAAAATGCATGTCTTCCTGCATTCCTGCGGGGACAATACCCTGCTTCTGCCCATGCTCATCGAAGCAGGCCTCGACGTGTTCCACCCGGTCCAGAAGGGGTGCATGGACGAAGCCGCCACGGCCCGGAAGTTCGGAAACCGCATCAGCTTTCTTGCCGGGTTTGATGTGCAGCACACGCTGCCCGAGGGTACGCCGGAGAATGTGCGGCGCGAAGTGCGGTTTCTGAAAGAAACTTTTATTCGCAAGAACGAAGGAGGACTGCTGCTCGCGGCCGGAAACGGCATCCTCGCGGACACGCCCCTTGCGAACATCGAGGCAATGCTCAACGAAATGGCACGCTGACCGACCACAAAACAACTGACAAGTATAGTTGTGAGCAATTCAAAATCATTTGACAATAAAGACGTTTAATAGTATTTTTAATAGTACCATTAACAGGACGAATAACAATGAGTAATGTCGTTTCCGCCAACGAACTCAAGACCCGTGGGGTCAGCGCCATTACCCGGGCAACCGCCAACGGTGAAGAGGCGATAATTACCGTCCGCAATAAAACCACTTATGTGGTCCTCCTCATTGAAAAGTACAATCAACTCAGGGAATGTGAACTTGAGGCTGCCATCAGGGAAACCCGAGCGGATATCAAAAATGGACGTTTCCATATTGAGTCCATGAAAAAACACATGAAGCGGATACGCCGTGGCTGAACTGGTTTTCACGGAATCCTATACAAAAAAGGCGAGGAAGTTTCTCCGGAAGCATACGGAAATCATCAGTCAATACGAGAAAACGCTGTTGCTGCTCGAAGCAAATCCCTATCATCCCTCGCTCCGGTTGCATATGCTGAAGGGAAAGCTTGACGGAATCTATTCGGTTTCCATCAATATTTCCTACCGTATCTGCATAGACTTTTTGATCGAAAAGGATCAGATAATTCCGATTCACATCGGTTCACATGGCCAGGTTTATTAAAGGATTCGTAATAATTCGTGATCGGCATCCGGCGGTCTTTGCCGAACGCGAGCGTGGTGATTTTGATGCCGGGCGCGGCCTGGCGGCGTTTGTATTCACTTGTTTTGACCAGCCGGACAATTCTGCGGATCGTTTCCGGCTCGAATCCCCGTTTCAGAAGCTCCTTCTCGCCATTGTGTTCCTCAACGTGCAATCGTAGGATTTCATCGAGTACGGGATAGGGCGGCAGTGAATCACTGTCCTTCTGGTTGGGCCGCAGTTCGGCTGTAGGCGGACGGTCGATGACAGACCGCGGGATGATGTCCCGGCCGCACCGCATGTTGTAAAATTCCGAAAGCTCGTACACCAGCTTTTTTGGAATGTCTTTAATCGGCGCAAAGCCTCCGGCCATGTCCCCGTAAATGGTACAATAGCCCACCGAAGCCTCGGACTTGTTGCCCGTGCTGAGCAACAGGTGGCCGAACTTGTTGGAATAGGTCATGAGCAGGTTGGCGCGCAGGCGCGCCTGAAGATTCTCCTCGGCCAGTCCCTCGGGCAGGCCGTCAAAATCGGGCCGGAGCGCCTCCTTGAACTGCGCAAAGAGCTCCTGGATGGAGATTTCACGGAAAGAAATACCCATTAGTTCCGCCATGCATCGTGCGTCGGAGCGGGTACCATCGGAAGAGTAGATCGTTGGCATGGAGAGACAGAGCACGTTTTCCGGATCCAACGCTTCCGCTGCCAGCACTGCAACCAGCGCGGAATCGATGCCACCTGAAAGCCCGAGAAGCGCTTTTGAAAAACCGTTTTTGCGCGCATAGTCGCGGATGCCAAGAGTCAGCGCGGCAAACACCTCCTCTACCGGCGCCATGCGGGACATCACCGATGCGTGGAGGGCACTCTGTTTGGGCCGCAGTCCGACCAGCACCGTGTTTTTTACCGGGAAGCGTGACACCCTCTTCTTCAGGCGTTGCTGGTGCGGAAAAGAAATATCGGCCAGGAGGAACGATTCGCTGAACTGCGGGGCGCGGGCCAGGGGCCGTCCTTTGTCGTTCAGAATGAAGCTGCCGCCATCAAAGACCAATTCGTCCTGGCCGCCCACAAGGTTACAATAGGCAATGGCCATACGCGCGGACCGGGCCGTTTTACCGAGAGCCTTTTCGCGTTCAAGAATTTTACCACGGTGATAGGGCGAAGCGGAAATATTGATTAACAGGTTTGTCCCGGCGCTACGGAGGCTCTGCACCGGGCCGTCCGCATGCCAGACATCCTCGCAGATGGTGACACCCAGCCGGACCTTGCCGATATCAAGTGAAAGCGCGGTCTGCCCCGGGTCAAAGTAGCGTTTTTCATCGAACACGGAGTAGTTTGGCAAAAGTATCTTGTGGTAAACCGCGCGAATTTTTCCGTCCTGCGCTATGAGGGCTGCATTGTAAAGCCGGCCCTTTTCCGCAAGCGGTGTCCCGAACACGGCCATGCATCTGCGGGTCCTTGCCGCGATTCCACGCGCCGCAATACGGCACTGGTCCAGAAAGTCTTTGCGGAGCAGAAGGTCTTCGGGCGGGTAGCCGCTGACCGCGAGCTCTGGAAAAAGGGCGATGTCCGCGGCCGCGGCCTCGGCCTGGTCGAGTGCCCGCAGAATACGTTCCGCATTACCCGCGCAGTCCCCCACGCAAAAGTTCAACTGGGCGAGTGCGATCCGAAGCGTGTCCATGGCTGCTTACGTAAAAAGTGAGGGCGAATCGCCCGTGGAGTTCGGATTCTTAAGGCCGAGGTGGCGGTAGGCCAGTTCCGTGGCCTCCCGGCCGCGGGAAGTGCGCTTGAGCAGGCCTTTCATGATGAGGAAAGGCTCGTACACCTCCTCGAGTGTGTCCGGGTCTTCGCTGACCGCAATGGCCAGCGTGTTCAGGCCCACAGGGCCGCCCCTGAACTTTTCGATGAGCGCGCCGAGGATGCGTTTGTCGAGCCGGTCGAGCCCCAAGGGGTCGACCTCGAGCCGGTCAAGCGTTTTCATGACAATAGCGCGGTCGATGGCGTCTTTTCCATCGACCTGGGCAAAGTCGCGCGCGCGGCGGAGGTAGCGGTTGGCAAGCCGGGGGGTGCCGCGCGAACGGCTGCCGATTTCATTGGCCGAGACGGGGTCGATGCCCACGCTCAGCTTTTTTGACGAGCGCATGACAATTTCAGCCAGGTCCTGCGCCTCGTAGTGGTCCAGATGCACCTGGATGCCGAAGCGGCCCCGCAACGGAGGCGAAAGGAGGCCCCAGCGCGTGGTGGCGCCCACCAGGGTGAACGGTTTGATGTCGAGCGTGATGGAGCGTGCGCCGGGCCCACTTTCAATGATGATATCAAGCTTGAAATCCTCCATGGCGCTATAGAGATATTCCTCAAGGGTGCGGTTAAGGCTGTGGATTTCGTCGATAAAGAGTACATCCCCTTTCTGGAGGTCTGTGAGGATACCGGTTAGCTCGCCTTTTTTTGTGAGCGCTGGACCCGATGTGCTTTTAATACCCACCCCTAGTTCGGCCGCAATAATATGCGCCAGTGTGGTTTTGCCAAGGCCGGGCGGGCCGTGCAGGATGACGTGGTCCATGGCTTCTTTACGGCCGTGCGCGGCCTTGATATATACCTGGAGGTTTTCTTTATTCTTTTTCTGGCCGATGAAATCGTCGAACGAACGGGGCCGGACCGAGGACTCAAAGTCCCGCTCGTCCCCCCACTCTTCCGGCATGACAATACGTTCTTTCATGGTACCATTCTTTCCACGCTACACATACTTGAGCGCGGATTTGATAATTTCCTCGACAGGAAGCGCTTTGCCGCGCTCCTCCCCGACCCGGAGCACGGCCTTTTCCGCGTGAATACGCTTATACCCCAGTGTTTCGAGCGCCATGATGGCTTCGGAAAAGGCCTTTTCGGAAAGCAGGGCCGCGCTGCCCGCGCCTTTGGACGAGCCCTCGTCGGTGCGGACCCGGTCGATTTTTTTCTTGAGCTCGAGAATGAGGCGTTCCGCAGACTGGCGGCCGATTCCCGGGATTTTGGTGAGTGTGACGATATCCTCGCTGCGTATGGCCTGTGCAAAACCCGCGACCGAAATACCCGAAAGTGTGGCTACCGCAATTTTGGGTCCTATCTTATTCACGGAGATGAGGAGCAGGAACAGTTCCCGCTCGGATTCGGCGGAGAAGCCAAAGAGCTGGAGGATGTCTTCGCGCACATGGAGATAGGTGAAAAGCGAAACCACGCTGCCGGGCTCCCCAAGCGATTCGAAGGTGGGCAGGCTCACGGTAAGCCCGTAACCGACACCGTTGCAGTCCACGACCGCGTGAGTGGGGTTCTTTTCGAGCAGGGTCCCTTGGATGCGTTCAATCATCTTATCCCCGTGTAATACAGAGTGCGTGGGCCAGGGCCCCGGCCAGTGCATCCGACGCGTCATCGGATTTTGGCGGGTCTTTAAGCTTGAGGATATGCGCTACCATGTATTTGACGCTCTGTTTGCTTGCCGCACCGTTGCCGGTCACGAAACGCTTGATTTCCTTGGGTGACAACTCCACCACATGGGCCCCGCTCCGGCGGCCGGCCAGCAGCAGCACGCCCCGGACATGGCCCAGTACGAGCGTGGAACGCACATTTTTGGAGTAGAAGGCGTTCTCGACCACGATTTCATCGGGTTTGTACTCCGCAATGACGGACTCCGCGTCCTTGAAAATCTGTTCCACGCGTTCGGCCAGGGTGGCGCCCGGCTTGGTGCGGATGCACCCGCATTCGACCGCACGAATAAGCGTGCGGTCGACGACCACCACGCCATAACCC
>JAZDKP010000206.1:0-7744 GCA_043802925.1 Fibrobacterota bacterium | reverse complement strand
TCAGTCCGATTCGACAGCTATGCTCCCCAAAAAGCTCAAGCCTCAAACGGAGTCCATGATGGGGGCGAGTTTTGAAAACCTTAAGATCCAGTATTCCGAAAAGCGCGTGACGCTCACGTGGAACGCCATGCCGCGGGAAGTGGCCGCGTTCCAAATTTACCGCAGCAAGCGGGCGTACGATGACCCGAAGTTTGGCTATACCAGCCAACTCCTTGAGGAAATCCCCGCGAGCAGCGCTAAGAACCGTTACATCGACACCACCGCTGATGGCGTGGCCTATGCGTATCGCGTGACGGCGCTTTCCTACAACCACGAAATCCTGACGACCAGCATCCAACTCCATCCGGAACAACTCTTTGTGATGGAAGGAGAGACGGTGGAGGTAGACTTCAGTTCCTTTTCGGATGAGGCGTTTAACAAGGTCGCCGCTTCGGAGCACGATTACCTGATTTTTGAGCCCAGCGCCCGCCCGCGCTACCTTAAAATCACGCCCAAGGAAGGCTTTACCGACGGCACTAAAGTGATGTTCCGTTTCCTGGATTGCGCTCGTAAGCGCGATGGCAGCGAGTACCGCCAAAAGGTCGATGAAAAGACGTTGGAGGTGTATGTGAATCAGCGGAAGACGAGGCTTACATTGGCCTATTGACATGTCTTGTAAATTATTTTCTTGACGTAGAATGGTTTTTTTGATATTTTAGCTTGGAAATTATTTGTTAATTTAAAAATTATGTCCTCCAAATCCTCTCCAGAACATTCTGGTGTTCAAACCGTTGTAAGAACGGCTGAAGCCAATGACAGTCCTGGGCGTCAGAAGATTGTACGTGGTTTGCAAGAGGCTTCTTTGGCGCGGACGGGTGATAGGCCTGTTTCTAGCGCAAGTCGAGTAGGTCGTCTTGGCACTGTGTTTGCTGCCGGCGCTTTGTCTTGTATGCCTGCCCAGCCGAATGGTGTTGAGGGTACTACCACTGTCGACTTTGGTAAAACGAAAGAAGCATCTGCTGCCGCTACTGTAGAACAGGTCCAGGAAAAACGGGTTCAGGTTCAATTTATTCTTTCCCCTAAAGAGGGGAGTGTGTGGGATGGCTCCGCGCAGGTTTTTGATCCGGATCGCAGGGCTGATCCTTATATTGATACGGCTCAGGGCCTTGTTGCCGGCCTGGAAGTCCACGATAATGGGAATGCTGGGGTTGTTATTGAATTAACTGTTGGCGCTCGCCATAACGTGAATGCGATTTTGGGAAAAGGAGATGGCGGCCCGGAAGAATGGGAGATGACTTTTATGTTGGATGGCCAGTTGTTTGTTGCCAACGCTCAACCTGGCCAAAGACTGGTTTTTACACAGCCTATGCCGTCTATGGAAGGGCAGCATGTTAATGTTTATCCTCCGTATTCGACCGCGGAATAAACAGCGTTAAAATGGCTAGTTTAAGCGGTGAAAAGGCATTGACAAAAACTAATATTTGATTAAATACTATTGATTTTTTTTGAGTTTTTGTTATTCTGAAAGTATCAAGAAGGTTCATATCTAAACCCATGGCAGAAGCTTACAATCCATCATTGGAGTTAGGGGCGTTAGACCTGGAAAAGGGGGAAAATCCTCAGGGTTTGGGGGGGCGGTTGCGCAATGCTTTTCGTTCTGTGGTGGAAACCGCAAGCCGTCCTGTGGTTAGCGGAAAGCCTTCCCGGGCATTACGCACCGCTGTTATGGCATTATTAGCCACGGGGGCAGTTCAGTTCACGCAGGTGACTCATCATCCTTCTGCAAACAGTCAGGCGGTTGCTCCAGAAGTACAGGGGGCCAATGAAGAGCTACCTCCTTTGTATGGCTATTGGGTGCCTGCTGACGAGGACGAAAGGCGTTAAGAAAGTATATTGACACCGAAATAAAAGTAGGTTAAAATAATTAACCTTTTTCACCTTTCATGGCTGTCGCCAGATTTACTCCGCAGGCTCCCGACGTAAAGCCGGGGCAAGTCATCCTCCCTGAAACATTAACCGTTGCTTCACCGGAGACGCGGGAGCTTTTTCCCGGGCTCCTTTCCGCCATCCGGGAGCATTGCCGGGGGCTTCTTTCCGGACTGCGGGAGACCTTTTCCTCCCCCCGCGAATCCGCCATAGCCATTGCCGACGCGGTGAACGCTGTCCGCGCCAGGCTTTATCTCCCCGCCCTGGGACTCATGGCCGCCCTGGCCCTTTTCCTTGCGGCCTGCGGTCCGGGGAATGTCGTGGATCCCGTGGACGACGATGACGCCATCGCCGACGACGACACCGTCCCCGATGACGATGATGATGCGGATGACGACACCGGACCCTTCTGCCCCCCCGATCCCGCGGCCCTCATCCAGGAGCCTGTGAACCCGGAAGATCCGGATACGGATTTCACCGTTCCCGAAGGGGACGGCTCCGCGGGGCGCGGCGGGACAAGCATCCATGTTCCTTCCGGCGCCTGGAATGAACCGGTCTGTCTGCGGGTCACGGTTGCCATCAGCGCCATCGACCTTCCGGAAGGCACCCAGATCCCCCTGGCCGGTATCGACGTTACGCCGACCAACGCGGCGGGAGAGGAACTCTCCGCCCAAAAAGACATTGAAATCCATCTTCCCGGCCACCGCGGCAAGGTGTGGACGGACCATGAAGGGGCCCTGGCCGCTGTTCCCGTTTCCTTCAGTCCCGCCGGCACCAAAGCTGCCACCCGCCGCTTTTCCCCTTTCTTCCTCGGGAGCAGCGCCCCCGCGGTAGAGCGGGCGGATGTGCAGAAAAGCGCCGGCCGCCAGGTAACCATTGACCTTTCGGTGCTGGACGAGGGAAGCCGCAGCCTCCATCTCCTGGATGTCTCCCTGACCGGCCCCGGCGGGGACATCGCCATCCTTACACGCGACCCCGAAACCGGCGCCCTTCAGTTTCAGGCGAATCTTCCCGCCGGTACCCATACCCTCCTTGCCCGCGTGATCGACCCCTACGGCCAGGAGGGCACCTTAGAAATCCCCCTCGTCATCGACCCCTGCGAGGACGTCACCTGCGAAGATCCGGAAGAGGCCTGCGATCCCCTGGACGGCGTCTGCCGCGATCCCGACGGCCCGTGTGAGCCTACCCCCTGTGAAAATGATGCGCCCTGTTCCGTCACCCCGGAAGGGACCGCGGCCTGCGCGTGCGACACCGCCCATACGGGCGACACCTGCGCCAACTGCGCGGCCGGACGCATGGGCGAGGACTGCCATGTCCCCGTCCCCACCGGCGTGGAAGTCAGCGGCCCCGCTACCGTCCTTGTCGGCGAAACCCGGAAGTTCACGGCGCAGGTCCTGATGGAGGACGGTTCCGTGCACGGAGACTGCGACTGGACCGCTACAGGCGGCATCGGCACCGTCGACAGCGAAGGCGATTTCACCGCCACCGCCCCCGGCACCGGCACTGTCATCTGCACCGCCGGCGAGATTTCCGATTCTTCCCCCGTCATTACTGAAAATCCCGACGTTCTCGGCCCCGACGCCCCCGTCCCCACGCAGACGGATCTTGAGATCGGCCCCGCCGCCGCTTTCTTTAATATCACTCTCACCCCTTCTTCCGACACCGTTTCCGTCAACGTGTACAAAGGCGGGACCCTCCATGAAGGCGCCCATCCCGTCACCGGAGGAACACCTTTCACCTACACCGTCAGCGCCTTTCCCGCCGTAGCGGGGGCGGGACCTTCGGCTGCCGAGGATCTTGCCGGCGTCTGGACGTTCCGGGGACTCGACAACGCGGGCAACCAGGGCGCTCCCGCCACCGTACGCGTCACCGTGGACACCGTTCCCCCCGGCGCCCCCGCCGTGGAGCTTGCAGACGAACCCGCCGGAACGACTTCCGTCACCGTGGGTCCCGACTACTCTTCTCCCGTGGTCAGCGGCCTTCTCCCCAACCCCGCCGACACCAAAGCCGTGTTCGCCGTGAACTCCTCCGGAACGGAATTTCCGGTATCTTCCTACACGGAAGGGGATGACCATTTCAGCCATTCACTGCCCCTTGCTTCCGGCACCTGGACTTTTGCCGCGGAAGACCGCTTCGGCACCCGCAGCGCCGCCTCCGCCCCCCTCACCGTCATCCTGGACGACACACCTCCTCCCGCCCCCTCTGTCGGGCCCGGCTACGAGACCGTACAGATCAACATTGACCAAACTGAAGTCCCCGTCCCCGTCACCGTTTCGGCCGACACCGTCACCGTCCTTGTTTACGGAACGGTGACAAACCCCGAAACCGGAAACCCCGAACAGGTTCTGCTGGATTCCGTGTCCGTGGCCGACCAGTCGCCCGTTGACAACGGCGACGGCACCCTCTCCTTCAACCTGACCCTCTCGCGCGATGACGGAACCCCTCCCGCCGGGACACACCGCCTGACGGCTGTGGACGGTGTGGAGAACGAGAGCGAGAATGCGGGGACGGTGGATGTGGAGTATGCGGCGCCGAGTTTGGGGGATGCCTCTTTTAATAGTGAAATTTTTGGGAGTCTTATTGTAGCGGGTGGTTTTGAATATGATGTGATTATCCCCGCCACAAATGCCGAAACTTTCAGTGTTACTATTGAAAGGTTAAATGGTGAACCTTATTATCTGCCTGGTACAGTCACTCCCGAAAGCGGGGTTGTGGATGAAGATGGAAATATAAAATTTGTTTATAGGAGTGGTGATACTGGCGGTCTTCAGGTCCGTATGACCGTTGAAGCCACTGGTCCCGGCGGAACAGACATTATGGTAACGGAGTTCATTTTAGAGTAGTAATAGATTATTAAAAAATACTCTTGACTTTTCGCAAGTTCCTGTTTATCATGTCCTCTTAAGTTGCTCACCCGGTATTACTTCTAACTATATCGGCGGTTTATGTGTAAAAAACTTTTCTCCATTGTTATTATTTTCGGCATTGCCCTAGGTGGCGCCAATGTTGTCTTGGCCTCTACCACCCTGCCCCCCAATGCCAAAGTTTATTATTACCTGCACGACCATCTGGGGGGTATAGACAAAGTACTGGATGACAAGGGGAATGTGGTAGAGGAGCGGGATTATTTGCCGTTTGGGGATGACCGGTCACCTGAGGCGACCGAACCAAATACGGACTACGGCTTTACCGGCAAGGAAAAAGACCCGGAAACAGACTTGTATTATTACGGCGCGCGGTATTACGATCCGGTGATCGGACGGTTTACTTCTATGGATCCATTGACCTTGGGACAAAGTGAAAAACCCCTGGAATCCGTTTTGTCTAATCCGCAGGCGCTGAACGGGTATAGCTATGCTTTGAATAATCCACTTCGATATGTAGACGCATCAGGGCAATATGAAAAAGATGTGCATCTGAACTTAACAGTGTTTTTAGCGGAGCAGGCTGGTTTTGATGGAGCGCAAGCATTCTCAATTGCTTTATATAATCAATTTACTGATGTTGATCCTGAAACCGCGCCTATTCAATATGATGTAAATGCAAGAGAAGATTATCATTTTGTAAACAGTGAACGTTATTCTGAATTATTCAATACTGCTAAAGAAACATTGGATGATAAAGATATAGGTCAATTTATGCATGCGCATCAAGACAGTTATTCTCATGAAGGTTATCAAGCAACTTTTGGGCATCTTTTTTCCGGGCATAAACCAGACAAAACTTATGATGACCCGCAAAAGGCAAATAATATGGCATTTACCTCTTTTATGCTCTTACGTTATTTTAAGTTTCTTAAGGAGGATAATGATTCAAAGGACGTAAAGAAATTTCTTGTAGATTCTGTTAAGATTTGGGATGATGTTAAAGGTACTGTTGATAATTTCAATAATGCAAAAGATAATGATGAAAAAAAGCGCACTTTGTCTGATTATCAAAAAGCAAAAGATTCAAAATAATTTTCGTGTAAGATGATAATATTAAATAAACCGATAAAATGGTTATTATTTGGAATAATCTTAACCCCCTTTGTTGTGTTTTTGGGTATTTATTCTGCTAATGCTGGACATGGAGATTATATCTTAGCAAGAATTTTATTCCCATTTAGTATGCTTTTTTCAATTTTTAGCAAGAATATTAGTACACCTTATGTTATTCTCGCTTTTTTACAATATCCTCTTTATGGCTATTTTTTAGCGGAGGAACGTAATAGAAAAATAATACTAGTAGTACATATAATAGTAACTGTTTTGGCTTTTGTGGTTCCTACGGATATTTTTTAAGTTTTTCTATTCACATTTACAAATACGTTGTCTTCCGGCTGAGGGCGGTAGGCTGCAGTCCTGATTGACAGAGACGCTAGTGTTTCTATAGCTACAGGCTAGAAAGGAGTCGTCTACTGGATTTACAACGACCATAGGCGCTGTGTTGGCATCGTCAGGTCCGCACACGCTCGCCCCCGTCAGCTGGTTGCAGATAGTACAGGTTGAGTCGTCATTCCAGCTACCCAGCGTTCCTCCGGCGTCGGCGATACAGGTGAGGCTTTGGGTTGTACACACGTTGTCACAACTTTCGGTTTCACTGTCAGCCAGCAGCCAGCAGCCGGAATCGCTCCACACGCCAATGTCGTCGCCGGTGCCTATTACGCCTGCCACAAGGTCATCTCCGTAACAGGCGGCCTGGGCTGCAAGTAGACAGGCGCTGTCCGCGCTCCTCCAGATACCTCCTTCGTCCGTACAGGCTACCGAGGGATCTGTGATCTCCGCCTCCGCCGTAATCGTCAGGCCCGTGCTGATTTCCGTCATAGGGCCGACTTTGTATCGGCTGCCGCCACTGGCGGTGATGACGGTGTTGGCGGGGAGGGTGCAAATCAGGGTTAAGGTGACGTCCGCGGTGATGTCATTGGGGGTCAGGACATTGTCGGAGACGGAGCTACTGGTCAGGCCGGACCAGGTACAGGCATCCGTAATTTCCACGTCCGTGGTCAGGTCGCCTTCGTTTGTCCTTAGCAGGAGGACCCTTAGGGTTGCCGTATCGGTTTCCGCAATGCTTGCGGGAGTTGCCGGATCAAAGCCGAAACTTAAGATCGTCGGTTCGCTGAGGGAGAAGGTGCGTGAAAGCTCCATTACCCTGTCCGTGGTTTCCCCGGCGGGCCGGTAGATCAGGACCAGTCTGACGGTGTTTTCCGCTCCCACGGTGAAGAGGGAGGCGAGGACGCTGGCGCTTCCGGAGGTAGCGTCCAGCACAGACGGACTGGTGGTCAGCGGGTTTCCCGCACTATTCAAGATCTGAAGACTTACAAACGTATGCCCGTTCATTTCCATGGGGTCCCAGCTCACTTCCACTTCCGTGCCGCGCACAATCGTATTCAGGCCGGAAAGCGTGGGGAAGCGGCCGGTAGTGGCGGCGCTGGCCGTTTCTTCGCGCTGAAGGGCGATTTCACCTTCCGTGCTCATTGTGGTTTTGTCCGGCAGGGTCACCGTGATGGTGACTTGGCAATTGCCGCTGTCTTCCGCAATGTCTAAGGCGCCAGTGACTGCTATAGGGGTGGCTTGTTGAAAGATCGTACCGCCGGTTGCCGTGCAACTGTCGGTGCTATCGCCGTCGTCGATATCGGTAAACGTGAAGGTGGGGAAGGCGGAAGCGGTGGCAAAATCAAAGTTCAGGAGTTCCAGTTCTATATTAAAAGTCATGGCTTCTGCTGTCATCAGCTGGGTAGGGATGGGTTTGACCTTGGCCGTTACCCGTTCCGCGTTTTCCGGATGGAGATCTTCGCTTGTCAGTTCGGTGCCCAGTTCAATGTTGAGCGGGGGATCGCTCCAGGCGCTGGCCTGGATGA
>JAZDKP010000205.1:0-2892 GCA_043802925.1 Fibrobacterota bacterium | reverse complement strand
TCGGCCATCCGGTGCATATCCTCTTTCTTTTTTATTGCCGCACCTTCGCTGTTAGACGCGGACACGAATTCAAACCCGAGTTTGTGCGCCATGTCCTTTTCGCGACGCGCATGAGCGGCCTCAACGATCCAGCGGACCCCGAGTGCCACCCGGCGATCGGGCGAAACTTCCATGGGGATCTGGTAGTTGGCACCGCCGATACGACGGGACTTGACCTCCACCGTGGGTTTGGCGTTGTTGATGGCCTTTTTAAAGATGGCAAGGCCTTCCTGTTGTGTTTTTTCGCCCGCGATGTCAACCGCTGCATAGAAGATACTCTCCGCAGTGCTCTTTTTGCCCGCGCGCATGATGCCGTTGATGAACTTGGCGACCAGGACACTGTTGAATTTTGAATCGGGAATCGATTCACGATGCTCTGCGCGACGTCTTCTTGACATAGTTTATGACCCCTGCTTTTTGGGCCGTTTGACGCCGTACTTGGAGCGGCTCACTTTGCGGCCCTCGACGCCGCTGGTGTCCAGCGCGCCGCGGATGATGTGATAACGGACACCCGGGACGTCCTTGACTCGACCGCCGCGGATGAGAACGATCGAATGCTCCTGGAGATTGTGGCCCTCGCCCGGGATATAGCAATTGACTTCCATTTTATTGGTAAGGCGGACGCGGGCGACTTTACGAAGCGCGGAATTTGGCTTTTTGGGTGTCGTCGTGTAGACGCGCGTGCAAATGCCACGCTTTTGCGGGTTGCCTTTGAGGGCGGGCGCGGATGTTTTCTTGACCGCTTGAATCCGCCCTTTGCGAATCAGTTGATTGATGGTCGGCATTAAAATACCTCTTAAAATCGAAAATTTGTAAGTCTTATAAAATACATTCTATTACCCAGTCTTGTCAAACCCCTTTTAAACAAATCTTAATAAATCCATTAAAAAAGGATTTCCTCGGTCTCCTGCCCGGCCTTGGCCCCATCGAGGATATCCTCGCCTTCAGACTCGATTTCCAGTTTTATTTCAGCATCAAGGTCTTTGATATGGATATCGGTGTACTGGTCCATACCCGTTCCACAGGGAATGAGGTTGCCCATGATGACATTTTCCTTGAGCCCGTACAGGCGGTCTACGCGACCGGCCACTGCGGCGTCGGAAAGCACGCGCGTGGTTTCCTGGAACGAAGCCGCGGAAATGAAACTGTCGGTTGCAAGCGAGGCCTTGGTGATACCGAGTAGCTGCGACTTGTACTGTGCGGGCTGTTTGCCGCTCTCGAGGATAAGTCGGTTCGCCTTCTGGACTTCGACCTTGCTTACGCTTTCACCCTCGATGAAAGCGGACTCCCCCTCCTCGGTGATGCGTACGCGCCGCAGCATCTGTCGTACTATGCATTCGATATGCTTGTCGTTGATGGTCACGCCCTGGATGCGGTACACTTCCTGGATTTCGTTTACCAGGTAGCTCTGCACCGCGGCTTCCCGTTGATGCGAAGGATGTCGTGCGGGTCGACCGGGCCCTCGCAGAGGCGTTCGCCCGCGATGACACGATCCCCTTCGTGGACGCGCAAGTGCTTGCCGTGCGGCACAAGGTACGTTGTCTTTTCGCCATTTTCATCGGTCGCAAAGATTTTACGGTTGCCGCGCTCGTCATCGCCGAACGAAACGATGCCCTCGATTTCGGATACGATGGCCGGGTCTTTGGGTTTTCGGGCTTCAAAGAGCTCGGACACGCGCGGCAGACCACCCGTGATGTCACGGGTCTTGTGGCTTTCGCGTGGAATCTTGACAAGCGTATCGCCCGCGCTGACCTTGGCACCGTCTTCGACCACGATGTAGGCGCCGGTGGGCAGCGCCACGTTGGAAAGCTTGCCGCCGTCTCCGTCGACCAGCATGATGTTGGGATGGATCTTTTTGCTGCGATGCTCCACCACCACCAGATTTTTAAGACCGGTGTTTTCGTCATAGTCTTCGCGAACCGTCTCCTTTTCCTTGACACCGGTAAACTTGACAATACCGGACTGCTCTGCAAGAATAAGCATGTTATACGGGTCCCATTCGAAAAGCACGTCGCCTTTGTCGGCCTTGTGCCCATTCTTGACGCGCAGGGACGCACCGTACGGAACCGTGTAGCGGTTGAGCTGGCGCCCGTTGTCATCCTCTGCAAAGAGCTCGCCGTCGCGGCTGACGACCAAGGTCACACCGTTGCTGGCCACGGTCTTGACTTTTTCGAACCGAAGGATGCCTGCCTTTTTCATAACCATGCGGCTCTGGGCCGCAATGCGGCCCGACGTGCCTCCAATGTGGAACGTACGAAGCGTGAGCTGCGTACCCGGCTCCCCAATGGATTGCGCCGCAACCACGCCAATGGCCTCGCCGATTTTAACGATTTTTCCGTCGGCCAGGTTGCGTCCGTAACATTTGACGCACACGCCGCGCTCAGACTCGCAGGTAAGAACCGACCGGATGAGCACGTTGTCGATCCCGGCCTCGTCAATGGCACGGGCCACGTCCATCGAGATAAAGTCTCCCTGGCTGGCAATCAGGGTGTCATTAACAGGATGATAAATGTCCTGCTGAAGAAAGCGGCCATTAATGCGGTTGGACAGAAGCTCGATGACCTCCTCCCCTTCCTTGAGCGACTCAACCTCGAGGCCGCGGACCGTGCCGCAGTCATCCTCGGTGATGATGAGGTCCTGCGCCACGTCCACCAGACGCCGCGTCAGATAACCCGCGTCCGCGGTCTTGAGCGCGGTGTCGGCGAGCCCCTTGCGCGCACCGTGAGTGGAGATAAAGTACTCGAGCGCGGTGAGGCCCTCCTTAAAATTGGAGGTAATGGGGTTTTCAATGATTTCGCCAGTGCCGCCGGTAATTTTTTTCTGGGGCTTGGCCATGAGACCGCGCATGCCGGC
>JAZDKP010000204.1:0-14888 GCA_043802925.1 Fibrobacterota bacterium | reverse complement strand
GCACGTTTGCGTTGGAGCGTGCGAAAGTGTGTTCCGGAAAAAAGTTTTTCATCGCCACCGCAGTGCCGTTTGATGATGAAATGTGCGAACGTATCCGGAAACATCGCGAGGAACGGGCTGCAACGGGTTTTGAGACCCTTGAAGCGCCACTCGACCTTGCGGCCGCGCTTCGTGCTATCCCGGAAGGCACGGATGTCACCCTTGTGGACTGCCTCACGGTCTGGCTCGGGAACCTTTACCATGAACATCAAAACGATGAGGTTGTACTCGTCCGGGCCATCGACGATTTTATCGCAGCGGTTCGTGACAGCCGGACGCGCGTCATTTTCGTGACCAACGAGGTCGGATGCGGTATTGTGCCGGAAAATCCGCTGGCCCGGAAATTCCGTGACGCGCAGGGACTCCTGAACCGGAGAGTGGCCGCACTGTGTGATGATGTGTATATGGTGGTGTGCGGGATTCCTATGCACCTCACCCCCTTTCCCCCCCCTCTCTCCCCTCGACTCCGCTCGGGGATCGAGAGAGGGGGGCTGGATGTACAACGGAAGAGCAATTAAGACAGGAGAAACCATGAACGTAAAAATACCACCGGCGATTGCACCGGTTAAGAATACGGCGCTGGCCGACCAGATTCAGGCGCACCTTGATTTTCTCACCAAGCCCAAAGGAAGTCTGGGGCGGCTTGAGGAGCTGGCCATGCAATATTGTCTATGTCGCAAAAGTACCAAGGCGGCCATTAAAAGCGCTGCGGTTTACACGTTTGCGGGTGACCATGGTATCACCGAAGCGGGAGTGGCGCCATATCCTAAAGAAGTGACGACGCAGATGGTGCTGAACATGTGCGGGGGCGGGGCGGCCGTGAGCGTTATGGCGCGCAACGCGGGCATCCGGGACTTTGTGGTGGACATAGGCGTGGATTACGATTTTCCGGACCATCCCCGGCTCGTCAAGCGCACGGTGGCGCGCGGCACGCGCAATTTTGCCAAGGGACCGGCCATGACAGGGCAAGAGTGCATTGAAGCGCTCTCCCATGGTTTTGACCTTGCCATGGATGCGCAGTGCGACCTGCTGGGCGTGGGTGAAATGGGTATCGGTAACAGTTCCTCCGCGTCCGCGCTCTATTCGCTCCTCCTTGGCGTTGACGCTGAGACCACCGTGGGCGCGGGCACGGGCGTGGCCGGGGACCTGCTCTCGCACAAAATGCGCGTCATCCGCGAAGCGGTTGCCTTTCACCGCACGAAATGGGACAAGACGCCCTTGGATGCGCTTTGCCGCGTGGGCGGATTCGAAATCGCTGGCATGGCAGGCTTTATGATGGGTGGGGCCGCGGCCGGTGTTCCCGTGGTGGTGGACGGCTTTATCGCCTCGGCTGCGGCTGCTGTTGCAATTGCCATGGCGCCTAATCTCAAAGAATACCTCGTATTTTCGCACCAGTCCTCCGAACGGTTCCATGCCGGCTACCTCGAGCTTCTCGGTATCCGGCCGGTGCTGGACCTTGGCATGCGGCTGGGCGAAGGCACGGGTGCGGTGCTGGCCATGCAGGTCATCATGCAGGCCATGCACTGCTATCACGAAATGGCTACCTTTGCCTCAGCCGGAGTTTCCGAGGAAAAGAGCGAGGACGTCAAGGCATGACGGGCCCTCTTGTCACCGCTGTGCGCACGCTGACCCTCCTACCCGTGCCCGGAAAGGACACGCCGGTTTTCACGCGCGCGTTCTGGTTCTTTCCGGTCGCGGGCGCGCTTCTTTCCGCTGTTGCGTACGGCCTTTGCGCGGGGGCTGCCTTTCTTTTTCCGGAACAGCCCTGGCTTTCAGCCCTCCTCCTTGCCACAGTGCTGATTTGGTTGACCGGCGCGCTCCATCTTGACGGGCTTGCCGATGTCGCGGATGGCTTTGGTGGGGGACGGACTCGCGCGCGCATCCTCGAAATCATGAAGGACCCGTGCCAGGGAACCTTTGGCGTGGCAGCCATTGCGCTGGATCTCATGCTGAAGACCGGACTCTATTGTGCGCTTATCATGGAAGCTGCCCTGCTTCCCATCCTTGCAAGCCTCGTGCTGTCGCGTGCGTTTCAGCCGCTTTTCATGGCCGCATCGCCTTATGCGCGGCCGGAAGGGGGTACGGGGCAGGGATTCTGCGGGGACGCATCGTCACGGCCTGCCGCGCTTTTTTCAGCGGCTATCGTCACAGCCATGCTCTTTTATGCACTGCCATTGCCGCATGCGCTTGCCTTCAGCCTGACAGCCTTTACCGTGATGCTTGCGGTCACAGCCCTTTGCCGAAGAAAACTTGGCGGTATCACAGGCGACTGCATCGGCGCGTGCAGCGAGCTCATTGAGATTGCGGTTCTTCTGGCAGGTGTTATCCTGATGAACCGTTTGCCGGGGGGACAATGAAAGGGTATCATCCGTTTTTCAAACAAAAAGCCCCCTCTCTCGACTCCCGAGCGAAGTCGAGGGGCGAGAGAAGGGGAAAGTGGGTGCGTTTTCCAGGCATCGTAATGCTGTTTCTCCTCCTTTTCATCTCCTGCTCCATGCAGAAGCGCGCTCAACATCAGGGCGGCATTGTTTCGCTGCTGCCCAGCCTCACAGAGACGGTCCGCGCGCTGGGACTGGGCGACAGTCTCGTCGGGGTCTCGCGGTATTGCCCGCGGGCTGCAAACAGCAATGACCGCGTAAAAGTGGTCGGGGACTGCATCAATCCTAATTACGAGCAGATTGTGCGGCTCCGGCCTTCCCTTGTGCTTATCGGAGACATGCAGATAAGCTCGGAATCCAAGTTCCGCGACCTCGGCGTCCCGGTTCTGACCCTCCCGCAGGGGCGGCTGATGGATGTGGACAGCGCATTTCGTATCATCGGCCGCAGGTTCAGCCGCGAGCGTGCCGCGGATTCCATTATCCTACGCCTCCGGTTTGAACTCGATTCGCTCAAAGCGCTCCATGCCGGTGTTTCACCGGTACGGGTTCTTTTCGTGGTGGGCCGCAACCCGGGCACGTTGTCCAATATCTTTACCATCAACCATACGAGTTTCCTGTCGGAACTCCTGCGCATTGCGGGCGGGGTGTCGGTCTTTGACAGCATGCCCATGGCCTGGTGCAAAGTGTCGGTGGAGGAAATATTGCTCCGCGACCCCGAGGTCATCATCGAGACCGTGCTCATGGGCAACAACGGCGAGGGCGCGGAAATATGGAAACGGATGCCGCAGCTCTCCGCGGTCCGGAGCGGCCGTATCTTCACCCTCCGGGAAGATTATATATTTACGCCCGGTCCACGGATGGCCGGGACCGCCAAAAAGCTCAGCCGCATCCTGAATCCTGACCGTCCGGCCCAACCATGATTCATATCGACAACATCACATTTTCATACGGACGCAAACCCTTCATCCAGGGGTTGTCGCTCCGCGTGCGCGAAGGCGAACTCCATGGCATCCTCGGGCCCAATGGCGCGGGCAAGTCCACGCTTCTCCGGCTCATGGGCGGCCTCCTTGCGGCGCAGTCCGGCCGTGTGCAGGTGAACAACGTGGAAATCGGCCGTCTTTCACCTCTGGACCGGGCCAAGCTTCTGGCCTTTGTCTTTCAGGAAAACTATACGGGGTTCCCTTTTACCGTGGAGCAGATGGTCCTGCTGGGCCGGCACCCGCACCAGGACGCGGTCCTTTTTGACACAGAGGCGGATAAAAAAGCCGCGGCCGGCGCGCTCGAGCTTCTTGGCATGACCGGCTTTGAACAGCGGCTTTTCCGCACCCTGAGCGGCGGCGAAAAGCAGCGGGTGGCCATTGCCGCGGCCATCGCCCAGTCCACACCGGTCATCCTCTTTGACGAGCCCACGGCTTTCACCGACCTGCGCTACCAGTCCGAGATTTACCGGCTCATCCACCGCATCGCGCGTACGCAGAACCTGACCACCGTGGTCATCACCCATGACGTGAACCTGGCCTCGCTTTACTGTGACACGCTGAGTGTGCTCCGGCGCGGCGAAATCCTGGCCACGGGAACGCCCAATGACATCCTGACCGAGGCTCTGCTCTCCGAGGCCTATGCCACGAAGGTCAAAATCATACGCCACCCCGAGGAAAACGTTCCGCTCGTGGTTCCGGTGCTCCGATGAAAACACCCCGACGCAACCTGCTCCTGCTGTTCTTGGGTCTCCTGGCCGTGCTCGTGGTCTGTCCCATGCTCGGCTCCTCTTTTGCCGGCTGGAACCTCCTCTTTTCCACGGGCCACGACGAGATATCCCGCGTCATCTTCCTGCGTACACGCCTGCCGCGCCTTCTGCTGTCGCTTTTGGTGGGTGCATCGCTGGCGCTCTCGGGCGCGGTTTACCAGTCCATCTTCCGCAACGCGCTTGCCAGCCCCTTTACGCTGGGCACGGCCTCGGGTGGCGCGTTTGGCGCGGTGCTGGCCATCAAACTGGGCTTCGATTTTTCGCTGATAGGCCTTTCCACCGTGACGCTCTCGGCCTTTGCGGGCAGCCTTCTTTCACTTGCCGTGGTATATTTCCTGGGCCGGCACCGGGGCGGGGTCACCACCACGACCATGCTGCTCGCGGGCGTGACCGTGGGCTTTTTCTTTTCGGCCATGACCCTGTTCGCACATTACCTTATGGACTACACCCAGTCCTACCGCGTGGTGCTCTGGACCATGGGAAGCCTGGATATCACCGAGTACGGTTCGCTCCTGAAAATAGCGCCGCTCATCATCGTTTGCCTGCTTCTACTTACACGCATGGCACGCGACTACAACCAAATCTGTCTGGGGGAGGACATCGCCCGAACGCGCGGGGTGGATGTGGAGGCCGTCAAACGGAAGAGCTTCATTCTGACTTCGCTTGCAGTGGGCGCCTCGGTTTCCATTGCGGGTCCCATCGGCTTTGTGGGGCTGGTGGTGCCGCACGTGCTGCGCCTGCTCATCGGCAGTGACTACCGTGTGCTGCTCCCGGCCTCCATTCTCGGCGGGGGCGCCTTTCTTGCGCTCTGCGACACCGCGGCGCGGCTTTTGATCAGCCCCTCCGAAATTCCAGTGGGAGTCATCACCGCGCTGTTGGGCGGTCCTTTTTTCCTTTTCCTGCTTTTGCGGAAGTCGCCCGAAGAGTTCTGAGTATATTATATTTCTTACCTAGATGGAACTCCAGACCGCGTCACGCGCTGATATTTTATCGACCTTCGAGGGCAAGCTCCTTGCGGTATCGCTGGGGCTCATCACCCTCACGCTGACGGCCGCGGGTCTCCTGTTTCTCGTTGACGCCACCCTGGCGAAAACGGTCTTTTCGTGCATCGGCTTCAACCTGGTGGGCGGACGCGCCCCGGGCGTGGGAGTCTTCATCTTCAACGATTACTCGCCCCCGCTTGCGATTGCCATCAGCGTATGGGTCGAATTCGTCATTGTTGTTTTCTGCTATTCCATTTTTGTGCTGACCCTCAAAAACTACATCCGAATCGCCTGGGTGAGCCGGCTCATCCATGATGCCGAGCAGGCGGCGCACAAAAACCAGGCGACCATCCAGAAGTACGGCTGGCTGGGACTCATGATCTTTGTCCTGATTCCCCTGCCACTCACCGGGCCTCTCATGGGCTCGTATATCGGCTATTTCCTGCGCTTCGGTTTTATCCGGAACTTTTCCGCTGTCACGCTGGGAACTGCGCTGGCGGTTTCGCTTTGGGCCTACCTGTTTGAATTCATGGAAAAGAACCTGCATATCTTCCAGAAGGTTTTCCTGGGCCTTGTCTGCATCCTTCTGATTGTTTTCTTCCCTAAAATCATCCATTTTATCAAATATCTTGTGCGCGTCATCCGCATGCCCCATCATCCGCATGGTTCCTGAGCGCAATAAAACCGCTGTTTGTTCAAAGATTCTACGGATAAAAATGGAAACGAACGGCAGTCAACAAGGACTTCTCCGGCATCCGGAGGGGAAGATGCTGGTTTTTTCCTGCCTGCTTATAGCGGTCCTGGCGGTCACGCTTTTTGTGCTTCTGGTCTTGAAAATGGACGTGGCACTGGGTGAGACGCTGCTGGGTTCCCTCGGTTTTAATGTCACGGGAGGACGGGCGCCCGGCATCGGTATATTCACCTATTATCATTATCCGATCTGGCGGGCCATTGTCTATAACATTTACCTTGAGGTCACGATCGTGACTTTCATGTACGCCGTGCTGGTGCTGACGTTGAAGAACTATATCCATTTTACGCAGCTCGACAAGGTGGTGGCGCGTCTGGAATACAAAGCCCATAAAAACAAGGACAAGGTCAATCGTTACGGCTGGATAGGCCTTTTCTTTTTTTCCATGATACCGCTGCCTTTTACCGGGCCGGTGCTGGGGTCGGTCATCGGATATTTTCTCAAGTTCGGACTGCTCCGGAATTTTTCCGCGGTGCTGCTGGGCAGCGGCGTGGCCGTGGTGGCCTACGCGTTCGGTTTCCGGTACCTTGAGGATCATCTGCACATTTTCCGTTATGCCTTTTCCCTTCTGTTCGCTATCGTTTTTATCTATTTTTCCCCTTCAATCTACCGGTTCTTCAAGGGATTGAAGGCCTCCCGGGATTTGCGTTCCAACGGCGAATAAACGTATTTTAAAATCTCTTTTTAAGGGCAATTGGCGCAGTTGGTTAGCGCGCGTGCTTCACATGCATGAGGTCACAGGTTCAACTCCTGTATTGCCCACATTAAAAACCCTCGAATTTTCGCTGTAAAAGGCAGATTCGGGGGTTTTTGATTTTCATAGTGTCAAGTCTCAAAAAACGCCAAATACCCCACTTTACCCCCCTTTACTAAACAGTTGTGGCACCTGCTGTGGCACCTTGAAAAAACTTTTTTGTAAACCTCAACAATAAGCATGAATGAAGACCGAAAGGGCATACGCACATCCGGCGCGTTTTAACGGGGCGCTGAGGCGGGGATAGGAAAAAAAAGGTACACCTGGCAGGCGATAGGCCCTTCCAGCGGGTCCGGGTAAAGTGTAGCGCATGTTCTACGGGATTGTGGCGGCGGCGCTTCCCCGCGTGCGCGGGCGCGGTCAACCTGCGGGAAGGGTGCGGCGGGCGGTCTTGGCGTTTCCATCATGCCGATGGAGCGCGGACGGGATCGCCAATGAACTGAAAGGAATCGAACCATGAAGAAGATAATAACGAAAGAACACTTCGAGCATGAGATGGGCCGGCCGGGCAAAGACTTTTCAAAGCCTTGAACCTGGCAGAGCATACCCTATTGCTGGCAGCGGCCAAGGATGAAGATGTACTCCGGCGGATGCGCGGGGAAGGATACCGGGACGGCCTGAAGGGTGCGCCACGGTCACACGGCAAGGGCAGCGCTTACAAAACGGAAGCATAGGGCAGGCGCGATAATGAAAAGGCTTGCATATTACCCACGAAAGTTATATATTACTCCTATGGGATACAGCGTCATTATCAAACGGAAACTGGACAAGGATTTATTAAAACTTCCGGCGGATGTGCGAAAGCTGTTTTTCCTGCTTGTTGTGGACCTAAAGGCGGACGGCCCGTATCAACCGACATGGCCGAACTATTCCCCTTTGAGCGGCGACAAGTACCATTGCCACTTGAACCGCAAGCATGTTGCCTGCTGGACATGGAGCAAGGGAACCATAGAAATAGAGGTGTACTATGCTGGCAGTCGTGAAAAAGCCCCGTACTGAATTTTCCATCAACGGCGCGGGGGCAAAAGAAGCCGTTGCCTGGCTCTCCAAGAAGTATGACATTGAAATTATTTCCCCGGAAGTGGCGGACAGTGAGACCGTAGCCATTGAGGACACGGACTTCTGGCGGGAAATGAACATGAACCGCGTCGGCAATTTGCTTGAAGCGGCGCGGCTCAAGGCCGGTCTTACTCAAAAACAGGTTTCCGAGGCCGTGGGAATCAGGCAGAACATGATAAGCGACTATGAGAACGGGCGGCGGCGCTTGTCCCGGCGGATGCTCAAGCGGCTGGCGGACGTTCTCAAGGTGAAGATGGAACGGTTTTTGAAGCGGTAACTCAAGGGCGCGGGAGTTACGCCCCTTTACTTGGACACGCCTATAATTTCGCCCTCTTAAACGTCCGCTCCTTCATCGCGCTCCATTTGCTGGTCCCAGGCGGAAGGTGGCGAACAGAAATAGCCGAAATATAAAAAGCTGCATTTCTCGAAACATTATTTTGAGCGAAAGCGGGAAAAGCGGCCATATCTCACAAAGGGTTTGGTTTTTGATGTTTTGTATGACCCGACGAACGAGCTTCCCGATGATGGGGCCGGGAAAAGAAAATTCTGGAAAACCCTTGATGGTGAAAAATACGTGGTTGTTTTAAAGGAGTTGAAAAATGGTGAAGAAGCATTCATTATCACAGCGTACAAGTGGAAGTAACTTTCTTGAGTTCGAAGTGATGGTTGACAGAAAAAAGGGAACGCCAGAAGTTGCCTATATCCACCTGAACGAAAGAAAATCGGAATATACCAAGCCTTACGGTAAGCACGGTGAAGTCCTGGTTGATTTTGACAAGAACGATGAACCCGTAGGGATTGAATTACTGGAACCGGCAAAAACAACCGTTACAATCATGCGAAAAATAACGAAGCAATTGAACATCTCTACCCCCCGCGCGATTTATAATTTGCAGAGGTCATTTGCATACTGAGAGCGGCGCGGCACTATGGCCTTGCTTTCTTAAACGTCCGCCTAATTTTGCTAAATTTCGCAAAGTTCTCACGTTTCACATGCATGAGGTCACAGGTTCAACTCCTGTATTGCCCACATCAAAAACCCTCGAAAATTTTGCTGTAAAAGGAATTTTCGGGGGTTTTTGATTTCTACTACCGCCCTTTAAGAACCGACGGATTGCAATAAAAGCGTGAAAATCATGCATATAAGCTCTTGACATGTTTGCTCAATAGGACTATCTTATTACTATCAAAATCGTCTCTTAAACTAAGGTCAAAACCTGCGAAGATTCCATATCTAAATGAAATTGCGAATCAATTCTTTACCGTTAACAGAAACTTCAAAAGAAGGGGACTTTATGGTCCGGAAAATGATTGTCCGCGTGTTGTTTTTCCTGGCGCTGCTTGCCGGCGTTGCCAGCGCACAATTAAATGTTACTCCACCGAGTAATGATTCGGTTATAATCGGGGATTCCGTCGAAATTAATTTCGGCGTCATGAACAACGACCACAACCCGGCCTCTACATCGTTCAGCGTGACCGGATTATCTACTGGCTGGACTGCAGTCGTCGTATCCCCGTCAAGTCCCACGGTTATCGGGATGTACTCTTCTATTCAGGTGACCGTTCGAGTGAGGGCGTCTGCGAGCGTCAGTGCGGGCGCAATCACCCCGGTGACCCTGAATGCGGTCAGCGGAGGCACGTTCACCGGCACAGCCAACGTCAAGGCCCTTAAGGGGAACCAGGATATCTACTTTGCGCCTCTTGCGGCTGTGGCCTCCAACGACCCGCCATTCAAGCTTTCGGGCTATGCCTCATCCGGCCTTACTGTTTCTTACGCCAGCTCCAATACCGGCGTGGCCACGGTTTCACACGACACCGTGACCATCCACGGCCCGGGCAAGACCGCGATTACCGCGTCGCAGGCCGGGAACACCGATTTTTACGCGGCCACCAGCGTGGTCGAGACGCTCACCGTGGGCAAGGCAAGTCAGATCATCACTTTCGGTGCGCTGCCGTCAAAGTCGAGCAGCGACCTGCCCTTCAAACTCACGGGCGCGGCCTCGTCGGGCCTCACGGTTGCGTACACCAGCTCCAATCCGACCGTGGCCTCGATTTCAAACGACACCGTGACCCTCCACTTCGCGGGCACCATCACCATCACCGCCAGGCAGGCCGGGGACGCCACCTGGGCTGCCGCGGATTCCGTGCCGCAGTCACTGACGGTCACTGGCACCCCGCAGACCATCACCTTCGGCGCGCTCGCGGACAAGACCTATGGTGATGCGCCGTTCAAACTCTCGGGCTCGGCCAGTTCAGCGCTCCCGGTCTCGTATTCCAGTTCCGTGACCACTGTGGCCACGATTTCCAATGATACGGTGACCATCGTCGGAGGGGGCGCCACTGTCATCACTGCCTCGCAGTCGGGCGACGCCTATTGGAGCGCGGCAACCAACGTTCCCCAGACGCTGACCGTGAACAAGGCCACTCAAACCATCACCTTCGGCGCGCTGGCGAATCTGACCTATGGGGGCCCGACGTCCGCCCTGACCGCCACGGCCTCGTCAAACCTCACGGTTTCGTACACCAGTTCCGATACGAATATCGCCAAGGTTTCGGGCAGTGTCCTTACCATCATGGGGGCCGGGAGCGCGACCATCACGGCTTTGCAGGCCGGAAATGCCAATTACAACGCCGCGACCGCCGTACCGCAGGCGCTGACAATCATCAAGGCCGACCAGACCATCACCTTCGACCTTTTGGGCTCCCACGGGTACAGCCTCGTGCCTTTTGCGCTCGGGGCCTCGTCCACGTCCGGCCTGCCGATTTCCTATGTCAGCTCCGACCCGGCCGTGGCCACCGTGACCGCCGGCATGGTCACCACGCGCGCGCTGGGAACGACCCAAATTACCGCCAAACAGGACGGAAACGCCAATTATAATCCCGCCGAGGATGTCTCGCATTCACTGACCGTGGTCCGGGGCACCCAGACCCTTACGTTTGATTCCATCCCGGCAAAATTATTTAACAGCGCGCCGTTCACGCTTACGGCCACTTCCACGTCCGGCCTGTCCATCAGCTTTGGCATCGTCAACCAGGCGGTAGCCACACTGGCCGATTCCACCACGGTGGATATCCTGGCCGTGGGGACCACGACCATCGTCGCCATGCAGGCGGGCAACACCCTGTTCTACCCCGCCACGGACGCGTACCGGACGCTGACCGTGACCAAGGCGGACCAGGCCATCACGTTCAACGCGCTTCCGGCCAAAACCTTCGGAGACGCCCCGTTTGCGCTCGCGGCCACGGCCTCCTCGGACCTCGCGGTATCCTATGTCAGCTCCAACACCGATGTGGCCACGGTCTCGGGTTCGACCGTGACCGTCAAGACCGCGGGCACCACGCTCATCACGGCGTCACAGCCGGGTGACGCCAATTATAACGCGGCCCCGGATGCAAACCAGACGCTCACCGTCAACAAGGCGGCGCAGACCCTCACGTTCGCAACGCTCGCTGATAAGCTGCCGACCGACCCGCCCTTCAAACTCACGGGCACGGCTTCCTCGGGCCTCAAGGTTACCTACGGCACTTCCGACCCGGGGGTGGCAACGGTCTCTAACGACACCGTGACCCTGGTGGCTAAAGGAAATGTGACCATCACGGCGTATCAGAACGGGAACGACACCTTTTATGCCGCGCCGAACGTGGCGCGTACCTTCCGCGTGGGCAAAACCCCGCAATCCATCACCTTTAATGCGCTTCCCATTAAATGGGTAAATGACCCCGCGTTCCTGCTTTCAGCCTCGGCCACATCCGGCCTGGCGGTCACCTACGCCAGTTCCAACGAGGCGGTGGCCACGGTCGCGGGCAACACCGTGACCCTCCTGACCGCAGGCCAGACCACGCTCACCGCGTCACAGATAGGAAACGTCACTTATGACTCCGCAACCTCGGTGCAGCAGGTGCTCACTGTGGCCCCGGACGCGCAGACCATCACCTTCGACGCGCTCCCGGCCAAAGCGGTCGATTCGCTTCCGTTCGCGCTCACGGCCACAACCACGTCCGGACTGCGGGTCAGTTACTCCAGTTCAAATTTAAGCGTAGCCACGATTTCTGACACCACCGTCACCATCGTGGGCGCGGGCACGTCGACCATTACCGCGTCGCAGAGCGGAAACAACCAGTACGCGCCCGCGGCGAACAAGTTCCAGACCCTGACCGTGACCAAGGCCAACCAGATCATCACTTTCGACGCGCTCACGGACAAGACCCTCGATTCCCTGCCGTTCGCGCTCACGGCCACGGCCTCGTCCGCGCTGACGGTCTCGTACGCCAGCTCCAACACGAACGTGGCCACCATTTCCGGCAGCACGGTGACCCTCACGGGCGCGGGGACCACGACCCTCACCGCGTCGCAGGCCGGGAACGCCAACTGGAACGCGGCCGTCAATGTGCCGCAGACCCTGACCGTGGGCAAAGGCCACCAGACTATCACCTTCGGCGCGCTCGCGGACACCGCGGTGGGCGGCCCGGCGGTCGCGTTGACCGCCACGGCGACGTCCGATCTCACGGTGACCTACGCCAGCTCCGACACCAGCGTTGCCAAGATTGCCGGTTCCTTTGTCACGCTCCGCGGCGTGGGGACCACAACCATCACCGCGTCGCAGGCCGGCAACGCCCACTGGAACCCGGCCACGGACGTGCAGCAGACCCTCACGCTCCACAAAGGCAGCCAGACCCTCACCTTCGGCGCGCTGGCGGACGTGGCGATGGGCGATGCGGCCTTTGATCTCGGGGCAACGGCGTCGTCAAACCTGACGGTCACCTATGTCAGCTCCGATCCATTGGTGGCCTCGGTTTCCGGGAAAACGGTAACCATCAATGCGCCGGGCACGACCACGATTACCGCATCGCAGGCCGGAGACCCAAACTGGAACGCGGCCGCGGATGTGGCCCAGCCGCTGGTCGTCAAACGCACACAGACCATCACCTTTGCCCTTGCGCCGGACCATGTGACGGTCGGAGACCCGCCCTTTCACCTTGCGGCCACGGCCACTTCCGGGCTCACGGTCTGGTTCAGCAGCAGCGATACGGGCGTGGCCACGGTTTCGGGGGTGTGGGTGACCATCGTCGGGGTGGGCACGGCCGGCATCATCGCCCACCAGGGCGGAAACAGTGTATGGGCCGAGGCGCCCTACGACACGCAGACGCTGTACGTGGCCGACACCATTGATGCGCAGACCATCACCTTCGACTCCCTCCTCGCTGTCAGCGCCGACGATCCGCCCTTAAAACTGACCGCCTGGTCCACTTCCGGACTCACGATAAGCTACGCCAGTTCCGACACGCACGTGGTCAAAATCTCGCACGATACCGCGTTTATGATCGGCGTGGGAACCGCGATCATCACCGCTTCGCAGCCGGGCGAAATTCACACGTATCCCGCGATTCCGGTGGCCCGGACGCTGACGGTCCAGCCCACGGTGAAGGTGGAACGGAACGGAAAAGCCATTCCAGATGCCTTTGCGCTGCTGGGCGGCAGGCCCAACCCATTCAATCCGTCCACGACCATTCCCATCGCCGTGCCTATTGCCCTGAACGGGAGCCATCCGGTCACGTTGTGCGTTTATGACATCCGCGGACGGATGGTCCGGACGCTCCTGAACCATCCGATGCTGCCGGGTTATTACAACGTCACGTTTGACGGCCGGTCGGACAACGGCGTTCCCATCGGTTCCGGTATCTATCTGTGCAGAATGAATGCCGGCGTTTTTAAGGCGACCCGGACAATTTTCATGATGAAATAATGTTTTACAAAACGATTATACTGTCGGGGGTCTTCTTTGCAGCTCTGCTGCAGGCCGCCGACATCCCTTCCCTCGCTGTGAACGACCTTGAGGCGCGCGGCATCACAAAGGACGAGGCCCTGGTGCTCAGCGACAAGCTGCGCAGCGAAATCATCCAGACCGGCGTATTCCGCCTGCTTGAGCGCGGGAAAATGGACGAAATCCTGAAAGAGCAGGGGTTCCAGAAGTCCGGCGCGTGCAACGAATCCTCGTGCATGATCGAAATGGGACAGCTCCTGGGGGTCGAAAACCTTGTGGCCGGCAGTATCGGCAAGGTCGGCGAGTCCTATTCCGTGAGCGTCCGCATGTTTTCCGTGAAAACCGGGGAAATCCAGCGCGACGTTAGTATGACCTATAAGGGAAAAATTGACGGATTGCTTGAAATTACGATACCGGCCATTGCGAAGAAACTTTCGGGGCTTGAAACCAACGAGAAGCCCAAAAGCCATTTCTGGTGGTGGGTGGCCGGCGGCGCGGTCGTTGTCGGTGGAGGCGCGGCTGTTTTCGTGCTGACGCAGGGCAATGACGAAAAGCCCGCGGAAGCGACCACCCACGACCTTACGGTCACCTGGTGATGCCATGAAAAAAAACATACTCCTTCTTGGGCTTGTCATTGCAGCGATGGGGTTGCTGGTTTTCTGCACGAAAGAGAACCCGATTGCAACGCCGTCGAATGGCAACGACACTGTTCTTGTCTCCACCACCGTGCTGTTCAAGGCATCCGGCGTCCAGGCCGTGCCTGATTCGGTCGCCAGCATCAGGCTCACCGTCACCTACGGTTCGGTCAGCATTGTCGATACTTTCGACTACCATGCCCACACCGGCACTGTCCGCGCCATTCCCGCGCATACCGCCTTCACGCTGAAAGTCGAAGGACTCGATGGGGCAGGGGGCGTCATCTTCTCCGGCACAAAGAGCTTCACCGGGCTCTCGGAAAACATGTCCGTTGAAATCACGGCCAACGAAGTTTCGCCCCGCGCGCCGTCCGACCTCATATTAGAGGCCCTGTCATCCAGTTCCATAAAACTGACCTGGCACGACAATTCGAGCAACGAGCAGGGCTTCATCATTGAGCGCAGCCCGGGCAATGATTCCCATTTCGTGGCCATCGATACGGCCATTGCGGATCTGGACAGCCTGGTGGACAGCGTCGGCCTCCTGCCACTGACCTTCTATTATTACCGTTTGCGTTCTCTCAACGGTGCGGGGCTTTCTTCGTACCTGACCGCGCAGTCCATTGCGACGTTTTCCGCTTCGGATCCCGCTCTTCCGGTCATCACTTTCACCGGATATTCGGCGGGAGACATGTTCAACACCACGCCCATCACATTCAATGTGACGGTAACGGATATCGGCTCAGGTCTGGACACGGTTTACATCGAAGGTGTTGCGGC
>JAZDKP010000203.1:0-6989 GCA_043802925.1 Fibrobacterota bacterium | reverse complement strand
ACAGATGGATGAGCTATCGCTAATTCGAGATGAGTTTCATGGAGACTGGAATTATGTGCTCCAGCCGCGTTAAAGTTGAACAGTTTAATTTGATCAAAGTCCTAATGGGGCGCCCAAGTTCCAGAAGTTCGGTCATCAGCGCTGAAAGCCTTTTGACCTGTTCGCGGATGTGAACGATATAAGGCTGGTATTCCGGATTTTTGCCGATGGCCTGGAAAAGGGCCTCGCTCACGGCCATGATGGCATTCAAGGGGTTCCGCACTTCGTGGGCAACACCGGAGGTAAGCTGGCCGAGTATTTTCATCTGCTTGTCCTGGCCGGCCTCCTGCCCGAGCTTGATGTGATATATTTCGTGAACCAGGTATTCGGTGAAAATGTTGATAAGATGATATTCATCCTCGGTAAATATCCGCTCCTTGTTGTCCATGGCCATGAGCACGCCCAGTAATTCGTTGCTTTTGCTCAGGATGGGGAGTCCTACAAAAGATTCCAGATTGAATTGCCGGCAGCAATTGCATTCCGGGAAAAGCTGTTGCACCCCGTTTTTGACATGGTAAACCCGGCCGGCGTCAACCACGTGATCACTGAGATTGCAGTGAACAAACAAGGGCTCCTCCGGAACAAGAACTCCCTTGATGGCCTTTGAAATTGGGAGCATCTTGTCCTGTTCCAGAATTCTTAGCGCCAGGTAAGGGACTGATAAGAGCTTGGACAGGCTTTCGACCACCTGGTCGCAAAGCGTTTTAAGTGAGGCCATCGGTCTTATGGCAATCCGGTAAATTTCTTCGAGGGCCATTTGACGGTGGGATAATTCAAGGGTTTGCGCCTCCACCTGTTCGCTCATCTTGGTGTTGGCGGATTGAAGCGTGTCCGTTATTTTATTCCGCTCCGTTACATCTTCCCCGGAGCAGAGGATTCCGATGATGGCCTGGTTGTCGTCCCGGATGGTTGTGTTGGTCCAGGAAAAATGAAGTTCGCTGTTGGTTTTTGTAATAATAACATTATCAAGGTGTTCCGGCCGTTTCGACTCGCCGGCCAATAGTTTTGAAAAAACAGCCTTTGTCTTGTCCCAATCCGGTTGTGCGACATAGGTGTCCAACCAGTTTTGACCCGCAACGGTTTTCATGTCGCTTCCCAGAATTTCCGCGCCGACCTTGTTGATGAGAGTGACATGGTATGTTTTGTCGAGGGATACCATGATAATACCCGAAGCATCCAGGAATTTCTGGGCGTCTTTCAGCTGTACGTTTATTTTGTCCTCAACCGTCTTGCGTTTGGAAATATCGGTCAGGGTCAACCGGATATTCCGTGTTCCGCTGACGGGCTCCTTGACCGTAACCCCGTCCATGAGCGCCCAAATTCCGGGACCGTTTTTCTCGAGCATCCGGAGCTCGCAATGCTGTTGTGTGATGGTGGTGAGTACGGAATTGAAAAAAGCGGTAAAGGATGGGCGGTTTTCGGCCTGCACCAGTGAGGAAAAGGGCGTCCCAATCAGCTGCTGCCGCAGGACCTTAACCATGCTGGCCCCCCGGAGGTTCACCTCCAGGATGTTGCCCTGCTCGTTTAATGTGAAATACCCGGACGGGGCAAAGTCATAGTAATTGGAATACTTTTCGAGCGCGGTCTCCAGGTTTTCCTGCACATTGTGGAGTTCCTCGTTCTGGAGCTCCAGTTCCACCTGCCGCACCCGCAGCTCATGCAAAAGGGCCTGGGCGTCAATGTTGGCTTTGTCGACTTTTACGGCTTTGCGTTTCAGGTCAGGCCTTCTTTTCCTGGGTCTTTTTCTGGTAGCTGATGTCAACAAACGTCAATACCGCGCCATCAATGACATCGTCCAGGGTCCGGTAGGGCATAATGCGCATCAGGTACCGGTCGTTGTTTTGGGTTTCCACTTCGCATTCCTTGTTGGCCAATGTTTCAATCACCTGTTTTACATCGTCGAGCAGGTGGTCGTATTTGAGATTGGACACTATGTGTGCGAGCGGCCGACCCACATCGGTGGGAATCAGGTTGATGATGCGGGCCGCCTGCAGGGTGAACCGGCGGATATTCAGGGCGCTGTCAAGGAAAATGGTCGCAAAATTGGAGTTGCTCAGCAGGTTTTTCATGTCGCTGTTGGTGCGTGACAGGTCCTCGATTTTCGTCTGAAGTTCCGCATTGACGGACATCAGTTCCTCGTTCAACGACTGCATCTCCTCCTTGGAGGTCATCAGTTCTTCGTTGGTGGACTGAAGCTCTTCGTTGGTGGACTGGAGTTCTTCATTTGTGGATTTTAATTCTTCCTGCGAGTTCTGTATTTCGTCCGTGACGGTTTGCAGCCGGTCACGCAGGCTTTGGATTTCTTCGTGAAGCGAACGGATGGCGGAGGTGTTGCCCCCTTGTCTGCCTTTTGGAACGCGCTTTGCGCCCCGCTTGGCAGAGAGGGGGACGGCCTTGAATATCACCAGAAAGGAGCCCTTCATTTGCGAAGGCTCATTCAACGGCCGGATGAGGACGTCCACGGTCAGGAAGATGTTATTGTTCTTTATCCGCAACGCCTTGAGCTCAACAGGCGTTTGACGTTTTGCAGCGTTCTTGAGGCCCCCTGCCAATTCGTAGCGAAGTCCTTCGCGGGCCATGGCGTAGATGTTGTTGTTAAACTTGCCCGAGGAGGGCTCCAGAAAGTTTCCGGTATGCCCATGGATATACAGAATGTCGCCCTGGGCGTCCACAATGACCGCGGGCGGAGTGCCGTGGGTCAGCAACACCTGGTTAATCATTGTGGGAAGCATGGTGTCGTGCTGTTTGCTCATAAGCGGGACGGGGAGGGACTTTATGGAACGACTGGGGGAAGGGGTCCGGGAGTCTATTTGAATCAGGTCCGACCGGCTGGCAGCGGTTTCCAATCGAAGGAAAATCTTCCACTTTCTATCGAGGGCCCGGAAAAGGTGCTGAAACGCGAATACATTTTCAGCGGGGCCAAGAAAAAGGACGCCGTTGGATCGGAGCGAATAATGAAACAGGGGGATGATTTTATTTTGAAGGTCCGCGACAAAGTAAATGAGCAGGTTCCGGCAGCAGATAAGGTCGAGTTTGGTAAAGGGCGGGTCTTTGATGATATTGTGCGGGGCGAATATGACCATGTCGCGTATTTCCTTGCGCAACTGGAACTTTGAATCGATTTCCTTGAAAAAACGCTTCAGCCGTTCGGGGGTGACGTCCGCGGAAATGTTGGCCGGATAAATTCCGTGGCGGGCTTTTTCAATGGCGGTTTTGTCCAGGTCCGTGGCAAAAATCTGGATTTGAAACTCATGCGTTAATTTAGCGCTTTCGAGGGTTTCCATAATGAGCATGGCAATGGAATAGGCTTCTTCGCCCGAGGAACAGCCCGGGACCCATACCCGGAAAAACTTTTCATTGACCCGTTCTTTGAGCAGCCGCGGAAGCGCTTTGACTGCCAGGGCTTTAAACGCTTCGGGGTCGCGAAAAAAGTTTGTTACCCCGATAAGAAGTTCCTTAAAAAGGATTTCGCGTTCCGGTGCGCTTTCTTCCAGATACCGCAGGTAATCCTTGAACCGTTCAATCTGGTTGACGCTCATTCTGCGTTCAACACGGCGGCCAAGCGTTTTTTGCTTATACAGCGTAAAATCGTGGCCCGTATGTGTTCGGATGATGGCAATCACTTTCTCAAGCCACGGGTGGCTTGTGTCGGAATCCTGCAATTCTTTTACGGATACCGATTCGGTCCTGATAAATTCAAGCAGTTTTGCAGGCAATTCGTTGGCCGGGGCCACATAATCCACCAACCCGGTTTCCATGGCGCTTTGCAGCATTGCCTGGAATTTAGCGGATTTTGGGTCCTGGACCATGACCATGCCCATATTCTCTTTGATTGCCGTGAGTCCCAGGGTCCCGTCGCTGCCCATACCGGATAAAATGACGCCAATGGCGCGTTCGCGCTGTTCCTGGGCCAGGCTCCGGAAAAAACCATCAATGGGCAGACGGAGACCGCGGGCTTCGGAAGGGGGGGCTAAATGAAAGATACCCTGCTGGATTGAAAGGTCCTTGTTTGGCGGAATGATATAAACCCGGTTGGGTTGGGCAACCATTCTATCATCAATCTGGCTGACTTTCATAGCGGTGACGCGCTGGAGCAGTTCGGGCATCATGCCTTTGCGCTCAGGATCCATGTGTGACACCAAAACAAATGCCAGACCGCTATCCACGGGCATGGCATCAAAAAACTGTTCAAAGGCCTCGAGCCCGCCGGCGGATGCGCCAATGGCCACGATTCGAACGCTGTTTTTGACAATTGAAGGGGTGCTTTTCTGGATGCGGGTGCCCACACCCTGTTTTCGATTGTTTTTGTTTGGAATGATTTCCCTCTTCTTTCTTAAGAGTATAAATGCCGCGTGGGTATGAAAAGCAGAATGCTTTGGCCAACAGTTGATGCGGTATGCAATATCAATATAACAGCATTTGTTGCATTAAGCAATCTAAATATCAACATTTGAACCCTATAATCACCCGAATCATTCCAATTCTCAAAACCAGAAACGGATTTACGATTATTAGAATCGTAAAAAACAGTATTCTCAATCAACTCGTTGTTGTATAATAAGTTATCTGTTTAACGCCTCGGGTTATGATTTTGTAATAATTAAGTATTCGCAAATATTGAGCCAATGATTCTTAATGATGGTGACAGTAACAATAAAACCGCTTGCTGCGGGGTATCGAAGTCAGGTTACCCATCCCCCAGCCGTAGCTATCTCTTACCCACAAGTGCGGCGCCACGGGGGGCGCCGCCTAATCAATTACGTTTTGTTTGTTTTATCGAGGCCAGAGGCGGCCTCGATGGATGGGCCGTCCCTGGCCCATCCTCCAATAAAACCGCAATTTCCTGATTAGCCGGCGCCCCCCGTGGCGCCGGAAAAGATGTGGGTAAGGGATAGTCCTTTCCAAGAGAAGGGGGAAAGGGGGATGAGTTCCCGACTTTCGGTCTTTTTTTAGATACCTCGCACTTTCCTTCGGGGCAGTTCATTTTCATTAAAACGTAAATGGTTGCAAGAAATGAGATTTTGCTTAATGAATTATACCTCGTATTCTTCCGTAAAAAGAGGTTTTGATACGAATTCTTAATGGCATGTATTTCGCATATATCAAAGCAAACCATAGCGCGCAAAGAAATGGATGTTCTTAAACCTGCAAACGCAACACAAAGGGAAAACGTATGACAAAGACCAAAGCTTCTATCCGCAGTATAAAGAACAACGGCCAATTCAGCGGGTGGCACATTCAGGATTTTCTCACACGCTCAAATGAAGCCCGGCCTGAAATTGACACCCTGTCGGATTTGGAAGGGGCTGAAGTCAAAAACCAGATGTTCTTCCACACGTTTCACGAAATCACGCGGGCCGAATTCACCTGCATGCTGCCCGGGTGCCGGGACAAATTCCAGGTTGATATTTATCCCGGACAATATGTTTATCCCAAATATTGCGAAATGCACCGTTCGGAATATCAGCGTGTAAATTTTAATAATGCCGACAGCATGAGGCTTGCCGGTTAAAAGGAGTGAAAATGAGCAGCGTGTTACAGGAGAGCATCATCGTCATCGATTCCAGCGAAAAGAACGGGTGCTACACCGTCAATGTTACCGGTGAAATGATCGGGAATTCCGCGAATGACCTTGTTGCGCTTGTCGACCGGTTTATCCTCGAAAACCATAGCGCACAGCTTTTACTGGATTTGAGCCGGGTCACATATATCAGCAGTTACAGCTTTGGTATCATTGTCTTTCTCTGGGAAAAAGCCAAGGAAAGCGGGAAGCGGATTTTTATTGTCGCGAATGCCGCGGTGGCTGCAAAATTTGACCGGTTGGGCTTTAACAACAACAAGGATTTGAAGATCCTGAGTCTCAATACCGTGACCTCTCCGGCTTTTTCCCATTAATGGGGTACCCGCCGATATCCCTTTAACTGTTAGGACGATTGCTTTATGAAGATATTGATGTACGGATGGGAATTTCCCCCACATATCAGCGGCGGGTTGGGAACGGCCTGTTATGGTCTGACGCGAGCACTTGCCGACCTCGGACACCAGATTACATTTGTACTGCCCCGGATATCCGCGTCCGGTAACCAGGAATCACACGTGACCCTGGTCAGCAGCGACCAGGTGGAGATTGAATCCGGTTCCCTGCTCGAAAACATAACGAGCCAGGATCGAATAAATATTGAGGCGCTCCCGTCCACGCTGCAGCCTTATGTCAATGATGCCGAATACCGCAAGTTGCTGGCCCATCTTCAAATCATCAAGAGTGAAATGGCCGAAACCCGCCAGGCATCCAAAATCAGCATGGCCGGCGATTATGGCGCCAACCTGATGGAGGAAATCGCGCGTTATGCACGGGTCGCCGGCGCCATTGCCGGGAAAGTGGGCCACGAGGTCATCCATGCGCATGACTGGATGACCATCCCTGCCGGGTTGGAGGCGAAAAGAGTGAGCGGCCGTCCCTTGGTGCTCCATGTCCATTCCCTCGAGTTTGACCGTTGCGGCGACAACGTTAACCCCGATGTTTATGCCATTGAACGGAAGGGCATGGAAAAAGCGGATAAAATCGTGGCGGTCAGCCAATTCACCAAAAACAAAATTACCCGTCACTACGGTATCCATCCAGACAAAATCAGGGTGGTTCATAATGGGGTCATGAAAGCCGCGTCAGGCGAGGGCCTTCCCGTACGCCGGGGAGTTCCAAAAAAGACCGTGCTTTTCCTTGGACGGATAACCTTTCAAAAAGGGCCTGATTATTTTGTGGAGGCGGCCGCCCGGGTTATTTCGGTCTATAAAGACGTCTGCTTTGTCATGTCCGGCTGCGGCGACATGATGCACCGTATGATTGAGCGGGTGGCGGAACTTAAAATAGGCCGGTATTTTCATTTTACCGGTTTTTTACGCGGACAGGACGTTGCCCGCATTTATCGCATGAGCGATTTATATGTCATGCC
>JAZDKP010000202.1:0-39798 GCA_043802925.1 Fibrobacterota bacterium | reverse complement strand
CTCCCCTCTTTAGAGGTATTGATGATTTCAACCGTGAAAACGTCGTTTTTACCCGCCTTGTCGACCGTGGACCGTATGTGTTTGGCATCCTCGGCGCTGACCCGATCGTCGGCGTCGAGCCAGAGGATAAAGTCGCCCTTGGCACGCGCCAGCGCGGCATTGCGCGCCTTTGAAAAATCATCCTCCCAGGGAATATTGAAGACCTGCGCACCCGCTGCGGCCGCAATCTCCCGCGTACGGTCATCGGACCCGGTGTCCGCCACAATGATTTCATCCGCGAGCCCCTGAACATCGGAGAGCAGGTTCCCGAGCCGGGCCTCTTCGTTCTTTACAATCATGATAAGTGACAACTTTTTTCGCATGGCGTTCTTCCAGAGTCAGGAAAGGTTTCCGAGGTCGCGGGGCAGCACCCCCTCTTCGAGCAGGCGACGGACGTCGGAGAGCGTGGGGTCCACATCGAGCGCATTCTGGAGCCGCGGCCGGGCCAGTTCCGCGCACTCAAGCATGAGCGCGGCGTCCCAGAGGTTCACCAGCGCGTCCTGCGAGAGCGGGTTGAGGTCCGTGGCGCGGCCAAAGAGCCGGAAGGCGTCCTGGTACTCCTGCCGGTAGAACTGGATGATGCCGAGCCCGCAGAAGGAGTCACTGTTTTCGCCGTGCTGCTCGATGGCGTCAAGGAACTTGAGCGTGGCGTCATTCAATTTCATCTCCTCCAGGAGCGCCTTGCCATCTAAATTAAGCTGCAGCCCGGGGTCGATTTGACTGTAATGGGCAATGTCATAGATACGGTCACCGCGGAGCTTTATCTGCGCCAGCATCTCTCGCGCATCGCGGAGCGTGGGGTTGGCGTCGAGTGCGGCCGTGAACAGGGGGACCGCCTCGGGCATGCGCTTGAGCCGGAGGGCGGCGTCGAAAATATTGATGAGCGCGTCCTCGTACACGGGGCAAAGCGAAAGCGCGGCCCGGAAACGCTCGTAGGCGGCCGCAACGTCATTGCGGTACCAGTGGAGGAGGCCCGTGTTGTTGATGGCCACAAAATTAGCGGAGTCGTGCTCGAGGATTTCATGGAAGACCTTTTCCGCCTTGTCCAGCAGCCCCTCCTGTATCCATTTTTCACCCTGCAGGTTCAGCTCGCGCGCCGCAATGACCTTCTGAAAATCCACGGCCGTGCCGGATTGCGCGGTCTTAAGCCGGATTGTTTCAAGATGTTTTCGGATTTCCTTCAGGTGCGGCGCCCGGACCAGCGCTTTTTCAAAGACCTCCACCACCTCCCCGGTCCGCTCCAGGAGCAGCGCGACATCCGAAAAATTGAAAAGCGCATCCTCAAGGTCCGGCAAAATCGTAAGCGCCTTCCGGAAGAACCAGTAGGCCTCCTGCAATTTGCCCTTGTACCAGGCACAGAGGCCCATGGCGTTGTAGGCCCCGGCATTCTGTTCATCCTTTTCGATCAGCACGGCCAGAATGCCCACGGCCTCGTCATGGCGTCCTTCCTGAATGTACTTTTCCGCCTCATCGAGGAGCTCACGCGCAAACTCGCGGTCGTGTGTCACCCGCGGTTCCGCGGTACGGGGGGCCTCCGCTTTTTTCAGCCGCGTTGCGGCCTCGGCATGGCCCGGCTGCTGCACAAGGAATTCCAATAGAAGAACGCGCAAGTTTTCGGGCTCGTTCCGGCGCTCGTACACGTCCGCCAGGTTAAAAACCGCGTCCTCGAACCCGGGTGAAAGGCGCAGCGCCTCCTTGAAAAAACGCTCCGCGTCCCCGACGTTTCCCATGTACCACGCCGCGAGGCCAAGGTCGTTGTACACCCCCGGGTGCCGGGGCTCTTTTTCAACGGCCGCAAGCAGGGTCTGGACCGCGCCCGGGTAATCAGACGCCGCCAACTGGCGTTCCGCTTCGGTCAGCAGCGCCGCGGCCCCGCTTTTCAACCTTTTTTCAATTATTTCTTTGTCAATTTCCGCCCATTTTTCCACAAAGAGCTGCTGGTTCTTCCGCATCTGTTCAAACCAGTCCACGGAGCCCTGGGCAAAGCTCACACCGCCAAAGTGGTGGAGAAAGCTGTCCCCGGCCACCAGGATACGGTAGCCCGCGCGCCGGACACGGATGCAGTAGTCATCGTCCTCAAAGTTGCCCTTACCGAAACGTTCGTCAAAATCGCCGACCTTTTCGTACACTTCGCGCTTGAACAGCAGGCAGAACCCCGCGATACGGAATAATTCCCACCAGTTGCCCGCGTTCTTTTCCATATACTCCCGGGCAAAGTCGTGAAACTCAGGGACCGAGGTATAGGGAACGCGGCTCTCCAACTGGAGCCCGCTGATGCTATTGGACATGGGGCCCGCCATGCCGATGTCGGGCCGGCTCTCGGCGCAGCGCAGCAGGTTGCGGAGCCAGGAATCGGCCGCAAGCACGTCATTGTTTAGAATCAGCAGATAGTCGCCCGTGGCAACGCGCATGCCGATGTTCCAACCCGCGGCCACACCGAGGTTCTTTCCGTTGAGAATCACTTTTTGGATATGGCCCGCCTTTTCCTCGGACAAAAGCCATTCTGGTGTGCCGTCCGTGGACCCGTTGTCCACGAGAATAAGTTCGAAGGGAGTGTCCGTGTTCGTACGGATGCTCTCAAGACACTGGCGCGTATAAGAAAGCTGGTTGAAGGTCAACATAACAATGGAGGTTTTGAGAGCAGACACGTCGCGAAAATGCCGGGGCGCCACGGTAAGGGTATACGCGTCCGTGAAGAACCGGCGCCACTCCTCCTCGGTATATTCGAGCCGCTTGAGCACGAGTCGGCCCGCCCGGATGAGTTCGTCGCCCATAAGGCGCATCTTGGCGTCCGGCAGGGATTTTTCGTCCGTTGCCGTGATTTCAAAACCGCAGCGGGAAAGCAAATTCTCAGCCGCGGCAAAGGTATACTCGCGCACGCGTTCGCCTGTGAGCGGCGAAAAGGCTGAAAAACGGCCGGAGGTCAGGTCCTCAATGGCCTGCAATGACTGCACATTGCGGAAACGCACCCGGAAAGGCACGTTGCGTCTCTTCCGTTCCTGGAGCGCGGCCCCGGGGTCCCGGAGCGCGTTCAGGTCCAGTTCCTCCATAAAACCATCTTCAAGCTTTCGTGAGTACCGCTGAAGGGGCCGGCTGTTGTCAACAGGCCGGGGGCCGACAATAAAAGCGTCGTCCACGGGCGGCGCGGACACTCCCAGCCCCTGCAGCAGCGTCAGATGCTCTTGCACCAGTTCGTTTCTGCTGCGGGAGCTGAACACGTCAATATTGTTGAGTATCTGTATGCTGTCGAGGCTGTCAAAAAGGCAACGGATGAGCCGGTCGTTCATCCCGAGCTTGACGTAAATATCAGCCGCGGACAGGTTGTTCTGGGGGTCGAGTGCGGAGAGTGAAAGCGCCCGCTCGGTCCACTGCAGGGCCGCTTCACGCCTAGCCAAACCAAGAGACGTGTGGGCCAGGAGCAGGCAGGTCTTGTCGTTCCGGAATTCCTCGCCCATGGCCAGGAGCTGTTTTTCCGCCTCCGCGGGGTTGTTCTGGCGCAAGGCGATGTGGCCGAGATGGAAAAGAGCGCAGGCCGAGAGCGCCCGGTCCGCGAAATCGCGGACCTCGGGTTCGCCGGCACCGCGGTAGCGAAGGATGCTGCTTCGGATATTCAGGATGCGTTCGTAGCTCATGCCATGGGGCAGACACCATAACAGTTCGTCGGAGCCGAGGATAGGCAGAACCAGCACCCGCTCATACCAGCGTTTGGCGGACTCCCATTCCTTGCGTTCCTCCAGCAGGATACCGAGGGAATAGGCCCCGGCTTTGGAAAGCGCCTCCCCCGTCTTTTGCAAGGCCGCCAATCCCTCTTCGACGCGGCCGGTGCGACAGAAGAGCAGGGCCTCCTTCTCGCGCAGGTCCGAAGGCGAAAACCCGGCACCCGGAAGCGCGGCGAGTGCTTTTGCATAATCGCCGCAACAGAGCCGGATAAAAGGTTCCGCGGACAGAAGGTCCGCTCCCTTCCGGGCCGGTAGAGGAGCGTTCAGGGACAGGAGCTCACGGAGAATGCCGCCAAAGCGATGCGCGTTCACCGCATAGGTGTAACGGCCGAGGACCCACTGCCGGGCGGCCTCGCCTATAACCCGCGCCTCATCCGGGTTGGCCAGATAATGGTCAATTTTATGTTCAAGGTCCTTTTCATCCTTGAATGTGACGTAATGGATACCGTCATGGAATTCCTGGAACGGACACTTATCCTGAGGGTCATTGGTCAGCAGGAGCTTCCCCTGCCCCATGGCCTCGTAGGCGCGCATGGTCACGGCCTGCAGGCCGTCGGCCAGTGAGTTCACCACGATTCTGGAGTTTGCAATGAGTCGTTTGTAATCCGCGCCGTACACACCGTTGCCGATGTAGACACTGTGACGGTCGGACAGCGAAAGCAGGGTGCGGAGCATCCGGCCCCGGCTGCGGTAAAGTTCGCTGATATAGCTGCCGCAAAAGGAGACATCAATGGGCGGCTGTGCCACGGGTACGATGCCAGTCCCGTCAAAAGCGTTTGTGTATAAGTGTGTGATGTTTTCAACACCCTGTTCACGGAAATAGCGAAACACGTTGTATTCAGTGAAAATAACATGGTCAAAAAGCCGGAGCGCTGCGCTGTGGAGCGGAAAGTTGACCGAGGAGGCGGAAAAGACGCCCACGCTGAGAATAGGAACGCGCGTCAGGCCCGCTGACAGCGAAAAGGCGGAGGACTCGAACCAGATGAAGGCATCGTATTTTGAAAAACCGCCCTGTCGTTCAACGGCCGCGACCACATCGTCGTCCTTGGCCGAAAGAGGGATGTCCTGCCTGCGCGACGGGTGCAGCGAATAACCCACGGTGGTCAACATGAAACCAGCGGTGCGGAGCGCGGGCTCCCAATTGGCCGGAAGGGTCTCGGGGGTATAATGGTAGCAGAGCAGTATCCGCAGGGGCGTTTCCGGGCCGCGCACAGGGGTCGCCTTGACGGCCTCGGAGGGCTTGAACCATTCGATGGACCAGAGTTGCTCCCCGGAAGGAAGGTTGGCCCGGCCGTAACGGCGGACCAGCTTGCGGTAGAGTTCGTCCATGCTCGCCTGAACAAGCTTCTGCGTGACCGCCTTGGGCTCGGTGTTGAAGCTTTTCTGCAGCTCGTGCGCCACAAAAGCATCGTGGGCGATGACCAGCCGGTAACCGTAATACCGGAGCCGCCATGAAAGCTCGAGGTCGTCATTTCCGAGGAAGAGGCGTTCGTCCAGCAGGCCCACATGCAGCAGGGTCTCGCGCCGGAGCATGAGGCAAAAGCCGATGAGGATGTTGCTCTCGATGTATTTGCCGGCCTGGGCCAGGACCTTTTCAGCAATTAAAGCAAGGTCAGGCTCGCGGTCAAAATCGTGCTTAATCTGGTTATAGACGCTCTGATACCCGATGCAATTGGTGGACAGGGGACCCACGGCGCCCAGGTTCCGTATTTCGCGGAACTTGGCGGCCATGTTATCGGCCCAGAGCGGAAAGACCTGGGTGTCCGGGTTGAGCAGAATGACGAACTCTCCCGCGGCCTTCCGCACCCCCGTGTTCACCCCGGCGGAAAATCCGAGGTTCTTGTCGCTAAGGACGGCCTGTATCCAGGGAAAATTCTTTAATTCATCACACGTCGCATCGCGTGACGCGTTATCCACCACAATGACTTCAAAATCGCGGGTATACCGTTCGATGCTGCGCAGGCAGGGGCCGATGTCCCCGGCTGAGTTGTACGTGACGATAACAATGGAAAAACGCGGGCTCTTTTTCAAAACGAAGCGGTCCAATATTGCGTTATACCGTGTTCAAGCAACAGCGCTTTTTTCTTCGAAACTGGTGATCGCGTGCACGCCGAGCTGCTCCTTGATCATCATCAGTATCCGCTGGGCCACATCCTCGGGTGCGGACGGGTTCTCGGATAACCCGGGTTTGCGGTGTTTGAGCTCCAATATCTTTTTGGCGCCCGCAATGCTGTAGCCTTCGTTCTTGAGAAGGCGCATAATGTCACGAATCTGCCGAACGTTATCGTCCGAATAGCGGCGCTGGTGCCCCACGGTGCGAACCGGACTTAAGTTGTCCGAAAACTCCTTTTCCCAATACCTTATTGTATGGGTGGGGACGTTCAGGAATCGGGAAACATCCCCGATACTGAGCAGTGTTTCGTTCTTGGTAATGGTGGTCATGGTGTTCCCCTTGTTAATTATTCCTGATAAACTATTTTCGCAACTTACGCTTACGTTATTGCAAAGCCTGTACCTCCTCCGGCTTTACCGCTTAAGGCCTTGATTTTCAACAAAGTCGTTGTTTTAAGTAGAAGTGAAAATAGAGGAAAAAACTATTGGAAAGGGTAAAAAAGTCCTTGTGCTTTGGGAAGAGGGTGAGGGTTATGTTTGGAGCGAGTTTTAGCTCTTAACCAACAGTTTTTAACTTCGCGTCAGCGCAGCTTTGCCGAGGGAATAGACATTAAAACCGATTTCGAACAGGCGGGCATGGTCAAGTATGTTCCGGCCATCGAAGATGAACGCAGGCTTTTCCATGGTCTTGAAGATGGCGCTGTAATCGCACTTTTTGAAAAGGTTCCATTCCGTCAGCACGGCAATAGCGTGTGCACCGGTCGCGGCCTTTTCCGGCAAGGGCTCAAACACCACCCTCTCCCCCAGTTCCGCGAGGTCGAGCCGGGCGTTATCGAGGGCTTTGGGGTCGGTGATGACCACGCGGGCGCCCTCGGCCGCAAGCGCGCGGGCCACCTTGAGCGCGGGTGATTCGCGCGTGTCGCCTGTGTCGGCCTTGAACGCGAAACCGAAGAGCGCGATGCGCTTGTCGACCAGGGTGTCGAACATGGACGCAATCATGGTCCGGACAAACCGCTGCTGCTGCCAGTCATTGATTTTAACCACCTGTTCCCAGTAGGCCGCCACCTCGGGCAGACCGTAATGCTCGCACAGGTAGACCAGGTGGAGGATGTCCTTTTGAAAGCAGGAACCGCCAAAACCCACGGACGCGCTCAGGAAGCGTGGCCCGATGCGACGGTCCATACCCACAGCATGGGCCACCTGTCCCACGTCCGCGCCCGTGCGCTCGCAGAGCGCGGACACGGCATTGATGGACGAGATGCGTTGGGCCAGGAAGGCGTTGGACACGAGCTTGGATAGCTCGGCGCTCCACACATTGGTCTCAAGAATGCGCTCAAAGGGCACCCAGCGGGCGTAGATGTCCACCAGGGCCTTGCGCGCTTTTACCCCTTCGGGGGTCTCGCGCGAGCCGATGAGCACACGGTCGGGGTTGAGCAGGTCCGCGACGGCCGTGCCTTCGGCGAGGAACTCAGGATTGGCGAGCACATTGAAGCGGAGCCCCTTGCCGTTGGTGTGCAGAATACTTTCCATGGCCTCAGCGGTCTTGACAGGAAGCGTGCTCTTTTCGACTATAATTTTGTCGCGGTCCGAACAGCGCACAATCTGGCGCGCGGTCTTTTCCCAATACTGCAGGTCCGCGGCGCGGCCCGCGCCCTGGCCGAACATTTTGGTGGGTGTATTAACGGAGACAAAGATGATGTCCGCCTCGGTAATGGCCCGGTCAATGTCCGTGCTGAAGAAGAGGTTTTTCCCACGGCAGGCGAAAACGATGTCATCGAGGCCCGGTTCGTAAATAGGGAGGTGCCCGGAATTCCAGGCATTGATGCGCGCAGGGTTGATGTCCACCACCATGACGCGGTATTCGGGCCATTTTTGCGCAATGACGGCCATGGTCGGGCTTCCGACATAGCCCGCGCCGATGCATAGGATATTTTTGGAAAAACTCATGAATTAAAAAGAAAAAGCAGAAATTAGTTGAGGGAATACCGGTTTTTAAGCCAGTTCAAGCGGAAGTCCTCTTCGTATTCTTCGCGCCATTCCCGGATGGCCTTTTCACCGAGGTCATGTCCCGCCTGCTGGGAGGCGATCCATTTGTGCCTGCGGATTTCTTCGGCCATCTGCTGAGCGTACTCACGGATTTCGTCCATGATAAGCCCTCCTTTCTTGACGAGGATAATATAATATGCTAAAATTGAAAAGAAAAGGAAGAAAGAAGGAAAAGGCGAACAAATCCAACCTCCGCCCATCCTTGCCTTTCCCTGTGCCATTGGGCTATTTTTTTCCTTCCTATTATATTATTGAAGTAAAAAACGTAAATCAGGAGCCTTGAATGTCACAGAAAACACCCGTTGAAAAAGCCGCGGACAACATCCGCATCCTTTCCGCCGCCATGGTCGAAAAGGCCAAGTCCGGCCATCCGGGCGGCGCCATGGGCGGGGCCGACTTTATCAATATCCTCTACACCGAATTTCTCACCGCAGATCCCATGGACATGACCTGGCCCTTCCGCGACCGCTTCTTCCTTGACCCGGGCCACATGTCACCCATGCTCTATTCCGTGCTCGCGCTCATGGGCCGCTATACCCTCGACGAACTTAAAACCTTTCGCCAGTGGGGCAGCCCAACACCCGGCCACCCGGAACTCGACGTGGCGCGTGGGGTCGAAAACACCTCCGGCCCCTTGGGCCAGGGCCACACCATGGCCGTGGGCGCGGCCATTGCGGCCCGGTTTCTTTCGGCCCGCTTTGGAAACTGGATGGACCACAAAATTTACACCTACATTTCGGATGGCGGCGTGCAGGAAGAAATCTCGCAGGGCGCGGGCCGCGTCGCAGGCCATCTCGGCCTTTCCAACCTCATCATGTTCTACGACTCCAACGACATCCAGCTTTCCACAGGCACCGGCGCGGTGACCAGCGAAGACACGGCGAAAAAATACGAAGCCTGGGGCTGGCGCGTGGTCACCCTCAACGGCAATGACGAAACGCAAATCCGGGCCGCGCTTGCGACCGCCCGCACCGAGACGGCAAAGCCCTTCCTCCTCATCGGGAAGACCATCATGGGCAAGGGGGCGCGCACCGCGGACGGGAAAAGCTTTGAGCGCGAGTGCGAGACGCACGGCATGCCGCTCTCCAAATCGGGCGCCTGCTTTGACAACAGCATCGCCAACCTCGGCGGGGACCCTAAAAACCCCTTTGTCATATTCCCCGAGGCCGCGGATGTTTACACACGCGCGCGCGCGCGCATGGCCGCGGAAGCGAAAAAGCGGAAAGAGGCGCAAAAGGCCTGGGAAGCGAAAAACCCGGCGCTCGCGAAAAAGCTCCGCGCCTTTTTCTCGGGCAAACCGCTGGCAATCGATTACGCAAAGATAGAGCAGAAAGAAGGTATCGCCACCCGCGTCGCCTCCAAGAACGCCCTCGCCTACTTCGCCAAGAATATCGAGAATATGGTGGTCGCGTCCGCGGACCTCTCCAACAGCGACAACACCGACGGCTTCCTTAAGAACAGCAAGGCTTTTGTCAAGGGAGACTTTTCCGGCGCCTTCTTTCAGGCCGGCGTCTCCGAACTCACCATGGCGTGTATCATGAACGGCATGGCCCTGCATGGCGGGGTCCTCCCGGCCTGCGGCACCTTCTTCGTCTTTTCCGATTACATGAAACCCGCGGTCCGGCTGGCGGCCCTCATGGGCCTTCCGGTCAAGTACATCTGGACGCACGACGCCTTTCGCGTGGGCGAGGATGGCCCCACCCACCAGCCCGTGGAACAGGAGGCGCAAATCCGTCTCATGGAGCAGCTCAAAAACCACCATGGAAAACGCAGCGTGCTGGTCCTGCGGCCCGCGGACGCGTCCGAGACCACCGTGGCATGGAAAATGGCGCTCGAAAACACGACCACACCCACGGCCCTCCTCCTCTCCCGCCAGAACATCGCCGACATCCCGGCCCTGCCCGGCTCCACACGCGCAGCCGATGCCAAACAAGCGGAAAAAGGGGCCTATGTTGTGAAAAAAACGGACGGAAAGCCGGATGTCATCCTCGTGGCCAACGGATCCGAGGTGTCCACGCTCCTTGCAGGGGCCAAAAAACTTGAAGCTGAAAAGGGGCTGAAGGTGCAGGTGGTTTCAGCCATTTCCGAAGGGCTGTTCCGTGACCAGGATGCAGCCTACCAGAAGTCCGTGTTCCCGGCAGAGGTCCCGGTCTTTGGCCTCACCGCGGGCCTTCCCTCGGCCATCGCGGGCCTCACCGGCCCCTTTGGCCGCGTCTGGGGCCTCGACCATTTCGGCTATTCCGCCCCCTTTAACGTACTCGACGAAAAATTCGGGTTCACGGCCGAGAACGTGGTCCGCGAAGTCGAGGCACTGCTGAAACCACAGCGCGGATAGCCGTTTTCAGGCTTTTACTTTGACCGCGCGGTCGTTCTTTTGCATCTCGAGGTTTTCCTTGACGCGTGTGGCCTTGCCCGTAAGTTCGCGCAAGTAATAGAGTTTGGCCCGGCGAACCTTGCCGCGGCGGACGACCTCGATGGCCTTGATGCTCGGCATGTGGATCGGGATAATCTTTTCGATGCCGATGCCGGCGGTCGTTTTACGCACCGTGATGCATGCGTTGATGCCCGTGCCTTTTTTGGACATGATAAGGCCTTCGTAAATCTGCACGCGTTTTTTGTCGCCTTCGACGATTTCCATGGAAATACGGACCGAGTCGCCCACGCGGAAATCACGCGTCTCCTTGAGCATTTCCTTTTCGACTTCGCGGATGATTGCGTTCATATTATGTCTCCTTGTTTCAATTGTTTTCCGTTTTCGTATCCTTATATCAGCAGGTCCGGGCGCCGCATACGGGTCCGGAGCATGGACTGTTCCTTTTTCCACTCCTCGATGCGCTTGTGGTGCCCGGACATCAGTATCTCGGGCACCCGCATTCCTTCAAACTCCTCGGGCCGCGTATAGAGCGGATGCTCGAGCATCCGGCCGTTCGCAAACGAATCGCCCTCGGCCGACCCTTTGTTCCCGAGGGCGTTTTCGAGCAGGCGAACCACCGCGTCCATGAACACCATGGCCGGCAGTTCGCCGCCCGTGAGCACGTAGTCGCCGATGGAAATCTGGTCGTCCACGTACTTTTCGCACACCCGCTCGTCGAGCCCCTTGTAATGGCCGCAGAGGATGACCACGGCCTCGGTCCCGGACGCGTATTCCTCGGCAATGCGCTGGCGGAAGACGCGTCCCTGGGGCGTAAAGAACACCGTGCGGCACCGTTTGCCTTCGCAGCGCGAAAGCCCTTCGCGGATGGCGTTGCTTGCGGGTTCGGGCCGCAGCACCATGCCCGGCTCGCCGCCGTAGGGGTCGTCATCGACCTGCCCGTACCGGTTGAGGGCGTAGTCGCGCAGCTGGATGCGGTGCTCGGTAAAGCACCCTTTGCCACGGGCGCGCCCGAGGATGCTCGACCCGAAAAAAAGGTCAAACATTTCCGGAAACAGCGTTATAATTTCAAAGTGCATGATCCCTTACAGGATGTCGCGGATCCGGTCCGCGTAAAGCGTGATTTCCTTCTTTTCCGCGTTGATGGCCTTGACCACCGGCTTGACCATGGGAACAAGCGCCGTTTTCCCGGAGGCGGTCCGGACCTCGAGGGAATCGCAGGACGGGTAGGACTCCACCCCGGTCACCGTGCCCACATCCGCGCCCGAATCGAGGCGCACCGAAAAGCCCATGAGCTCCTCGTGGTAAAAGGTCTCGGCGGGCAGCTTTTTCCGGCGCTCGGTCTCCACCTTAAGGACACCGTCCCGGAGAGTTTCCGCCTCCTCGACCGTATCGACGCCCCCGAACTTCACGTATGCAAACTTGTGATTGTGGGCAATCGATTCAATGGCGAGCGGCCGTTCCGTTCCAAGTTTTTCAAAGAGAACCGGGCCCTCGAACCCTTTTTCAAAAAGGACCCCGCCTTCCGGCGACACCTTGACTTCGCCGGAAAGGCCTTTCGGCTTCAAGACCCTGCCGATGACGGCAAAGCACGGTTCACTCATGCCGTGGCAGCGGCCGGGGCCGCAGCCACGGGCGCAACGGCCTCGCCCTTGTCGCGGTTCTTTTTGCGCTTTCCCTTTACAGCCTTGGGCTGGAGCGCCAGGCCCGTGACGTCCTTGCCCTGCTGGAGAAGCATCCACTTGGCCCAGATGCCGGCCTTCTTGAGCATGGAACGGAAGGTGTCCGAGGGTTCGGCGCCCTTTTTGAGCCACGCGTACACGGCCTCCTCGTCAATCCGGAGCTTGTCGGTCTTTTTGAAGGGATCGTAGTACCCGAGGAACTGCTGTCCCCGCCCGTCGCGCCGTTTGCGCATGTCGTCCGCCATAAAGCGGTAGGTTTTGCGGTTGCCCCGGCCCAAACACGTCATTCTGAGTTTTACCAACTCGTCCTCCTTTAAATTGAATCGTTAATGCGGAATACCGAGATTAAGACGGGAGGCCGCGCCGCGCAGGCCGCCCTTCATTTTACCCATCATCTTGCCCATGCTTTTCATCATGCGCTGCATTTCGTCAAACTGTTTGAGCAGCCGGTTGACGTCCGTGACCGTGGTACCGCTGCCGCCGGCGATACGCTTGCGCCGCGAACCGTCGATAATGACGGGCCGGACGCGCTCTTTTTTTGTCATGCTGTTGATGATGGCTTCTATTTTTCCGAGCTCTTTTTCGTTTGCGGCCGTGTCCATTTCCTTGATTTGCCCGCCCATGCCGGGCAACATGCCAAGGAGGTCGGTGAGGGAACCCATCTTTTTAATCTGCCGCAGCTGGTCGCGAAAGTCCTCGAAGGTGAACTGGGCCTTGAGCATTTTCCGCTCCAGGTCCCGCGACTTGGACGCGTCAAAGTTTTCCTGCGCCTTTTCTACAAGCGAAACAACGTCGCCCATGCCCAGCAGGCGTGAAGCCATGCGGTCGGGATGGAAAAGCTCGAGCTGGTCGGGCTTTTCGCCCACGCCCACGTAACGGATGGGCGTGCCCGTGACCGCAAGCACCGAGAGAGCGGCGCCACCGCGGGCGTCGCCGTCAAGCTTGGTGAGCACCACGCCGGTGAAATGGAGGCGCGAATGGAAGGCCGCGGCCGCGTTCACCGCGTCCTGGCCGGTCATGGCGTCGGCCGCAAAGAAGATTTCTTGCGGTTTTTCCTGCGATGCAATCTTTTCAGCCTCCACCATCATCTCTTCATCGACATGGAGGCGGCCTGCGGTGTCGATGAGAATAAGGTTGAGATTCTCCTTCTTGGCATAATCGACCGCATCGCGACAGATGGAAAGTGGGTTTTTGCGATCCCCGGCAAAAACCTGGATGGAGAGCGAACGACCGAGTGTTTCGAGCTGTTCGATGGCCGCAGGGCGGTAAACGTCCGCAGCCACAAGAAGGGGCTGGTAACCTTTTTTCCGGAAATGGAGCGCCAGCTTGGCGCATAGGGTGGTTTTACCCGAACCCTGGAGGCCCACCAGCATGACTTTGTAGGGCGGGGAACCGCGGAAAACCGTTTCGGCCGAGGTACGGCCCAAAAGCTCCACCAGTTCGTCGTACACGACTTTGACAACCTGCTGGCCCGGGGTGATGCTCTGGAGCACCTCGGTGCCCGCGGCACGCGCAGTAACCTTTTCAACGAAATCTTTGGCCACCTTGTAATTGACGTCCGCCTCGAGCAGGGCGCGCCGGATGTCGCGCATGGCCTCGCGGATGTTGTCTTCGGACAGTTTACCCTGTCCACGGAGCTTTTTAAAGACCGTTTCGAGGTGCTGCGTCAGGTTATCGAACATAATGCGTTACCATTCAACAAATAAGCACACCTTTCCCCATACGGGGAAAAAGGTATATAATATAGATTTTTTGGGATTTGCGTTACAAGGAAATCGCTTAGGTTCGAAAAAAAGAGGTTTTTGATAAAAAGCCCCCTCCCTTTTTCCGAAAAGGGAGGGGGAAAGGGGGTGGGTTATTTCATCATCACCATTTTCCGCGTGTCCGTGAACCGGATTGCACCGCGGTGGTCCGTGACCGTAATCCGGTAGAAATAAACACCCGAGGCCAACGCCTTGCCTTCCTGTGACCGGCCGTTCCAGACCACGGACCAGCGCCCGGTCCGGGCCGGGCCATCGAACAACGCCGCAACCTGCTGGCCGCGGATGTTGAACAGGTTCAATGTCACCCGGGTCCGGTTCAGGTTTTTGCCCTGCGTGAAATCAGGCACCTGGTAACGGAGGGTGGTAATCGGATTGAACGGGTTGGGGTAGTTGGCCGCAAGTGCGAAAAGTGCAGGCGCCGGCGCAGAGACATTGCGCTTGATGAATGCGCTGTCGCCCACCACGATTTTGTATTCCCGCGTTTCACCGGCCTCGGCATCAAACCCGTAGGTCCCGCCCGAAGCGCGGAGATCCGTGGAGTAACCGCCGGGGTTGTCGAGATAAACCAACAGTTCGCTCGGAACAGCGGTCATGTCCGACAGCGCAATCTGGTAGACCCGGTGAATCGGCGTCTCATTCCGTGCGCTGAAGGTCCATATTTTACCCGCACCGTCGTTCGTTTGGCGTGAAACGGCCATGAGCCCCTTCGCGGTCTTGAAACCGCTTTTGACCTTCGCTTCGGGCATCATGAGGTCCGGAATCAGGCTCGCGCCTGCCCGGGCCACGCCGAACACGTTGAAGTAGTCCCCCCCGGACGGTTCCGTGACCGAGAGGGTAAGCTGCCAGTCGCCGGAAGCGGGCGGTTCCTTCCGGAGTTTGGCAAGGGGCAGGAATTCCGCGTCCGAAGTAACCGGAACATTCAGTGTGTCTCCCGGGTACAGGTAGACCAGGAAGCCCTCGCCGTAGCCCTGCACCGAGGTCAGGTAGCCGGTGGGCGGGATTTTCACAAAACTGTTCGCGTCGTTCAAGCGCCAGAACCGATCCGCGAGCGGCATGCGGTACTGGGCCGTGTCCGGGTTGACACTGGAAACCATTGCGATACTGGAAAGATAGACCGTGCCCATGAACGGCAGGGCCAGCAGCTTCCAGCCGCCCGTGCCGCCGCCCGTGGCCAGACGGAAACCGCGCGCGCTCCGGACACCGGGCGTTTGCGCGGCACCGGTCTTGAACCGCAGTACCGCGTCATCGGCATACCGGGTAATCATCAGGAAGGAACGGCCGGGCGACACTTCAAAGAGCGGGTCGCCGGCGCGGTACTGGACGAATGCATTGTCACCCATGCGGTAAAGCCGCATGCGCGCGGCATCGTAGTTCTGGCGGATAGCCGTAAGGTTGTTCAGGAAGTCCTTGTTGGCCGCCAGTTCGCCCGTGATGTTCACGATACGCCAGTGCTCATTGAGTGTGTTGAATTCACCGAAAAGCGAATCGACCGCAATGGCGTGGCTGATAAAGAAGAGTTTCCTTCTGCTGTCCGCGACCCGGAGCACCGCGTAGAGACCGCTGGAATCAACCTGCGGCTTGTATTTACGGAGGCTGTCCGAAAAGTCAAAGACACAGGTGACCGTGTCGTCGAACGGCTGGATGACATGTCTCCGGTCGCCCGAGGTCAGGGCCGTGGTCGCGGTGTCCCAGAGGGTGCGCGCCTGCCCGGCGGTAAATGTGAATACCTTGATGCCCGCGTCGAGGTTCACGTTGTTATCATTGACGCGCAGCTCAATGCGCCCGGTATCACGGGCCGCGGAGAGGACGATACGACAGGCCGCGGAGTCGAATTTCGGCTCACGCAGGTCCTTCGCCACCACCAGCTTGAACGTGTCATTGGCGTCCGCTCCCAGGGGATTGTTCCCCACATTCCACGTGGAATCCATGATGAAATTCCGGAGCCAGAGGGTTCGGGTTGCACTGTCCGGAACGCCGCCTACGTATTCGAGAAGACCGTTGGAATGGACACGGTACAGGGCGAGCGAAGGATCGTAAGGGGTGTCGAACCGGATGCCGATATCGATGCCCTTGTCGTACACCCCTTCGTTCGTCGCAGTCCGGCTGATGATTTCCTCGGTCAGAAACCAGTACTGGCTCAACTGAACCTTGTCGTACCCGTTCGCCAGATAGTCGGACACATTCGTGGGCACAGGGTCGAGCCCCACATGGATGGCGCCATACCAGACGCCGAAATATGTGATGCTGCTTGGCGACGGTTTTACAACAATCGAAACGCCCCCGTTGTCGTACAGGGTTGTCGTGGAACGTGCCGCATCGTAGAGCGAACGGAAGAGCGTACGGTCGGCGTTGAAGTCCTGCCAGCTTGTGTCGTACCGGTTGCCGAAGGAGTCCGTCAGGCTGATGTAGATGGCGTTGTAGCCCGTGTCGGAGAGCGTGATGACCTTTCCGGTCGAATCGTAGGCCACGCTCCGGTCAATGCTGTCGGGCCGGACGCCCCAGCGGATGCGGGCAAGGTCCCCGGCCCTGGTATCGCTGATGGTGGCCCGGATGACCTGGGTGGCGCGTGTGTAACTGAGGACCGTGGACGCGGAAAGCGGGGGCCGGTGATCCACCACGCACTGAATGTTATAGACGGGGAGATCCTCCTGGACCGGTCCGGGGACCACGGGCATCATGTCGGACAGGCTGATTCGCAGGCGCAATTCGCTCTGGTCGGAGTTCACAAACTTGAGATATTCGTTGCTGCTCAGGGTGTCCAGCCGGTTGATGCGGACCAAGGCCGTGCAGGGCAGGTCGCGGGTCAGGGTATCAAGCCGGATGTGGGTGTACGCGGAAACCAACGCCTTGCCCGGCAGCGGCAGGTCCGGACCTATTCCACCCGAGAAAACCGAGAAGCGGGTGCTGATGTGGAGTTGGCTCTCCGTGGTATCACGCGGGATGAACGTGACGCGCACCAGCGTGTCGCTCACCTGCTTCATGATGATATTCTCGAGGAGAGGCTTGTCGATTTTGTACTTGAGCGGCAGCCCGTTGTTCAGCGCGACCGGAGCGGAATAGGTGTTCGGGGGTTCCACGACCGCAAAGAATGTCACGTAGTATCCGGTCGTAGCGGTGTCGAGGCGCAACGATTGGATAGTCACGCGCTTGTCAGCCACCACGTAGGTGCTGCACAGGAAAATCCGCCCGGTACGGATGAAATTATTATTCAAAGGCTGGGTGCCTGTAAAAAAGTCCGTGTCCGTGACCACGACCGTGACCCAGCCGATGTTCGGGTCCGAGGCCATGCGCGTGCTGTCGGGCCGCAGAGTCGCGGACCAGTCCACGGTAAAGCTCAGGTTGGAACTCATGGACACGGTCACGTCGGAGTCCGCGGGCACGGGCACGTCCGTGCGGACAAACTTCACGGAGGGTGGCGCGGCCGCGGAGGCGTTGCCCGCGGTGTCGAGCGTGGCGATGCCGAAGTAATAATCGAGGTTGGGGTTGATGTCGTACAGCACGGTGTCGCGCAGGGTCATGACCTGCGCGGTCGGGATGACGAACCGATACGGGTTGGATTGTGTGGGCGATGTATACGGATCCGTGCCAATGTTGTTGTAACTGAACCCGAGCTTGAGCTGGCCGTTTTCCACGGCCATGACGTTGGCGAGCTGGGCCGAGTCCACGGTCCAGGAGAGCCGGACGGTGCGGCAGTCGAGGACCGTGGCGGTGAGCACGATGGGGAGCTGTGTGGGCCGCAGGGTGTCCGCCCCCGCGGGCGTGGTGAGGGTGTCCCACACGAAATCGCGCGACCAGACATTGTTCAGGTCCTGGACAAACGCGGCCACAATGTAGGGCGTGTTGGTCCGGATGTTGTAGGTCAACGTGTCCAGTCCACTCTCAGCGCCCAACCGCTGCAGAACGGCAAAGCTGGTGTCGCCCCAGGATTTGGGCAGGTCATTCACGTCATTGTAGTGTTTGTAAAGAAAGCGGATGCGCCGGGGTATCGAATTGATGTCGGAAAGGTTCCAGGCCACGCCCACGCTGCAGGACGCGATGTCACCGCCGATCTTGAACAGGTTATTGAGGCGGACAAAGTTATCCGGGTAACCGAAAGTGGCGGTCGCGGCCCGGGCCCGGGCCGTGGTGTCACTGTACCGGTTGGCCGGAAAGACGGGCGAAAGCTGGTTAATGGAGAAGGCCGAGAGGGAGTAGGCCGTGGCGGGCGAGAAACCGCCGATTCGGACGCTGTCAATGAGATGGGAGCTTGAAACACTGAATGTGAAGGGGAGCCGGCTTCCATCACCAAAATCAGCCGGCCAGGTCCCGCTGCCCGTGTTGTAGAAAACCGTGACGCTGTCGATGCGCACCGGAATGCTGTTGACCGGGTCCATGTATTGCGCCGCGGCCATGCGGATGCCCACCCAGAGGCTCTCGGGCGAAGTGGAGGGCCGGACCCAGAGCGAACAGAGGGCCGCGGGCGGCCGCGTGATGGTGTTGGAGTCGAACGGCACGCTCAGACGATAATAATTAACGCCATCCGTAAGCCGGCTCCGGTTGCCGATGGTGTTGATGGGCGAGACCGCAATATGATAGCGCATGTTATGGACAAGCGTGTCGCGCTGGAACGGAGAGACAAAGGGCGTGCCCACGGTGTACGCGGGCGGATTGGCATCAAGGCGGGACTGCGTCATGGTATCCGTGGCGATCCAGACACCGATGACAGGCACGGAATCACGCAATCCAATGGGTGTCCGGTTAAAGAAACCGTTATAGCCATCAACAAGGAGTACGCTGAAGTCCGTGGGCGAATAGGAAATCTGCCAGAGCGTGTCTTTGGGTCGTACGGTGTCGATGGCCGTGTATCCTGTATCACGCCGTGCGTTGACCACGTCCCAATTGTACGAGCTGTCACGGCCGCAGAAGGTGAAATAATAAGTTCTCCCCTTCGCGGAGCCGATGCTGCCGGGCATGAAGCCCACGATGAGGTCGGAAAGGGTGTCCGCGGTGACGGAGTCAAGCGGGTAGTCGCGGTACCCTGTCGATGCGGCCGGGCCCTGGAAGTTGAGGTCCGGCGCCAGCGCGGACCACTGCACGCGGAGCACGGAGGAGTCGCGGTCGCGGCCCGTGAGGGTGTTGATGCCCCGGAGGGTCACATGGAGCTGGGTCAGGTTGGTGATGACATGCGAAGAAGCCGAGTCGACCTCGAACGTGAGGCCGGCCATGCTGGGCGCCACGGTGTCGGGCGCGTAAGGCGTGGAAAGAGTACACACATTGGCGGGCACCGTGATATAGGAGTAGTCGCCGCGCGGATTGGCCACCGCGATGGAGAAGAAATAATGCGTCTCCTTGGTGAGGCCGGTGATATCCACGAGCGTGTCGCGGTTGGTGGCTGAAAGGTCGATGCGGCGGTAGCGCGTGGTGTCATAGGGGTTGGTGACATAACCCGTCGTGCTGAACAGCACGCGCGTTTTGCTTTTATCAACGTCAGCGCCGAGGGAGGCCACGCCCGTGATATTGAGGCGCGCCAGGTTGTAGAGCGGCGCGGAGCCCGTGAGGTGCAGCGGGTTGACCGGCGGCCGCGAGGTATGCACGCGGACGATGTTGATGTTGGAAGAAAAATTGCCGTGGATGTCACGCGGGGCGATGCCCACGCAATAGGTGGCGCCCGTGTCGAGGCCGGTGATGACCGGTCTCCGCGTAGCCGGATACTTGATCAGGGAATCGACATGCACGGTCGTGGATTCCTTGTAGACCTTGAACAGCGAGGCCAGGATGGAGGAATCCGTATGGCACCACAGGTAGAGCGTGTCCACATCCGTTCCCTCAAACGAGTACCAGGGACCTGTAACGGTAAAAGAGATGGAGGTCAGCGTGGTGTCGTACACGGACAGCCCGAGGGTGTTGACGGGCTCGTCCGCGTCAACCCAAAGGGTGTCCGCGTTGGCGGCAAGGATTGGCGCAAACCAAGGGGTGCCGTCCTCGGTCAATCCGGGGCTGACGGAGAAACAATAGCGCTGGTTTGTGAGGTCCGGGAAATTGATCCGCACGGTGTCACCGATGAGCGCGAGTGTCAACAGGGTATCCGCCGCTACGGACGGGTTCATGACCGTGTTCTGCCTGTAATACAAACGCAGATGGGTGATTTTGGCGCTCAATGAAGCGATTCCGGTAAACGCGACCCGCACCTGCTGGTTGTTGGACGGCTGGACGGACAGCGAAAGCCCCAGCGGGTTGTTGATGATCGTGCGCACGGAATCGGTATTGCACGTGGTGGACCAGTTGTTGGAACTGTCGCGGACCGCGATGCCCACGTAGTACTTGGTGGCCTCGGTGAGCCCGCTGATGACACTTGCACCCGCAGCCACGGCCTCGGCCCGCGTCAATGTGTCCCACGCGGGTGTAGTCTTGTAGTTGGCCTTGAGCGCAATCGCGTCCGTGCCGTAGTAAAGAAAGACCTCCTTGACGTCAGGGTCGAGGGAGGCTGCGTTGACCATGTTGAATGACAGCGAAGCGGCTGTGGAGTCCGTGATGTTCAGGACAAGGTTGCCGGGTTCCGCATAGTCGCCGGTCGTGAAAGTGTCGGTGTTCATGGCGTGGATGCCGCCAAAATGGGTGGCCGCGCCCGTGGTGCATTTTTCATTGACCGCGAAAAAATACTTGGTTTTGCCCAGCATACTCGGCAGCGACACCGTATTGTTCCCCGCGATGACCGGTAGATTATAAGAATACCGCAACTGGCCGGGATTATAGCTGCTGGAGTCGAAAAGCCACACGTCCGTGCGGTAATAGAGCCGAAGCGTGTCGACTTTGGCGGAAAGGGCCCCGACATTATTGAATTTGAAATTGAGGATACCGCTGACCCCGGACTCGGTGACCGTAAAGGTAAGCGGATTGTTCAGTAATGTGAACTTGGAGGCCGTGATCACGGTGTCGGACCAGTTGCCCAGGCTGTCGCGCATGGCCACGCCGATATAATAGCGCGTGACCTCGGAAAGGCCGGAGGCCACCTTGCTGACCTGCGCCTTGGGAAAGGAATCGAAGGCCGTGGCCGAGGTCCTGAAATTGGACCGCAGCGCAACCGGGTCGTCATTGACATAAATCCAGATTGAGTCCACGTCCGCGGAAGGCGTGCCGCCGATGGTGAAATAAATCGAATCCGTGGAGGCGCGCCCCATGCCAAGCGAAAGCGCATTGACGGGCCGTACGTTATCGACAATGAGACTGGCTTCGTTCAGCGCGCGAATGCCGCCGAAATTGGTGCCGACTCCCGGCGAAACCGAGAAATAAAAACGCTGCCCGTTAAAGCCGGCCGCGTAATTGATGGTGTCGCACAACGTGTCGATCAGGATAGGCTGCGTCAGCGTATACACCGTGTCTGCGGCAAGGCTGGAGTCGGCCTGATAGCCCGCGCTCCGGTTCCACATCTTGAGCGTGGTGGCGCTGGTGGCTATTTGCGTCATGTTCCCGTATTTGACAAGGACCTGGCTGTTGTTGAGGCGCGAGAGCGTGACAGAGACTGGATTGTTCACATTGGTCTCGACGCGGACAATCGTGACCGTGGAGGACCAGAACTTGTTTTTGCTTCGCGTGGCCGTGCCAATGAAATAAACCTGGCCGCTGTGGAGCGTGTCGATCTGGTGCGGTCCACGGCCAGCCGTGGTGTCGAAACGGCCCCAGAAGTGGGATAAACTCTTATAATTAGCCGCGATACCCGCGGAATCGTTAAGAGATAAAAAGACATAAATACTGTCGGCAAAAGGACTTTGCACGCCGGTCAGGTCGAATCGTACTGAAGTATCGCTCAAGTTCTGCAAATGTATCCCGAGAGCGACCGGGGTGCCATACTCCCCTGTCCGGACGGTATCGCCGTTGCCCGCGCCCGTACGCGTGTCGATGAAGCCGAAGCGCGAGGTACTGTCGGGATTGGCCATTATTCCGCCCGAAACGGTCGCATAGTACTTAAGATTACCGATGTTTCCCGGAATGATGACCTGGAAGGTATCGGTGGCGAAAGCCGAACGGGGCCAGGCCTGATAGGCCGCCTGAAGGGCCTGGGTCACGTATCCGGTCGGGTTGTAGAACAGGCGCACCGTGTCGACATTGCCAGCCAGCGCGTTGATGTTGCAGATTTTTACCACCACGCTGCTGTCCCCAAGGGCCGGTGTTTCGGCCGCAATGAGATGCAGAGGGTTCTGGGGCCGTGTGTACTGCGCCCGGATGCGGATGGAATTGGAGATGTCGCTGGTTGCGCTTTTGGTGGCCACACCGATGAAATAGCGCGCCCCCGGCGCGAGCCCCGTGATGGAGTCAAAGGGGCAGCCCTCGGCGAATGCGCGCGTGTTCACATCGGAGGGCGCCAGGGTCTTGTAGCTTGTGGCCAGGGTATTGGAATCGAGATGCGCGTAAATGAGAACACTGTCAATGCCCGTAGTATCACCGGAAATCTGGTTGCAGCTGTCTTGCATGTTGTAGGCAATGGCCGCCGTGTCCACGCCCGTCACGTTGATGGTGAGAAAATTCGCGGGGATGAAGTTGCACGCCTCGTCCGCGCCCGCGTCCCAGGGACCGTATTGGCGGATCGTGTCGTCGATGTCGGTGGTGAAAATCGACGAGAGGTTGGTACCCGCGTTCAAGGCAACAGAACCGACCTTGAGGTGGAAATTTCCGCCGGTGGTCGATACGAACTTGAGGTTCGCGTCCGTTTTGCCGGTCAGCGAGCCGGTGCCGGTCGCGGAGGCGTCGGACGAAATGTTATAGCCCGTGGTACCGGCCATCACAAGGTTGGCGCCAAAGTCCGTGCCGCTGTTCCGCGCGCAAATGGTATTGCGGATGTCCCAGGTCCAGCTCGCCTGGTAGGTGGCATTAATACCGATGCCCGACCGGTTTTCGCCGGAGTTATAAATGGTGGTGTTGTAGATATAAACGTTTTCGGAAGTGCCCGGCGCGGAGATCGTAATGGCCCCATAGGAACCTGTACCATCATACGTAAACATATTATATAGAACGCAGTTTATTATTTTCGTATTGGACACATAGTCGCCAATGGTAATCCCTTCGTAGCTCATATCATGGATGATAAGGTTGCTTGCGGTAACGTTTTCGGCGGGTGAGCTAAGGTAAATAATTTGAAGGCCATGGGTATAACCGCTGGTGTGCGTGCCGTCCAGTTCAAGCCACTCCACTTTCACATAGGGGTCAATAACGGTTATCAGCGTGCCCCCGGCGTCGAGTCTTATCCGCGCGCCGGTGCCGGCCTTGCCGGTATGCCGTTCCCCGGGCGGCACGGTCAGCCACATGTAATAACTGCTGTTGGCGGTCGAGCCGTCGATGGTAAGACCGCTCGTAAAAACGCCGTCGTTGTAGCAAATTCCATTTTCGACCCGCTGATCCGTGACCAGGTCGCCCTGCCGCGCGGTCTCCCACGCCTGCAGCGTGCCGTACCACCGGCCCACCGTGGCGCCGTTCAGGCCCGAGGGCGAGGGCGTGCCGCTGTACTCGCTGTTGGTCACGGTAATCTGCTTGGCCGCAGTGTCCACGGAGGTAATTTTCCATTTGCCCTGCACACAGACGTCGTCGGTAAAGCAGTCGTTTACGAAAATGCGCGACAGGCCGGGCGCGTTGCTGAAAGCGATGGTCCAGGGGCCGCTGCCGGTCACAGACGCGACCGTCACGTTCACGGGCGTGAGCGTGCCAATGGTGTAGCTGTGGGTACCGGCCTGGAAGGCGGTCGCGTAGGTGGGGCAGGGCTTTTCATCCGCGCCAATGTCCCAGGCGTTTAGCATCCCCGCGCTGTCGACATCGACGTCATAGGGCGATCCCGCGGTGTAACCGTAGTCGATGGCATCCGCGCCGTTCTTGAGGTGCAGGTCGTAGATACCGGATACGGACAGGAACTGGCTGGAGGCGGTTTTTCCGGTCACGTTGTTTGAGCCCGGGGCCGTGGCGTCGTCGGTAAGGTAGTAGCCGCCCGTGGCGCTGGCCATGTTGGTGAAGTTGGCGGTGGTGCTTCCCATGACAATGTTATTGTACCAGGGGCCTTTGACACCGTTATAGTCCCGGTAAATACCCTTCACGACGTTGTATATCGTATTGTTGATGACGTTGAAATTGACGTACCCGCTCCCACTTATACCGCAGCTCATGGTCGGGGTGCCGGTTTCGTAGATGAGGTTCCGGTAAATATTACAACCGTCCCTGGAGATGCTGATTGCTGAGCCACTATTGTTAAGCACTTCATCGTGGAGGATGCAATAGCGTACCGTGGAATTGACAGCGCCAGCATCGCCCATGACAATGGCATTGGTGTTAAATCCGCCTCCGCCCCAGTCCGTGATTTCGAGCCATGCGACAACAGTGTACGGGTCGGCAATGGAGATGACGGTACCGGTCCCCGAAGGATTGAGGACAACCCCGGTCCCGGCTGTGCCGTTATGCCGCTCGCCGGGCCCCACGGTCAGCCACATGTAATAGCTTGCATTGGTCGTGGAACCGTCAATTGTCAAGGTGCCGGTCAACGCCCCGTCTTTGTAACACACGCCTTTTTCGAGGCGCGTTTCAGCCACCAAGTCGCCCTCGCGCGCGGTTTCCCACGACTGGAGCGTGGAATACCACCGTCCCACCGTGGCCTGCTTGCTGCCCGTTGCGACGGGCGAAAAGCTTGCGGATGAAAAATACTCGCTGTTGGTGACCGTAATCTGGTCCGTGCCGTCGTTGACCGTGACGACTTTCCACTGGACGCCGAGCGAATCCGTAAAGAGGTCATTGGCGAACGTGCGCGACAGGTCCGTGGTGCCCAGCTGGACGGTCCAGGGGCCGGTCCCGCTGACCGAGGCGGCGGAGACGTTGATACTGGTCTGCGTGCCGATGTTGTAGGCATTGGTGCCCGCGGCCTTTGTCCAGACCTGTGGAAAATAGCTCCAGGGCAGCTGCGTGGTGCCGGAATTCGTGATGGCGAAATTGGCGTCCGCCGGGTTGGCAGGCGCACCGCCGCTGTTCCAGTAGTTGTACTCAGCGGCAATGGTAATGGTGCTGCGGTAAATATGCTGGGAACTGTTCGCCGCGGTATTCCCGATAAAATCGCACTGGTCGGCCGCGGAACCGCCGACCGTATACGCGCCATTATTGCCACTGCCGTAAATGGCGCCGCCATAGCCGTCGGCGCGGTTGCCCAGGAATTTGCAGCGCTGTAAAATCAACCGGGCCGCACCGGCGACCGAAGGAAAGACAATGGCCCCGCCGCTGCCCTTTGCGTAACAGTTTTTAAAGATGGTGTTGCGGGCAATAACGGTATCGGTGGAGGTCATGAAGATTGCCCCGCCTGAACCGCTGGCACCGTTTGCGGAACAGGCGGAGAAGAAGCAGGTGTCAACATAGCAGGTTTTCTGGAGGTAGCTAAAATCAATGGCACCCCCGGAGTAGGCCGTATTGACGCAATGGTCAAATTTCATGTTGGAGAAATTGATATGCTGGTTGTTCGCGGAAGAACCTCCGCCGGATATCGCCCCCCCGCGATATTGAATGGCCGTACGGCCGTTTTTAATCGTGAAATTCCGGAAATAAAAGGAGTCACAAAACACCCCCCCGGTGCCGTTAATGTAAAAGGCGTAGTTCGCGTCCTGGCAATCCATGATGACGTTGTTCATGGATTCGCCGATGATCCAGATTTTTTTCCTGGCGCTGATGGTAATGCCCCTGTCGCTGGCGGTGTTGTAGGTCCCGTTGTGGATGTACAGGGTGTCGCCGTTTTGCAGGGCCGCGGCGCCCGCGCTGATGGTCGTGTAGGTCTGTCCCGCGCCCACGTGGCGCTTTTGACCGATGAACTGCGCGATTTCGTCCGCGCCGATGTCCCAGACATTGTACTGGCGGATAGTGTCGTCAATGTCCCTGGTGAAGCCGGCGGAAAGGTCCGTGCCGACGTTGACGGCAATGGATGAACTCAGCAGATGAAAATCACCCGCTGTTGTGGAAATAAAAGCGAGATTGGCGTCGGTCTTGCTCGTCAGGCTGCCCGTTCCGGTTGCCGTCGCGTCCGAACTGATGTTGCAGTAAGTTCCGGTGGTGGCGGTCCAGCCGCTCCCGGGGCTGATGTCGGTCGCCGAGTTCATGACGATGTTGTTTTTGAAATAACAGCCCTCTGTCCCTGTTGGCTTGTAGACGCCGTAGGTCGTTGCGCCATAAATGGTGTTGTTGTAAATCCTGTTTATTTTAAGCGAACCGCTGCCCGACTGGATGCCATAGCCCGTCACGTTGTAGATGATGTTGTTGTTAATATACGTGGTATCGGACGAGGCACTGAGGGCAACGCCGCCATTGCCTGTGACATCGCTGTAAATCAGGCAGTTCCGCACCGTGTCCTTGACTGCCTCGATGCTGATGGCGCTCTTGGCCGCTGAACTGGCACCCCAGCCCGTTATCTTGAGCCATTCAATGACCGTGTATTTGAGGGCCGAACGAATCACCGCGTTGGACGCTGTGGGGTTGAGGGTGAACCCCGAACCCGCGATTGTGCCGTTGTGCCGCTCGCCCGCGGCCACGGTAAGCCAGAAGTAGTACGACGCGTTGACCGTGGAGCCCGTGAAAAGAAGCGTGTCGTCCATGACGCCGTCGTTGTAGCACACGCCTTTTTCCTTGCGCGTGTCCGTGACCAGGTCCCCGGCGCGCGCGGCCTGCCAGGTGTTCAGCGTGTTGTACCACCGTCCCACCGTGGCCTGCCTGCCGCCCGCGGTCACGGGTGCAAAGCTTGCGGACGAATAATACTCGCTGTTGGTGACCGTGACCTGGTCCGCGCCGTCGTCGACAGCCGTGATTTTCCACTGGATGCCGAGTGAATCCGTGAAGCAGTCGTTGGCAAAGGTGCGCGACAGGTCCGTGGTCCCGAGCTGAACGATCCAGGGGCCGGTCCCGCTGACCGAGGACGCGGTGACGTTGATATTGGTCTGCGTGCCGATGTTGTAGGAGTTGGTGCCCGCGGCCTTTGTATAGACCTGCGGGAAGTAGCTCCAGGCCAGCTGGGTGGTGGCGATGTTGGTGACAGTAATGTTGACGTCACCCGGGTTAGCCGGCGCAACACCGTTGTTCCAGTAGCAGTATTCTGAGGTAGGGGTCTGGGCGCTGCTGTTGTATTCCTGCTGTTGGCTGGTGCCCGCGGTGTTGCCAATGAAGTCGCACTGGTCAGCGGCGGAACCGCCCGCGTTTAGGGTCCAGCCGCCGTTCCCGCCCACAGCGGCAATGGCGCCGCCGTACACAGCGGCCCGGTTGCCTAAGAATTTGCACCGTTTGAATGTGAAAACATGGGGGTTGCCGTCGCCTGTCTCACCGGCCACGCCGCCTGAGCCGGCGGAATAACAGTTCTTGAACACGCTGTTCGTGACCGTAAGGGTACAGGTGGTGCCAGCGCCGTTAACGGTCAGGCCGAGGGCGCCGCCCGTGCCGGAGGCGGTGAGGGAGCAGGCGAGGAAATAACAGGAGTCGATGGTGTTTTTTTTGTAAAAGTAGTTGAAATCGATTGCTCCGCCATAGCCGGGGTTCGCGGTGTTTACGCAATGGTCAAACTTCATCCAGGCGAAATTGATGTGCGAATTCAAATAGGAAGCACCGCCGCCCGATATGGCCGCAGCGCCGGCCCTGGTATTTTTAATGGTGAAGTTCCTGAAATAGATGGAGTCGCACGCCGTCGCGGCGCCGGAAATGTAAAAAGCGTAATTCGCGTTCTGGCAATCCATGATGGTGCCGTACATGGATTCTCCGATTATCCATAGGTTCTTTTTTGTATCAAAGCCAATACCCCTGTCGCTGGCAGTGTTATAGGTCCCGTTGTGGATGTACAGGGTGTCGCCATCCACCATCGCTGCGGCGCCCGCGCTGATGGTCGTGTAGGTTTGACCGGAACCTACATGGCGGATGGTGGCCGACGCTTCACGTGTTGCTGCAAAAAACGTGATGGCAGCCAGCAAGGGGAGGCCGATGCCGGCCCCCCCCCCCGTTCCCCCATCTCTCGTAGAGAGAAATGTGTTTGTTGTGTTAAATGTACCAGCTTGAAGTGAGGTGACTGCCATGAGCGAAATAATCGGAAATAAAAATAAAATTCGCTTTGAATATCCAATAAAAGACAAATTAAATTTAGTCTTTTTCATCATTATCGCCCCTGCAAATTTTTGATATTGTATTATTCATATATATTATACTTATAAAAATATACCATTACATATAATAAGTCAAATAATAAGTCAAAGCATTCTTTATTTGTATATTTTATGATTTTTGCATCCATAGCGACAATCATTAGTATCTGTTTTGTATCGGAAAGTTCAAAAAGAATGAGGTTGTTTGAACAAAGAAAAGTGTGATATTGATCACAAAAAATGAACTCAAGCGATTAACCTGACGACTAAAAGAACAGAAATGAAAATTTATTTTTATATGAAACGAAAAATGTATATATTATGGTATGTATCTCATTCCAACAGTCCAAGGGGGCCGGTTATGAAAAAAAACATTAAAACCCCGATCCTTTTCATTTTTGCGTTATTGCTTTTTATCAATATCACCTCCGCCGACACCATCCCGCAGGTCTGGGTGACGCATACCCTCGGCCCGTCCATCATCTACCACGAGGGCGGCCCCAACCCGTCCGTTGCCACCTGCACGCTCCGCGCCTATGCCAGCAATGACTCCGCTACCATAGGGCAGGCTCTCGACGTCGTGATTCTAACCGATAACAGCGGTTCCATGTCAACGCGAAATCCCGGTACACGGGACTGGATACCTCCGATCAGTAGAATTCAAGGGACCTATAATGCCAGCGTCAATTTCGTGGATAGCACGTTACATTCCAATGACAGGGTCGCACACATGCGGTTCTGTGCACTCGTAGATACGCCGCAGGGATTTACCAATCTTTTTCCTCTTGCCAAAGCCAGAATGGATACGAATATCAACGGTAAGGAGACCGTTCATGGTGTCACATACCAGGGAACAGCCTCCTATGTCGGCGTTCTGAAGGCGGTCCGGTATCTCGCACAAAACCACCGCTCCAATGTAATGCCGGTCATTGTCATGCTGACGGATGGAGAAGACAACGCGTCAGGCAGTTATGGCGGCTACTGGAAAGCCGGAATGCCGAACCTCGGAAATACAAAACAAAAAGCCGTTGACTCTGTAGTAAAAATCATCGACTCCCTCTCCGCCACAGGGCTGGATTTTAAAATCTATACAGTAAATTTGGGGTCTTATATCGACTCGACCCATCTTAAGCGCATCGCCCGACAGGGGCATGGTCTTTGGGCCTATTCCGCCACGGGTGCGGATCTCGATGCCATTTTCTATCAAATCGGCCAAACCATCTCTGGCGTAGCGGCCATCAGCCTGACCCCGGGCGCGCCCATGCTTCGCGACGTTTTAGGACCCAACATCCATTATGTCACAGGCTCTTATGTCGCGACCACAGGCCCCGGTTATGAGGTGCCCACCGGTTTCACGGTCGACAATGTCGGAGGCCTCCAGCGACTCAATTTCGCGCTTGACACTCTGCGCGTCAACCGGATTATCGAAATCACGTATCAAATCACCGTGGCCCTTCACGTCCCGGACATTTACAACACATCAAACTTTATCCCTGTCAACCTGAGCAAGACCGACAATCCGACCTATTATTCTTACGTCACTTATAAAGACGTCAAGGATTCCCTTGTTGAAAAACCCCTGCCAAAAAACCTGATCCGTGCCAAGACCAGCATTGCCGGGCTCTTTCTTTCCGTCCGCGCCGATTCCACCGTTCCACCCGACAGCTTCGGCACCAAGGTCATTTCCCTGCGATACGGCTTCAGCACGCCTGCTGTTTATCCGGATCACATGATGTATGCCCTGCTCAAGCAGGTTTCCACGGATTCGTTCAAGTTTACTTCTGTGAATTCTGGCTGGAATTTTCAACCGATCAGCGGGTGGACCGCGCCCATATTCAACAGCGCCGTCGATTCAGGCCAAAACAAACTTGTGGGCGTGACCGTCCCCTACAATTTAGGGGCGACCTGCAGCCTCAAAATCGGGTTCAAGATTTTTAACACCCTCTATTCCGACTATCTCCTCTTCTCGGCCGCGGACTCTTCCACACCCGAGCAGGTCGTCCGTATCATCATCGACAACGACACAACCTCCCGCGCCACATTCATTGACACCCCGTGGGTCGTCACCGGCAACCGGGCCCAGTTAGCCGCTTACACGCAAGCCTTTTACGCGCGCTCCATTTCCAACCGCAACAGCATACGCCCGCTGAACGCACATTGGTCCATCTCGGGCTTTACGCTCTACAATACCCAGCTTGAAGACATATTCACCGGCACCAGCCCCCGCCGCACGCTCACAAACCTCACCCTGCCCGCCGGAAATTCATCACAGAGTGATTCAGGCCTCCTCGTCATCGATTCCGCGGGTTTCTCCTATTCGTTCCGTCTCATCATCCTCGACACCACGGAATACGATACGGTGGACGTGACCGCCATCTTCGACACCAACTATGGCGGCAACACCGGCCTGATTGAGGCCAACTATCCGACCCAAAACAATAACCTGACCTACTATCCCAACCTCGGGGATTCCCTCTCCTTTTTCAGCATGATGTTCGATTCCAATGCTTCGGGTATCAAATACCTCGGCAACCAGAGTGCAACCTGGCAACTGAACGGTAACACACCCGTCAACGCCACCCGCTTCGGCATCCGGAGCTACGCCTCCGGGGCCCTGGATGTTCTCGTGCTTTCCTATACCAATGAATGGGGTTCCGTCAAACGCGATACCATTCAAATCAACTGGGGCTACGACACACAGCGCATCCTTTCGCTCGAATCACAGCCCGGCCTTAATGGCAGCACGGTTGCCTACCCGGTCACGTCCGTGGTCGTGCCCAACACGGCCGACACGGTGTGGGGCATCTACGCGGTCATCCGCGACGAGTACGGCAACTGCGTGGACAACGGCGCCAACAGCCCCTCCGTCCGGTGGCTTGCCAGCACCTCCGCTGCGCTCGATTATATCAACATCCCGACCGACACAACAAGCATCGGCTTCATTGACCGCGATTCCACGCCGGCCCTTCCGCTTGTTTTCCACCTCAAGGCCTACGGCATCAATTACAGCGGCATCCTGGGCCAGGTCGATTCGGTCCTGGTAACAGTGGCCAATTACACCTACACCAAGCTCGAAATCTACGCGGGCCAGCCCATCCAGGGCTATTACGCGGGCGACCTCATCCCGCGCGACACGGTCATCCGCCTGTCGTGCGACATGGAGGGAAACTTCCAGGCGCGCGCGCTGCACGATGGCACGCTGTACGACACCGTAAGCGTGATCTGGTCGGTCGACGACGCATCCCTGTTCCAGTCGGGGGACTTCCCCTTCTATTCCACGGACGTCATTGTGGCGCCCCTCGCCCCCATTGTATTCAACCGGCTCATTGCCGCCTACGTCAAGGCCGCGGGCGACACCCTGCGCGACACCCTGCGCTTTCTCGTGGCCAACCCGGTCCTCACATCCTTAAGCCTCGACACGGTCAACACACCCACCCCCCTGCACACCCTCGAGCTCTGGGGCAACCGCGACCAGCTCCGCGCCCTCCGGATACCGCTGTTCGCCAACGCGGTCTACAACTGCCCAGGCACCGCCGCCTCGACCGTACCCGCGCTCTGGCACTCCGCGAGCGTGCCCACGGCCCCCTGGTTCAGGGACCAGCTTGACACCACAGCCAATCTCCTGTCCCTCGACCTTTCGCGCATGCCCACGACCAACGGCAGCCACAGCTTCAACGGGACCATCAACATCCAGTACGGCAGCAAGTCCGACAACATCACCTTCATTCTGCACGACACCACGGACTACGACACGCTCAAGTATTTCGTGGTCGACACCAGCAATTACAGCGGCCGACCCGACGCGTATCCGACCTTCCAGGACCTCATCAACAACACCGGCGAGCGGAAGGAATTCACGCTCGAAGCCGGGCAATCGCTCACGTTCTACCCGCTGTTGTTTGATGCCAAACTGCCGGGGCCCACGCCCAAACTCATCGGCAACGACCTCGCCAAGTTTGAGGTCCACCGCACCGCACTCGGGACGGTCCTCGACACCCAGGGGTTGTCGTACCGCATCACAGGCACGCGCGCGTATGTCAGCGACACCATCATCGTCCGGTACCCGGGAACCACGCGCCTGCTTTCCGAAGCGGAATACCCCTTGATGTTCCCCGGCGACACACAGACCCTCATCATCCACTGGCAGACCGCCACCAGCGAGACCCGCATGGTCATCACCTCGGCCAACGTGCAGGACACCACCTACCGCATCAGCGGCGACACGCTTTCCATGCCCATGGCCCTCAACCGCGACACCGTCTACGCCATGATATTCGACCCGTACGGCAACCCGGTCTCGCAGGTCATCCCGGATGTCACACTGTGGGACGTGAGCGATTCCACCTATCTCTCGCTGCCGGCCGTCATCACCCACCAGGGAACCATTGTAAAAAAGGGGGTCCCGGCCGCGGCCACGGTTTACCAGCTCATCGCCACGCTGCCGGCCAGCACCTACCTCGGCGGACGCACCTCGCCCTCTTATCCGCTGCGCGATACAATCTATGTCCGCGTGGGCTCCTTCGATTATACCGATATCCGGCTACTCACCGACAACAACCCGGATTCCCTGGCCACAACACTCGGACCGCGCATTGCCGGCAACAACGCCGTGCTCACCACGGCCGACACGCTGGTGTTCCGCGCCTGCGACGACGCCGCAAGCTTCAAAGCGCAGGTGTACGACAACAGCACCGCATCATGGGTGAACACAACCGTCTCATGGACCTATAACGGCGCGGCCAGCAGCGGCACCGTGGCCCCGATGTCCGCCTCCGCGCTCGACACGCTGCGCGCGGTGTTTACGCTAAGTTCGACCGCGTCGCTCACGGCCGCGGTCCGTTTCCACGTGCAGGGCGACTATGTCAGCCGCGTCTGGCTTGAGCCGGGCAGCGACCGCTTTCTTGTGATCATTGACACCACGCACCACGACACCACGATTACGCTGTCAGCCCTCGGGCGTTCGACCTGCGGCACGGACAATTCGCTGGTTGTTTCCTGGACCTCCTACGGGTTCACCAAGCCCCTCTGGCGCGACTCCATGGCCGCGCGCCTGCTTGCCCCCCAGCAGAGCAAACTTCTCCAGTTCGCGGACATGCCCCATTCGGGCTATAACCAGAGCGACAGCGGAACCATAAAAATCCGGTATTACAATGCGGTCCTCGGCGACACGCTCAAGGACTCGCTCAAACTCATCATCCGCGACATCACGGACTACGATACGGCCCGGGCCATGATTATCCTACCCGATTCGGCCTACCGCAACGCCGCGGACAAGGACGGGCTCTACGACGGGTACCGCAGTTGGTCGCCCGATTCGGCCTATGCGGGCGACAGCCTCGCGCTTACGTCCCTGCTGTTCGACTTCAAGGCGTTCGGGGAGAAGTTCCTGGGCGCGGGCAGCGCGCCGGGCAGCAATGCGCAAACCTTCTGGTACTACAACGGCGCCGAAAGCTGGGGGCCCACCTTCACGCACACCCGCAACACCCCCGGCATCGACACACTGGAGGTCATTTACAAAGGCAACAACGGCGACACGCTCTTCATCAAGTCCTTTTACATCAACTGGACCTTTGGCCGCGCGCGAATGATGCGCATCGAAAGCGCGCCCGGCGTGGTGGGCGGCCGCACGCCCAATGACGTCATGGACCCCATCACCTTCGGGCCCAGCAAAATGCGCGACACGGTCTACGCGGTCGTACGCGACGAGTTCAACAACTTCATTTCAAACGAGCCCCTCAAGTGGTCCATGAAGCCGGACGGCTACATCACCTATTTCGACATTCCCACGGCCTCCGTAAGCCAGGGCGCGCTCTACAACAAGAGCAAACCCGGCGCCACGCTCGAGTTCGACTTCATCGCACGACTTGACCGCAACGTGGTCATTGCGGGGGTGGCCACCCCCGACGTCCAACGGGACACGGTCAAGGTTGTGGTGGTGCAGTACGACTTTATCGACCTGCGCATCCTCGCGGACGTTTCCAGGTCCCCGGTCCGCGACACGGGCAGCCACACCTACGCCGTCAGCGAGGACATTCCCAAAACACAGGTGCTCTTCCTGACCGCGCTCCAGGACACCGTCACGCTCAAGGCCCAGATGCAGCGCGATTCCGACTCCGGCTGGATGTCGCAGTCCATCAACTGGCGCGTGACCAATGCGGCCTGCGTGGCCGACTCCAGCTTCCCGCGCAGCCAGAACGTGACGCTCGCGCCCGTGTCCTCGCTGGCGCGCGACACGCTGGTGGCCTGGATTAACACAGGCTCCCGCGTCCTGTACGACACGATTTTTTTCACCGTGGACCTGCCCTGGGTCGATTCCGTGGTTCTTGTATACGGCACCACCTCGGTCATCGCGGGCGACACCTTCCCCTTCTCCATCATCATGTTCGACAAAGACGGGAACATCGTGACCCACCCCGCGCGCCTGCCCGACGGGTTCCGCATCACAACCAACGGCCAGACCCTGTACATCGGTAACGGCTATACCAGCTGGATTGTCAATGGTTCCCGCGACCTCAACACCGACTTTGACAGCAACGGCGTGGCCGTGCACCGGCTGGTGAACTACACCGCGGGCCTCAACCAGATTACCATCGACATCACCTACCCCATCAACGGCCGGGACACCACCTTCTCCAAAACCATCACCCTCAACGTGGCCACCGCGGAACCCGATTCCATCGTGGTGCTGCGCGACAAAGACAACACCCCGGCCGTCCTCGACACCCTCTCCACGTTCGGAGACATCACACTCACCGGCATTTACTACCGCGTTGAAATGTACGACCGCTTCGGCAACCTCATCCCATCCGACAACCTCTTCTACAACGCGATACGGATTGCCGCACAGGGCGGGGTCCTGGATACCGCCCGTTTTTCGCACGTCGGCGGCAATAAAATCGGCTACAGCGCCGCGGGCAACGAAAAGGGCGGACTCGGCACCATTGTCATTTCCTACCCCGCACCCGGCGACACCCTCCGGTACGGTTTCGGCATCGTCATCATCCCGCTGACGCGCTTTGTGCGGCTGGCCACCTACGAATGGGTGGCCGACACCGCCAACCGCGTTGACATCGAAGCCAAGCTCCGCACCGTACTGGGCCTTGAGCCGGATACCGTGGTGGCCCGCGACACCAGCACTGCCTCGCACAACCAAAAATACCTCAACGCGCTCAATGCCGCGGGCTACAAGCCCTACCGTGACGGTTACCTCGACTACCTGACGCTTACGTTCACCGATTCGTTCAACCTGACCGAAAACATTATCCTGCGCGTGGCATTTGACACCATCGTGGACGGCCGTCCCGACAGCGTGGTCTGGATGGACTCCAGCCGCGCCCTCCAGCGGCTGGTCCCCCTCGACACCCTGGCCGGAGCGCCGGCCGGGTTCCACAAGCGCTATGCCCTCTGGCTCAAACCGCACGCGCTGGATATCGGCAAAGATTCGCCGTTCGAAACCGGGCTTCTGCCCGTCATCACATTCAGCAACGACTCCATCCGCTACCGTAACCTCGCCGAACAGCGGCCCGTGCTCCTGGGCGACGGCAGCGCAACCTACACTCTGCCCGTGTCCCTAATCCACGATTCGGCCGCGCCGGTCATCGCCGAGTTCCAGCTCCAGAACAACGCCTGCAACCCGAACAACCCGAACAACACGGTGCTCATTTCGTTTAGCGAACCCGTGGCCTTCCCGGCCGGCCTTTTCTCTGATTTCAAGCTCCTCAAGGGGCTGACGCTGGAAAACAACGGCCATGCCGACAGCCTGTTCATGGCGGACGCCATCAGCAAAGGCGAGCGTATCGACCGCGTTTTTGACCCCATGCCCGCCTGGAACTACGCCAATGAGCCCACCAAGATGATGACCTGCTGGCTCATGCTCAATTCCAACACGCAGAACACCTTCCGGCCCAACGTCTCGCTGCTGCGCTTTTCCGTGGACCCCTTCAACCTCGAGTTCACGGACATGGCCGGGAACAAGGCGTGCGGCGCCGCCAACCGGCCGCTGGTGCTCACCAACGACAACTCCGTTGCGGTCCACATCTGCGATGTGTCGGGCAACACCGTGGTCTCGCGGTACGAATCCGCGCAGTTCTCCTGGTCACCATCCACGGACGGTTCCACCAGCAAGCCCAAGCCCGACTTCCCCTACTTCGGCTTTACGGTCAACCTGTCGTGGCTGATGGACAGCAAGGAGCGCAACACGGTGCTCAACGACAGCGTGTTCATCGGCGGCAACCGTTTCGTGCTCTGCGACTTCAACCCTGCGGTGCCCTTCATCGTCACCGAAGTCACCATCTTTGACCTGCTCGGCAACCTCGTGGCCACACCCGCGACCAACAAGTCGCTGAAGGCAAGCTTTACCGTGGACGATATCCGGAAGTACAAGAACAGCGCGGCGGACACCGGCTATCAGAACCTGACGGTCATTGACACCAATTTCAGCGGCATGACATTAAACGATATCAAGCGGTACTACACCATCTCAGAGCACCGCACAGGCACCCACGACCCGGACACGCTGCGGCCCATCTATCCGCCAACCCTCACGCTCGGGTACGACTACCTGTACGAAAAGAGCGCGGCCAACCTTGCGGGAATGGAAACACGGGACATTCCCGTGCCAGCGTGGAACTGCCTCAACTCCAAGGGACGCTTGGTCGCGCCCGGCGGCTACCTCGTGCAACAGTACATCCGCACGGGCGGCACCAACACCGAGGTTTCGCGCAAGCTGATTGTGACAAGCGGGAACAAACCGCAGTCGTTCTAAGGTCTTGCAAAGAGAGACCCGCTTCAAGGGGCCGTTCCCGCCATGCAGGGAACGGCCTTTTCTTTATGCCCTCCGCAGGGCCCGGCCGAATACGACCGCCCCGGCCAGGCACACCACGCCTCCCGTTAACAGTGTCAGCGGCGCGCCAACCCGCGCTGCGGCCCAGCCCGCAAGCAGGCTCCCGAAGGGCGCGGTGCCCATAAAGGCCATGCTGTAAAGGCTCATTACGCGCCCCCGTTTGTCGTCCGCGGTAAGCGTCTGCAGGAGCGTGTTGGTGGAAGCCATGTGAACGGTCATGCCAAAGCCCGCGGCCATAATGAAGAAAAGCGAGAGGGGCAGAATCCGGCAATAGGCGAACGCGGCCAGGCCCAGCCCGAACACCGCGGCCGCGAGCGGAATGATCCGGCGGAGTCCGGAAACGTTTTTGCGGGAGGCGAGGAACAATGCCCCGCCAAGCGCCCCCACTCCCACGGCGGACATGATGAACCCCAGCGTGCGAGGCCCGCCATGGAGGATGTCGCGGGCATAAACCGGGGCCAGCACCGCGTAGGGCAGTCCGAGGAGGCTCACAAGCGCAAGGAAAAGCAGCAGGTACCGGATGACAGGGGAACCCCAGGCGTAGGCAAAGCCTTCCTTCATGCCCTGGAGCGCGGTCTGGTGACGTGCCTTTTCACGCGGCCGCTCCGGGAGGCGCATCCGCAGCAGGGCGATGATGATGACCGAATAACTGAGACCGTTCAGCAAAAAGCAGGCACCTTCGCCCAGGGTGGCGATGAGGAGCCCTGCCACCGAAGGGCCGATGAGCCGCGCGCTGTTGAACATGGCGGAGTTGAGGGCAATGGCGTTGCCGAGGTCTTCACGCTTTTCAACCATTTCCACGATAAAAGACTGGCGCACAGGCACATCAAAGGCATTGATGGCGCCAAGGCAGGCCGTGAGCACAAGAATGTGCCAGACCTGCACATGCCCGAAGACGACCAGGAGCGCCAGGACCATGGCCTGCGCCATGGAAAGTGACTGCAACAGAATCAGGAGGCGGCGCTTGTTAACCCGGTCGGCCAGGAGGCCGCCGAGAGGCGCCAGCAGCAGCGTGGGGAACTGGGTGAGAAAGCCCACCAGCCCGAGTATGAACATGGAATTTGTCAGCCGGTAGGCAAGCCAGCCTGTGGCAACGCGCTGCATCCAGGTGCCGATGAGCGAGGTGCCCTGCCCCGCGAAAAAGAGCCGGTAGTTCCTGTACCGGAAGGTGCGGAGCATGTGGCGGAGCCCGGAGGCCTCGGGCGGGATGGCGGGTTCTTGGGACATAGCGGTGTTAAGAATAAAATAATAAATGCATAAGACGCATGTTTGACCGCACCATGGGAATGAATTATATTTTGAAGGTTGCGAGAGTAACTCAGTGGTAGAGTTCCACCTTCCCAAGGTGGCTGTCGCGGGTTCAAGTCCCGTCTCTCGCTTAAAATAAATCCCCTGTAATCAAACGGTTACAGGGGATTCTTATTTTTAGGGCCTATCGCGAAAGCAAGCAAGGCTCCACAAAGGCTCCACAAAGGCTCCACAAGTTAGGCCGATAGTGCAAGGGGGTCGATGGGAACGTCTATTTTCGCCACGGCTTTTTTTAAGTCTTCGTCGACTATTGGAAGGTACCTTTCCGCCAACACAAAGCGGCAATCATAAATTGCCAACTCTTGAAAATCCGTAAGGATGCTCAAGGGCAATTTGGCAGACCAAGCATAACGGCGAAGCTGAAAAGCAGGACTAAAATCATCCTTGATGTTTACTGACGGCTTTTTTGTTTCTACGAAGAATTTGCGTTCCCTGCCTATTCTGAAGCAGTAGTCAGGGGCCTTTGTCGCGGAGCCAACCTTGATAGCGTCTTCGTGAATAACGTCTTTGTACGCTTCCGCAGTCCCTTGTTTATTGTAGATATCCCAGCCCAATGCTTCGAAAAACGGGTTAACGAATTCCTGCCGAAGCTGTGTTTCGTTATAGGTGGAAGCCAGATAGCTTTCTTTATTCTGTTCGAACCGTTTTACAAGGTCAAGAATTGCGGCAGGAGCGGGCATACTGGGTTGTCCTTGTAACCTGGTGTTGGGGAATGAAATGTTATGCGGAAAACATAATTTATAGGGCAGACCCATTCAAGCCAATTTATTGACAGAAAAGCCAAAAATAGGGCGGCTGGGCGGGATAATGGGTTAACCTCCGGAGGATTTTTTTTCAGTGAATTGTCATCCATTGCCATTTTAAATGTATTTACAAAAAGGAATTGCCAAGGCTCCACAAAAGGCTCCACAAAAGGCTCCACAAGTTGATGATTTGGGGTGATAATTGGTGAAAACGGGTGACAATTGAAACAAGACTCAATAGCGACTAACTCACTGAAGTATGTCAGGTTATGCTAATGAATGTGCTGGGATGACAACAGGCGAAAAAGGGCTTAAACCCCTTCCCAAGGTGGCTGTCGCGGGTTCAAGTCCCGTCTCTCGCTTAAAATAAATCCCCTGTAATCAAACGGTTACAGGGGATTCTTGTTTTGGGGTTGACCGAGACTTCATCGTTCTCCAATGGAACACCTTTTGTTTTTATGTTATAGCTTTATTATAAAAAAAGAGGTATCTTTAAAGGAAAAGGAAAGATTATGCCCAATATCTTCACCTACAACGACTACAGGAAGCTTCTGGCGGACTATTACCAGGAAAAGAAGACTGAGACTCCTTCCTTTTCATATCAGAACTTTTCAAAAAAAGCCGGTTTTGCAAGTAAGTCATTTGTCTTTAACGTCATTCAGGGCAAAAAGAACCTTTCCAGCTCTTCTATCGTGCAAATCTGTGAGGCCATGGGGCTGAACCGGCTTGAATCCTCTTTTTTTGAGAAGCTGGTTTATTTTAATCAGGCATCTAATTTTAAGGAACGCTCCTTCTTCTTTGAACAGCTTAACGCTATTCAACCCCGTGACAACGAAGCAATCTGTGCAAAGAAAATACGGCAAGACCAGTTTGATTATTATTCAAAGTGGTACAACGTAACGATCCGTTCCTTAATCGACCTTTTTCCTTTTAAAAACGATTATAAATGGCTGGCTCGAATGGTTTATCCTTCCATTACTCCACAACAGGCCAAAAAGTCGGTTCAGCTCCTGGAACGACTTGGACTGATCGAGAAGAGTAAAGACGGCCATTACAAAATCACGAGCAAAT
>JAZDKP010000201.1:0-3591 GCA_043802925.1 Fibrobacterota bacterium | reverse complement strand
ATTGACGGCCGATGAGGTAGTCATCAAGGATTTGACCGTTCAGATTTTGACCATTCCCTCCCTGCGGGGGCTGCAATGGGACCTCTCCAGTCCCGAAGTGATCGAACTGGTCATGGAAAAAATTATAGCGGCCTTCAAGACGCCGGACCCCTTCCGGGCTTTGAAATTGGAGCAAAACCGGACCGGTCAATCCCTCTACCCGACTTTGAAAAAATTGGTGCAGGAAGCCGATGATCCTCTACAGGCGGCGGTAAAAATGGCCATTGCGGGAAATGCCATCGACCTCATGGTTTCGGATCGTTCCCTGGACGTGGAAAAAACACTGGTTCAAGGGCTGCAACAGCCCTGGCCGGAGAAACCGTTCGTGGCCTTCAAGAAAAAACTTGGCCAAACCCGTTCCCTGGTTTACCTGGGGGATAATTGCGGAGAGATCGTTTTCGATAAATTGTTGCTGGAAATTATTCGAGAGACCTACCATCCGAAGGTGGTCTTTGTGGTCCGAAGTGCCCCCGCGTTGAATGATGCCACCCGAAGCGAAGCGGAAATGGTGGGACTGGACCAGGTGGCTGCCATTATGTCCAATGGGCTGAATGCCCCGGTCCCGGGCACCATTCTATCTCGATGTTCCAGGGAGTTAAGGGAATTGATTCGGGAGGCCGATCTGGTCATTTCCAAGGGCGGCGGCAATTTCGACACACTGGAAGGGGAAAAGGATTTGGGAGCGGATATATCCTTTATGCTGCTGTCCAAATGCATCCCCTATTGCCAATATTTTCAAACCGGAATGTTCCAACCGATCCTGGCCAATTTTTTCGCCTCCTGAATCCAAAATCTCCCCAGGCCGGCCATAATGAATTCCCTTCCCCGAATCCATTCTCCGAAAGCAGGAGATGCAGGCCCGGATCAAAGACTTTGCAAAATGTTTTCCCCTGTAACCCTTTACGGCAGTTGTGTCGCATATCAGGGGAGAAGTATTGGGGGCCGCCCCCTTCACTCGAAACCTTTGCATAACACCCCCTTTTGCCCGATTACTGCGTCAGGCTCAAATTTCGGCACGCAGTGAAGCTTCAGCGCTATCCTCGAAATACTTCCGTGTATTCCTGCGGTTAAAATTATCGCCTTCCTTGTACTTGGCCAAAATTGAGCGTTCTTCAAAGGTCTCTCTCAAGCTTGAAGGTTACCCGCCGCAAGCCCCGGTGACTTCAATCAGTCCTTAAAAACAAGCTTTCCGCCAAGATGGCCTGCGATTCCCGCAGCAGCAAGCATTATGACATGGAGAAGGAAAAACAGATATCTGTCAGGACCGATTGAAACATTCGGATCAAGTGCATGCCAGGCAAATAAAACCATGGCCGATATAAGAACTACAATACCACAGGATATTTTGGTTATAAACAACAAGCTCCATGAACCCCGATATCTTGTGCTCCATTCAACAAAGCCCGTAAAAAGCACAACGGGCATGGCTAAAAGGACAACAGTCAGATTATAAAAGGCGGCGACATCAAAACTGCCGGATTTGAAAAGAATGGCAATCGCAAGAAAAAGAACGGTTACGGGAAGAACCCCGTTTGGTATATGCACTGTTATGGGATGAGCATGCAACGTATGAATAAGTCTGGCGATAACTGAAATTTCGGGTGATTTTGCCTGAATGTCTTGTTTGTCCGGTGCGGGGAGTGTTTCCGGAGCAGTTTCTGAAGAGGTTACTTCTACAAACATTGACTTGTCGGCGCCGCACACCGGGCATTTTTCCGGGGGTTCGGGGCCTGTGTGAACATATCCGCAGACAGTGCATTTCCATTGTTTCATAAAGTGAGACCTTTGCATAACACTCCCTTTTGCCCGATTACTTTGTCAGGCTCAAATTTTAATCCTCGAAATACTTCCGTGTATTCCTGCGGTTAAAATTATCGCCTTCCTTGTACTTGGCCAAAATTGAGCGTTCTTCAAAGGTCTCAAAGTATCTGTTCTCCTGAATCACCTTCATCCTTTTATAGATCTTGGAGTAAGCATCTGGTGCTGCGGGCAGATTGATCCTGGATTCTGGTAAGAGGCGCCCGTGAAGGCAACGAGATATTTTCTTAAATCCGATAAATTGACCACTTCATCAACAAGACCGTGCTTTGCGCAGTATGCAGGCCTTGAATAGTCATAATATTCCTGTGCCAGCTTGTTCATGCTGTCGATTATGGGCTCAAGAGGCTTTCCGGAAGCTTTTTCCTTTACCAGCCTGCGCGAATATGAAGCCGCAGCGGCTGTCTCCCCGTGCATAACATAAATCTCCGTTGTGGCTATGCCGACTGTAAAAGCATTGTGCCTGTTTGCGGTCGGACCTCCCATGATATAATGAGCCGCCGCAGAGCCTTTTCTCAAGACAACAAGAAGCTGCGGAACGTCAGTCTGCTGTATGGAATAAATGAGAGACTGGCCAAGTCCGAGAAGCTCGGCTTTTTCCGCTATATCGCCGACATCAATTCCGGAAGTATCCTGGAACCATATAATGGGAATCCTGTCACGTCCGCACAATGTGACAAATTCATTCATCTTGATAAGTCCCTGCCTGTAAAGCTTTCCGCCGATTCCCGGGTAAGGTGCATATTCGGGATAGTTTTCTTTAAGAAAGCCCTGGTTGTTCCCGATACAGCCGACTACAAAACCGTCCAGTTTGCACAATCCGGTATATACCTCCGGGCCATAATCCGGGCGGTACTCCATGTGTTCGCTGCCGTCAACTAAACGGGACAGAATATCTTTAAAATCGTATGTTCTCTTCTGGTTGAAAGGAAGCAGATAATAAAGATCATCGGCTGGAAATTTGGGAGATCTGGGTTCAGCAACCCTGAAAAATTTGGGGTTATATGCAGGCATATCTTTCATGTAATCTTTAAGGCCGTCAAGAACGCCCGTCTCTTCTTCATAAACATATCTGAAGAAGCCTGTTGCATCGTAATGAACCTCAACAGCCCCAGGCGGTTTGGCCTTGAACTGCTTTGCAGAGGAAATAAGCATTTCGGCGCCTTCCAGGTCAAAGTGTCCTTTGGGAGACATTCCGCTTAAAATACCGCCGCCGCCTACCGCTATATTGCAGTTTTTATGGGCAAACAAAACCGTGGGGCTTATCGCCTGGTAGCCGCCACCTGCAGGGTTGGTGCCGTATATACCGGTTAAAATCGGGATTCCCATGATTTCAAGTTCGGCATGCCTGAAAAATGTTGTCCCCGATCCACGGCGGCCGCCATAAAATTTTTCCTGTTCGGGTAATTTTACTCCGCTGCAGTTTACAAGCCAGACAAGGGGGATATGCAGCCTTTTGGCCAAATCAGTGGCCCGAAGCACATTTTCGGACTGTCCCGGAAGCCAGGCCCCGGCCATGACCTTATTGTCAAAGCCGATGATAACAGCCCATTTGCCTGATATTTTTCCAAGGCCGTCAATAACATTGGTTGTTCCTTCGGAATTATCGGTGGGATTGAAAATGGTGTGCAAAGGGCACCATGTTCCCGGATCAACGAGGTACGCGAGCCTCTGCCAGACGGTCATCTCGCCTCTTTCATTTATTTTTTCGGTTGACATGCCGGCATTTTTTAC